>NZ_JBVHTO010000012.1:377490-394640 GCF_055565855.1 Streptomyces sp. NPDC028308
ACCCGCCCCCCCCCCCCCCCCCCCCGCCCCCCGCCCCCGCCCGCCGGGGCCCCCGCCCCGGGGGGGGGGGGGCGCGCGCGCCCCCCCCCCCCCCCCCCCCCCCCCCCCCCCCCCCCCCCCCCACCCCTGTGGCTATCCTGGCCCGCACAACCGGACACGGGGTGCCCCGCACGAGGGCTGAGATCACACCCGTCGAACCTGAACCAGTTAGGACTGGCGGAGGGATGTCTCATGTCGTTGCCGCATGCCCGTGGCGAGGTGGCCGTCGCAGGCCCGCAGGGCGCCTTCGACGGGCGGATGCCCGCGGCCCCCGGTGACCTGCGGGTCGAGGCGCGGGGCATAGCGCCCGTTCCCGAGGACGCCCGCTACGGCGGCCCCGGGCGGCTGTTCACCGTGTGGTTCGCGCCCAACCTGACCATGACGGGGGTGTTCACCGGCACCGTCGGCGCCGCACTCGGCCTCGACTTCGCCACCGCGCTCGCGGCCGTCGTCCTCGGCACCCTCCTCGGTGCCGTACCGACCGCCTTCCTCGGCACCTGGGGCAGCCAGACCGGCGCGGCCCAACTCCCGCTCTCCCGGCTCGCGTTCGGCCCCGCCGTCGTACTGCCCGGCGCTTTGCAGTGGCTGTCGTCGATCGCCTGGGACGCGCTGATCGGCCTGTTCGGCGGAGACGCGCTGGCCCAGCTCTGCGGCCGGCCGTTCTGGCTCGGCGTCCTGGTCGTGATGGCAGCACAGGGAGCGCTCGGCGTCCTCGGGTACGAGGCGATCCACCGCCTCCAGACCGTGATGACCTTCGCGCTCGGCGCCGCCTTCCTCGCCCTCACGGCCAGACTGGCGACCGGTGACCCACGCCTCGCCACGGCCACCGCGCACGGCGCCGACCGCGCCGGCGCCTTCGTCCTGACCTGCGCCGTCGCACTGAGCCTCGCCCTGTCCTGGGCCCCCTACGCCAGCGACTTCAGCCGCTACCTGCCGCGCTCCGCGTCCCGGCCCCGGATGTTCTGGTGCACACTGCTCGGTCTCGCCGCCTCCTTCGTCGCCGTCCAGGCGCTCGGCCTGTGGGGCGCGTCCGTCTTCACCGACCAGACCGCCCACGGCGTCGACGCGCTGCTCGGCGGCGGGGTACCGGGCGCCCTCGGACTGCTCGCCGTGGCGCTCGCCGCCCTGTGCAGCAACGCCATGAACGACTACAGCGGCTCCCTGGCACTGCAGACCATTGGGGTACGGCTGCCGCGTCCCGTCGCAGCCGCCCTGGCCGCGGCGCTCGGGTTCCCGCTCGTGCTCTGGATGCACGCCGCGGACACCACCGCCCGCTTCCAGAACGTGCTCCTCCTCGTCGGCTACTGGATCCCCGGGTTCGTCGCCGTCGTGGCCGTCGACTGGAGCGTGCGCCGCAGGGCCCGCGGCGGCGCACCGGTCGACCTCGCCGCCGAGGAGGCCCGCCCGCGGCCGTGGTGGCCCGCGCTCGTCGCGTTCGCCGCCGCCTTCGCCGCCGCGGTCCCGTTCATGAGCACCAGCCTGTACGTCGGCCCGGTGGCCGAGGCCCTGCACGGCGCCGACCTCGCCTACCCCGTGGCCTTCGCCGCGGCCCTCGTGGTGTACGCCCCACTGCGCCTGCGCGCCCGCCGCTGACCCCGGTGTCCCCGCCGCCGCACGCCCCTTCCCCGTACGGAGAACCAGGTATGACTCCCTCCACCGGCCCCGCCGCACCGTCCCTCGCACCGCCCCGCGTCCTGACCGTCGCCAGTTCGGACTCCGGCGGCGGCGCGGGCATCCAGGCCGACCTGAAGACGATGCTCGCGCTGGGTGCGCACGGCATGAGCGTGCTGACCGCGGTCACCGCGCAGAACTCCGTCGGCGTCCAGGGCGCCTGGGAGCTCCCGGCCGATGCCGTGCGCGCGCAGTACCGCAGCGTCGTGGACGACATCGGCGTGCAGGCCGTGAAGACCGGCATGCTCGCCTCGGCCGAACTGGTGCGCCTGGTCGCCGAGTTGCTGGCGGGGACCGCCGCGCCGGTGGTCGTGGACCCGGTGAGCGTCTCCAAGCACGGCGACCGCCTGCTGGCGGACGAGGCCCTGGACGCCGTACGTACCGTGCTGCTGCCGGTGGCGACGGTGGCCACCCCGAACCTGGACGAGACCGCGCAGCTCACGGGTGTCCGCGCCACGGACGAACGGGGCATGTCCGAGGCGGCGGAACGGCTGCTGGCGTTCGGGCCGCGCTGGGTCCTGGTGAAGGGCGGGCACCTGCCCGGCGAGGCCGTGGACCTGCTCACCGACGGCGCCGGGGAGCACTGGCTGCGCGCGCCCCGCCACGACAACCGCCATACCCACGGCACCGGTTGCACCCTGGCCTCCGCGGTGGCCGTGGGCCTGGCGCAGGGGCTGCCCGTGCCGGAGGCGGTGCGGCGCGCGAAGGACTACGTCACGGGCGCGATAGCCGCGGGCTTCCCGCTGGGCGCGGGTCTGGGCCCGGTCGACCACGGCTGGCGGCTGCGCGAGAACCGCTGACCCGAGCCGGACCCGGGGTGTACGTCAGGGGCCGGTGCGCAGGGGCGTCAGGGAGACCGTGGAGGCGTTGCCGGACACGGGCACCTCGCCGTGCGTCCACCGCACCCGCAGTGAGGCCTTCTCGTCGGGCGGCGTGACCAGGAGCGCGTCCGGTTCGGCGGTCTTCGCGCCGCTGATCCCGGGGTTGGAGAAGGTCAGACCGGCCAGGGCGCTCTGCCCCGGCGCCAGGGTGACCGTCCTCGGCTTCTCCGACGACCGCTTCGGGTCGGGGCCGAGCTGCCTGCCGGACGCGTCGACGAAGGCCGCGCCGGGGAAGCCGCGCACGGTGCAGGTGCGCGAGGAGCCGTTGGTCAGGACGACGCGGAAGTTCTCCTGCCCGGCGCCGGGGTCGTTGTCCCCGACCGAGGCGCGCAGCTCGGAGGTGTGGCACCGGCCGCCCGGAGTGCCGCTCCCGACCGGGCTCGGAGCGGACGATGAGGTACGGCCCGCCCCCGTCGGCGTCGCGTCCCCGCCCGGACTCGTCGGGCCGCTCGAACCGGCGGCCGAGGTGGGTGTGCCGGAAGCCGTTCCGGCCGTGCCGGACGCCTTCGTCGGCGTACCGCTCGCGCCGTCGTCACCGCCGCAGCCGGTCAGCGGCCCGAGGAACGCGAGGCACGCGAGCGCCGCCGTCACCCGGGAGCGGGCGGGCGTACGCCGGGCCCGGGCCGCGCCCGGCCGGTCCGTGCCGTCACGCAGGAAGGTCGCCATGCCACCACTCCTCGGGTCGCACCGCACTCACGGCACGCGGCGACCGTGGTGGTCCACCGCACGCGCCACGACGCGTTCTGCCCCGTCACCGTGCTCCGACGCACACCGGCCCCGGGAAGTTCGCGGAATCGGCCTACGGGCCCGCGCACGTACGGGCCGGGCGAAGCGGTAGGCACACCCCCGCCGGCACAGAATCCCGGCAACCGCCTGAGTACTTACCCCGGGCGCCTGACCTGGCCCGGAGCCGCGCCGGAATCCGGTGGCGCCGAACGGGTGGACTCGCAGGGACGTGTACCGGGCCGGGACCTCCGCCCCCGGGTCCGGATGGGACGTTGCCCTCGAACCCCCGACCTGGAAGAGGTCCCCTGTGCGACGTCCCCCCTCCCGCCGCCTGTTCGCCGCATCGCTGCTGGTGGCGTCCATCCTGGCGCCCATGACCGCGATCCCCGCCACGGCCGACCACGCCGTGGTCGCCGACCGCTTCGACAAGGACAGGACCCCACCGGACGGACTCGGCCGGAAACTGACCGCCCGGCTGGACAAGGCCGTCGAGAAGGTCCGCCGGGCGGCCGAGATCCCCGGCGTCGTCGTCGGCCTGTGGATGCCGGGCAAGGGCAGCTACGTCCGCGCGACCGGCCTCGCCGACATCGACACCGGTGAGCCGATGACCACCCGTGAGTTCGTCCGGATCGGCAGCGAGACCAAGACCTTCACGGTCACCGCGCTGCTCAAGCTCGTCGACGACGGCCGGATCGGCCTCGACGACCCCATCTCCGCCTACGTCGACGGCGTACCGAACGGCGACCGCATCACCCTGCGGCACCTGGCCGAGATGCGCAGCGGCCTGTACCCGTACAGCGACGACCCGGACTTCGACCACGACCTGATGAGCGACCCCAACCGCTACTTCTCCCCGGAGGAGCTGCTCGAGTACGGCTACCGGCACAAGAACACCTTCGCGCCCGGGAAGAAGTTCGAGTACAACAACAGCAACCTGATCCTGCTCGGCCTGGTGATCGAGAAGGTCACCGGCCACCGCCTCGCCGACGTCATCGAGCGCCGAGTGCTGCGCCCGGCCCACCTGCGCCACACGCTGTTCCCGGAGGGCTCCGAGTTCCCCGAGCCGCACCCGCGGGGGTACACGAACCAGACCCTGAGCGGCGAGGTCGCCGACTCCACGGACTGGGACCCGAGTTGGGCCTGGGCGGCGGGCGCGATGATCTCGAACCTGCACGACCTGCACCGCTGGGCCAAGATCGTCGCGACCGGTGAGCTGATCAGCCCGCGGCTCCAGGCGGAGCGGCTCAAGACGCTGCCGACCGGCCACCCCGGCACCACCTACGGCCTCGGCATCTTCAAGTCCGACGGCTGGATCGGGCACAACGGCTCCATCCCGGGCTACGAGACGGTGACCGTCTACCTGCCGTCGAAGAAGGCCACCCTCGTGGTCATGATCAACACCGACATCACGGTCGGCGGGCAGGAGCCGTCCACCCTCGTCGCCCGCGCGATCACCGAGATCGTGACCCCGAAGAACGTCTACGCCCGTCCGCTTCCCCCGAGCTAGAGGACCGGTACCGGCATCGCCGCCCGGCCGGATCGAACGGCCGGGCGGTGTCACGGGCTCGGCGGTGTGCCGG
The DNA here is from genome assembly GCF_055565855.1 of Streptomyces sp. NPDC028308. NCBI lineage: Bacteria > Bacillati > Actinomycetota > Actinomycetes > Kitasatosporales > Streptomycetaceae > Streptomyces > Streptomyces sp. NPDC028308. The sequence goes on from NZ_JBVHTO010000012.1 coordinate 382,388, forward strand.
GTGACCGGCTGAATTCCCGGATCAGCCGCGCGAGCCGTTCCGGTTGGTCCAGCGGGACGAGCGTGTAGCTGTCCGTCACTTCCACCAGCCGTGCCCGCGGCAGGAGTTCGGCCAGGCGCCGCCCGTGCTCGGGAGGCATCACCCGGTCCTCGGCCGCCCAGACCACCAGCACCGGTCGCTCGAAACCGGCCAGCCGCTCGGCCGCGGCGAGCAGGAAGCCGGTGTCCGCCGCCGCCGCGCGCAGCAGCCGGACGGCGTCGCGGCGGATCCCGGACAGCTCCGTCACCGGACGCACCCACCGCGCCGTGGCGGCGTCCCCGCGCCTGGTCAGCCACCCGAACGCGACCGGGAGCCGCCGCACGGCCCTCAGCCGCAGCTGCCGCATGAACAGCCCGAACATCCGCGGCGGGAGCCGGCCGGCGAGCAGCAGCGTTCTGCCGGTGAGCCCCGGCGGGAAGTTGTCGAAGGCGTCGCAGGAGACGAGGACGGCCCGCCGCACCCGGGGCGCCCCGTCGGCCAGGAGCAACTGGACGAGTGCCCCTCCCGTGTCGTTGCCCACCAGGACGACATCGCGCAGATCGAGGCGGTCCAGGAGTTCGGACACCAGGCGCGCCACCCCCGGCGGCGACAGGTCGGCCTCGGGCCGCATCGGGTGACGGTGCGCCCCGAGGGGGAGCGTCGGCGTCACACACCGGTGGTCGGCCGACAGGTCGGAGAGCGGCCCGTCCCACAGGGAGGCGTCCATGAGCAGCCCGTGCAGCAGCACCACGACCGGCCCGTCGCCACCGGTGTCCTCGTAGGCGATCGTCCCGCAGGACAGCTCGATCTCGGTCACGCGCTCTCCTCCATGACCCGCTTGGGGCCCGCCTTTCCCGGCACCTGCGCCGGCGACGGGGGCGCGGAGGGCCGGTGACCGGTGCTGGCGCTGCTCATCGCCGCCCAGGAGAGCAGGCCGAAGGCGGCCAGGGCGGCGCCCGTGCGGACGGCGTGGGCGAGCTGCCAGCGGTCGCGCACGCCGGCCCAGTCCGCGGGCGGGGCCTGCACCTGCCAGTCGAGCTGGTCGGCGTTGACGGGGAGATTGAGGACGAGCGTCGTGACGAGCACGCTCAGCAGCAGGACGAGTGCCGTCGCCGTCGGCCACAGGGCGGGACCCCGGGGCCGTAGCGCCATCGCGGTCAGGGTCGCCGTGATCAGCAGCGCCGGCAGGAGGGTGCCGGACGCGAGGTCGTCCAGGCGGACCAGCTCGACCTGCCGTACCTGGGTGTAGACGGCCCCGTCGAAGCGCCGCAGGGAGAGTTCGAGGACGAGGACCGCCACCAGGAATCCGGCGAACACACCCGAGAAGAGCAGGCTCGCGAGGCGCAGTGCCCGTGTCGTGTGTTCGTGTCCGGTCGTGCCCGCAGCCGTGATCATGGTGCACACTCCCGTCGGAGTACCGTGTCCTTCGCGGACCCGATATTACGAGGAGCGTAACATATGAGTTCCGTAGGACCCGAGGGCGCCCGCGAGCACCGGCGGCTGAGCGGGGAGATCAGGGAGTCGCTCCGGGCGCTGGGGGTACAGCTCTCCCTGCTCAACCAGCAGGTCGGGGCGCGGCTGGAGCTCAAGGCGGTCGACGTCGACTGTCTCGACCTGATCAACCGGCACGGTCCGATCGGCCCCAGCGCGCTCGCCAGGCTCGCCGGTCTGCATCCCGCCACCCTGACGGGCATCCTCGACCGCCTGGAACGCGGCGGCTGGATCGCCCGCGAGCGCGATCCGAACGACCGCCGTGCCACCCGACTGCGGCCCCTGCGCGAGCGGAACGCGGAGATCATCGGCCTCTACTCCGGGATGACCTCGGCGGTCGAGGAGATCTGCGCCGACTACGACGAGAGCCAACTGCGGCTGCTCGCCGACTTCCTGAGCCGCACCGCGGCGGCGGGCGGCGAGGCGACGGACGAACTGGCCGCCCGCTGAGACATGTTGTTGGTCGCGCCCTGGTCGTCGGGTTGAACTCGGCGGGGAGTGCGCCTGGTTCCGCCGCCCTGTCCCGACTCCCCGGTCCTTTCGTCTCTCGCAACTGTGCGGCCGGCCCGTCCGGTCCCAGCCGACTCGTCTGCCCGCGCCGGGCGGTTCGTCCGTCGCCCCCGCACCGTCCGCCGTCCTCGGCGGGGTCGCCCGTCCGGTTCCGGTCGGCCCTCGCCGTGGACGCCGTGGGCTCTGTACGGGTGGCCCTGTGGGACGGCGGAGCGGTCCGTATGCCTCCCCGGCCGCCGGTGCGTCGCACGGCCACCGTCCGGCCGACCCCGGCGGGGTCGGCCGGACGGCTTCGGCTGGTTCGTCCGGCTCGCCAACGCGCGTGCTTCCGGCATTGGTTGATCCTTCATCACTCCGACACCTGTCGACACTGGTGTTTTCGGTGACGCCCCGGAAAGCTGTCCTGGGCATGCCAATACGACCGCCCGCACCACCCCCACGCCGCGGTCGACCAGGAGGACGCAGTGAAGAAAAGCTCGCGCACCCGCAGAGTCTCGGTGATCCTCGGCAGCGCGCTGGCGCTGGTCGTGGCCTTCCCGGGAAGCGCCCTCGCCGACCCGCCCAGGGCCCTGCCGGCCAACGCGGACGGTCTGGAGCAGACGTTCCAGCCGGCCTTCGACTACGACACCGACGGCTGCTACCCGACCCCCGCCATCGGCCCCGACGGGACCCTGAACCCCGGCCTCAACCCCTCCGGCGCCCTCAACGGGCAGTGCCGCGACTCCTGGGACCTCGACAACACCAACGGCTACTCGCGCGAGAAGTGCAACAACGGCTGGTGCGCGATCATGTACGGCCTCTACTTCGAGAAGGACCAGGCCGTGGCCGGCAGCAGCCTCGGCGGACACTGCCACGACTGGGAGCACGTCGTCGTGTGGGTGCAGAACAACCAGGCGCAGTACGTCTCCACCTCGGCGCACGGCGGTTTCAGCGTCTACGGCCGCGACCAGATCCGCTGGGACGGTACCCATCCCAAGGTCGTCTACCACAAGGACGGCCTGAGCACGCACTGCTTCCGCCCGGCCAACTCCAACGACGAACCGCCGGAGAACCACTACCACACCTGGCAGTTCCCGAGCCTCGTCGGCTGGAACGGCTACCCCGCGGGCCTGCGCGACAGGATCAGCCAGGCCAACTGGGGCAGCGCCGTCTTCGGCCTCAAGGACGGCAACTTCAACTACCACCTCGAGAAGGCCAAACCCGCGGGCATCGCGTTCGACCCCAACGCCTGACGGGCGGGCCGTGGCCGGGACCGGTCGCCCGTGTGCGGTAGGGTTCACCTGCGCGATCACGTGGGAGACCACGGGAACCGCGGCGGGACGTGGCGCAGCTTGGTAGCGCACTTGACTGGGGGTCAAGGGGTCGCAGGTTCAAATCCTGTCGTCCCGACTTCTGAGAAGTCGCAGTTCGGAGGCCGTACCGGAAGATTCCGGTACGGCCTCCGCCGTCGTGCCCGCCGGGCGTGGTCCCGCTACTCGACCTTGGCCCAGTCGAGCGTGCGCTCCACCGCCCGCTTCCAGCCCGCGTAGCCCTCCGCGCGCCGGTCGTCGGACCACTGGGGCTCCCAGCGCTTCGACTCCTGCCAGTGGGTGCGCAGTTCGTCGGTGTCACGCCAGAAGCCGGTGGCCAGCCCAGCCGCGTAGGCGGCGCCGAGCGCGGTGGTCTCCGCGACGACGGGGCGGCTGACCGGAACGCCGAGGACGTCGGCCTGGATCTGCATGCACAGGTCGTTGGCGGTCACGCCGCCGTCGACCTTGAGCACGTCCAGGTGGACTCCGGAGTCCTGCTCCATCGCCTCGACGACGTCACGGCTCTGGTAGCAGATGGCCTCCAGCGTCGCCCTGGCCAGATGCCCGTTGTCGTTGTACCGGGCGAGACCGACGATCGCGCCGCGCGCGTCGGAGCGCCAGTACGGGGCGAACAGTCCCGAGAACGCCGGCACGAAGTAGATGCCGCCGTTGTCCTCGACCGTCCTGGCGAGGGTCTCACTCTCCGCGGCGTCGCTGATGATCTTCAGCTGGTCGCGCAGCCACTGCACCGCGGACCCGGTCACCGCGATGGAGCCCTCCAGGGCGTACACCGCCGGGCTGTCGCCGAACTGGTACGCCACGGTGGTGAGCAGCCCGTGCTGTGAACGGACCAGCTCGGTACCGGTGTTGAGCACCAGGAAGTTGCCGGTGCCGTAGGTGTTCTTCGCCTCGCCCGGCGCGTAGCAGACCTGCCCGACCGTGGCCGCCTGCTGGTCGCCGAGCACCCCGGTGATGGGGATGGCGGCACGCAGCGGCCGGGACGTACGGGTGACGCCGTACGCCTCCCGGTGGGACGAGGGGCTGATGGTGGGCAGCATGGCCCGCGGGATGCCGAAGAATCCCAGCAGCTCGTCGTCCCAGTCGAGGGTCTCCAGGTCCATCAGCATGGTGCGGCTGGCGTTGGTCACGTCGGTGGCGTGGATGCCGCCGTCGGGACCGCCCGTCAGGTTCCACAGGACCCAGGCGTCGGTGTTGCCGAAGAGGGCGTGGCCCTGCTCGGCCGCCTCGCGGACCCCGTCGACGTTCTCCAGGATCCACTGGATCTTGCCACCGGAGAAGTAGGTCGCCGGGGGCAGCCCCGCCTTGCGGCGGATGACATCGCCCTTGCCCGAGCGCTCCAGGGCCGCGGCGATGGAGTCGGTGCGGGTGTCCTGCCAGACGATGGCGTTGTAGTAGGGGCGGCCGTTGCGCGGGTCCCAGACGACCGTGGTCTCCCGCTGGTTGGTGATGCCGATCGCGGCCAGGTCGTCGGGGGACAGGTTCCCGTGCCGCAGGGCGTTCTGCATCACCGAGTTGGTGCGTTCCCAGATCTCCACCGGATCGTGCTCGACCCAGCCCGACCGGGGCATGATCTGCGCGTGCTCCAGTTGGTGCTTCGCCACCTCGTTCCCGGCGTGGTCGAAGATCATGAATCGGGTGCTGGTGGTCCCCTGGTCCACCGCGCCGACGAAGTCCGCCATGGGGATTCGCCTCCTTCTTGGGGGTCAGGACTCGTCGGGGGAGGGGACGCGTCCGGGCGGCTCCGGCTCGGCCGTCGGCAGGAACCGGCCGATCAGGAACTTGTAGATGCCCGCGCCGAGCAGGCCGCCGATGAGCGGACCGATGATCGGGACCCAGAAGTAGATATTCCCGTACTGATCTCGCCATGCTCCGCCGTAGCCCGTGAAGAAGCTCGCCAGCCTCGGCCCGAAGTCACGCGCCGGGTTGATCGCGTACCCCGCGTTGGTGCCCCAGGCCATACCGATCGCGACCACGACCAGACCGATGATGAACGGGGCCAGGTTCGCGCCGGGCGGTGTGTTGAGCAGGTCGGTGATGGCCAGGATCAGCAGCAGCAGGATGGCGGTGCCGATGATCTGGTCGCGGAAGGCGCCCCACTCGTGGACCGGCAGGTTCGGGTTGCCGTTCGCCGGAAGGGTCGAGAAGACGCCCTGTGTCTTGATGGTGTGTCCGGGGTCCGCCTTCGCCAGCGCCTCGGTGTAGTTCCAGCGCACGATGAGGGCGGCCACGAACGCTCCGGCCGTCTGCGCCAGCGCGTACGGCGCGACCTTCCGCCACGGGAAGCCCTTGAACGTGGCCAGCGCGACGGTGACCGCCGGGTTGAGGTGGGCGCCGCTCAGCCGTGCGGCGACGTAGACACCGAGGGTGACGCCGAGGCCCCATGCCCAGGCGATGCTGTCGTGGTTGCCGAGACCGCCCGGAGGCGTCGTGAGTGCGCCGCCGGCGACCACCTGGGCCACCACGCCGCACCCGAAGAGGATGAGAACCATGGTGCCGAGGAACTCGGCCGACATCTCACCGGCCAGCCCCAGCCTTTTGAATCGCTCAGCCATGGAAAGCCCGCTTCCCACCGGCACGGGGCCGGCCGTCGTTCTGTCCGAGCCCTACTCGCACAGAATAGAACGATCACCCGGTAAGCGCACAATAAGGAAAATATGCCCCGTTCAGGGCATACGGAGCAGGTGTCAGGACCTGTGCAGCGGGGAGCCGGTCAACGCCTCGGAGGGCCTGCCGTCGACGCCGTACGGGACGTCGCCCGCCAGCATCACCCGGTGCATGACGCGCGGGAAATCCAGGTGCCCGGTGTCGGCGGGAGCGAGGTGCACCGTCGCCCGGTTGTCCCAGAACGCCACGCTGCCGGGCTCCCAGCGGAAGCGGACCGTGTACTCGGGGCGGGTCGCCTGCTCGACGAACATCTCCAGCAGGCGCAGGCTCTCCGCGCGGGACACGTCCAGGATCTGGTCGACGTAGTAACCGTTGACGAAGAGCAGCCGCTCGCCCGTCTCCGGGTGCACGCGCACCAGCGGGTGCACCGAGGCGACCTGATGGTCCTGGAGGTGCCGGACGTAGGCGTCGTGGTCCGCTCGCGGCCGGTATCCGACGCCGAGCCGGTGCTCCGCCCGCAGCCCGTCGGCGAACCGCCGCACCGGCTCGGACAGGCCCGCGTACGCGGCGGCCAGGTTGGACCAGGTGGTGTCGCCGCCGTACGGCGGGGCGGTCTCCGCGCGCAGGACGGTCGCCGCCGGCGGGTCGATCCGGGCGCCGTGGTCGCAGTGCCACCCCCGCAGCAGGGTGTGCCGGCGCCGCTCCAGCCACTCGTCGCGGTCCATGCCGTAGCGGCCGGCCAGCTCCAGCCGGTCGGCCGTCGTCTCCACCTGCGGGAAGTCCGGGGGCGACGCCTTGCCGCGGGAGCGCAGGGTGACCGGCTCGCCGAAGCGCCGGGCGAGCGCCACATGGGCGGCGTGGTCGAGGCGCTGGTCCCGGAAGAACAGCACCTTCCAGCGCAGCAGGGCCGCCCGGATCGCGGCGACGACCGCGTCGTCCAGGGGCCCGGCGAGGTCGACGCCGCCGATCTCCGCCCCCGTGTGGCCCGAGGCCGGCCGCACCTCGATACCGGCGTCCGTCGTCACGTCCGTCTCCGCTCCGTCGTGTCCCCGGGCACAGGTGCGCCCCGGTCGTCGGGCCGAAGCCCACGTGATCGCTACCCTGCCCGGCCCGGTCGAACGCGTACGCGTGGACGCCCCGTCCGCAGGCCGTACGCGTAGGCGCCCTGTACGCCGGGAGCGGCCCGCCGACCCCGACCGGCCGGCGCCGGACCTGCGCCCCGCCACCACCGGGCCCGCGCCGCCGAGTCCCGCCCAGCGCCGCGCGCCCCGCGTCGGCACCCGGCCCCCGGAGCGCCACCGCCCCGGCCGGGAGGACCCGGCCGGGGCGGCGCTGCGGACCCGCGGGTCCGCGAAGGTGCGTCAGGCGAGGATCGCCAGCGCCTCGTTCCACGTCTTCGACGGACGCATGACGGCCGAGGCCTTGGAGACGTCGGGCTGGTAGTAGCCGCCGATGTCGGCCGGCTTGCCCTGCGCGGCGATCAGCTCGTCGACGATCGTCTGCTCCTTGTCGGCGAGCGTCTCGGCGAGCGGGCCGAAGGCCTTGGCCAGGTCGGCGTCCTCGGTCTGCGCGGCCAGCTCCTGGGCCCAGTACAGGGACAGGTAGAAGTGGCTGCCGCGGTTGTCGATGCCGCCGACGCGACGGGTCGGCGACTTGTCGTTCTCCAGGAACGAGGCCGTCGCGCGGTCCAGGGTGTCCGCGAGCACCTGGGCGCGCGCGTTGCCCGTGGTCGTCGCGAGGTGCTCGAAGCTGGACGCCAGAGCCAGGAACTCGCCCAGGCTGTCCCAGCGCAGGTAGTTCTCCTTGACCAGCTGCTGCACGTGCTTCGGGGCGGAACCACCGGCGCCCGTCTCGAAGAGGCCGCCGCCGTTCATGAGGGGCACGATCGAGAGCATCTTGGCGCTGGTGCCGAGCTCCAGGATCGGGAACAGGTCGGTCAGGTAGTCACGCAGGACGTTGCCGGTGACCGAGATCGTGTTCTCGCCGCGGCGGATGCGCTCCAGGGAGAACGCGGTCGCCTCGACCGGGGACAGGATCTTGATGTCCAGGCCCTCGGTGTCGTGCTCGGGCAGGTACCGCTTGACCTTCTCGATCAGCTGGGCGTCGTGCGCGCGGGTCTCGTCCAGCCAGAAGACGGCCGGGTCGCCGGTGGCGCGGGCGCGGGTGACCGCGAGCTTGACCCAGTCCTTGATCGGGGCGTCCTTGGTCTGGCAGGCGCGGAAGATGTCGCCGGCCGAGACGGTCTGCTCCAGGACGACGTTCCCGGCCTGGTCGACGAGGCGGACCGTGCCGGTGGCCGGGATCTCGAAGGTCTTGTCGTGGCTGCCGTACTCCTCGGCCTTCTGCGCCATCAGACCGACGTTCGGGACCGAGCCCATCGTCGCCGGGTCGAAGGCGCCGTTGGCGCGGCAGTCGTCGATGACGACCTGGTACACGCCGGAGTAGCTGCTGTCGGGGAGGACCGCGAGGGTGTCGGCCTCCTGGCCGTCCGGGCCCCACATGTGGCCGGAGGTGCGGATCATCGCCGGCATGGAGGCGTCGACGATGACGTCCGACGGGACGTGCAGGTTGGTGATGCCCTTGTCGGAGTCGACCATCGCGAGCTCCGGGCCCTCGGCGAGCTCCGCGTCGAAGGACGCCTTGATCTCGGCGCCCTCGGGCAGCGCCTCCAGGCCCTTGTAGAGGCCGCCCAGGCCGTCGTTCGGGGACAGTCCGGCGGCGGCGAGGGTCTCGCCGTACTTCGCGAACGTCTTCGGGAAGAAGGCGCGTACGACGTGGCCGAAGATGATCGGGTCGGAGACCTTCATCATCGTGGCCTTGAGGTGCACCGAGAAGAGCACGCCCTCGGCCTTGGCGCGGGCGATCTGCGCGGTGAGGAACTCCCGCAGCGGCGCGACGTGCATCACGGAGGCGTCCACGACCTCGCCCGCCAGGACGGGTACGGACTCGCGCAGCACGGTGGTGGAGCCGTCGTCGCCCACCAGCTCGATGCGCAGCGCCGTCGGCTCGGAGATCACGGCGGACTTCTCGGTGGAGCGGAAGTCGTCCACGCCCATGGTGGCGACGTTCGTCTTCGACTCGGAGGTCCAGGCGCCCATGCGGTGCGGGTGGGCCTTGGCGTAGTTCTTCACCGAGGCGGGGGCGCGGCGGTCGGAGTTGCCCTCGCGCAGGACCGGGTTCACGGCGGAGCCCTTGACCTTGTCGTAACGGGCGCGGATCTCCCGCTCCTCGTCGCTCTTCGGGTCGTCCGGGTAGGCCGGCAGCGCGTAGCCCTGCTCCTGCAGCTCGGCGACCGCGGCCTTCAGCTGCGGGATCGAGGCCGAGATGTTCGGCAGCTTGATGATGTTGGCCTCGGGCGTCTTGGCCAGCTCACCGAGCTCCGCCAGGGCGTCCGGGATGCGCTGCCCCTCCTCCAGGTACTCGGGGAAGAGGGCGATGATGCGCCCGGCAAGCGAGATGTCACGGGTTTCCACAGTGACACCGGCCTGCGACGCGTATGCCTGGACCACCGGCAAGAACGAATGGGTCGCCAGGGCCGGGGCCTCGTCAGTGTGCGTATAGATGATGGTCGAGTCAGTCACCGGTGCTCCGCTCCACGTCTGCAACATTGCTCGACATCAAGATATCTCGTGACCGGCCCCCACTCGACAGGACCCTGCCGCCCGTCCGCCCACCGGGACCCGGGACGGCGGCGGCCCGCCGCCGGACGCCGGACCCCGGCGGGACACCCCCGGCCGGGGCTCTACGGCAGCCGCGTGCGCGCCTCGCGCTGGTGCGGGATGCCGGGGCCGGACTCGGGCAGCACCGTGTCGGGGCCGACCGAGTCGGGCAGCGCCGACGCGCCCTGCTGGAGCGCGACCGTCCTGGTGGGCGCCGGAATCCTGATGCCCTCGTCCCGGTACCGCCGGTGCAGCCGCTTGATGAACTCGTGCTTGATCCGGTACTGGTCGCTGAACTCGCCCACGCCGAGGATCACGGTGAAGCCGATGCGCGAGTCGCCGAAGGTGTGGAAGCGGACGGCGGGTTCGTGCTCCGGGACGGCGCCGGTGATCTCCGTCATCACCTCGGCCACCACCTCGGTGGTCACCCGCTCGACGTGCTCCAGGTCGCTGTCGTAGCCCACGCCGACCTGCACGAGGAGCGTCATCTCCTGCTCGGGACGCGTGAAGTTGGTCATGTTCGTGCCCGCGAGCTGGGCGTTCGGGATGATGACCAGGTTGTTGGAGAGCTGGCGCACGGTCGTGTTGCGCCAGTTGATGTCGACGACGTAGCCCTCCTCGCCGCTGCTGAGGCGGATGTAGTCGCCGGGCTGGATCGTCTTCGAGGCGAGGATGTGGACGCCCGCGAAGAGGTTGGCCAGGGTGTCCTGAAGTGCCAGCGCGACCGCGAGACCCCCCACGCCGAGGGCCGTGAGCAGCGGGGCTATGGAGATGCCCAGGGTCTGCAGCATGACCAGGAAGCCCATCGCCAGCACCACGACCCGCGTGATGTTGACGAAGATCGTCGCGGAGCCAGCGACTCCCGACCGGGATTGCGCGACACTGCGGACCAGACCCGTGATGACGCGGGCCGCGGTGATCGTCGCGACCAGGATGAGCACCACGGTCAGGACACGGTTGACGTTCCGCCCGACCGACGTGGTCAGGGGCAGCGCCGTGGCCGCGGCGGCGACGCCCGCGGACACCGCCGCCCACGGCACCAGGGTGCGCAGCGCGTCGACGATGACGTCGTCGCCGCTCCAGCGGGTGCGCAGGGCGTGCTTGCCCAGCCAGCGCAGCAGCATCCGCAGCAGGACGGCCGTCGCGAGGCCCGCGGCCAGGGCGATTCCGGCGACGACCAGATCGTCCACCGTGAGGGCTCGGTTCACCGGTCGCCTCCCGTGCGGCCGAGGGAAGGGCTCGCGGGCCCGGTGTGATGTGTCGTCACTTGCCACCTGCTCGAATCCGGGGAATGCACGGTCACGCCGGACGGTGGATCGCCGTCCGGGACGACCGCTCATCCTGCCGCATCCGGGCGTACGACCGTCACCAGGCCCACGGGAAACGGCCATTGACCCCGCACGCATGCCGAGGTCACGGCGGGGGAGTTCGTCTCACGCCCGTCTGATCGGTCACGCCTGGTCGGCCGCCTTCGTCACTCCTCCACGGCCGAGGGGTGCAGGAAGCGCCGCCGCAGGTCCCGGCGCAGGAGCCGCAGCCGATGCCGGGACCTGCGGCGCACGAGCTGGGCGATCGGCACGCAGGGGCGTGCGGTGAACTCGTCGGCCGCGCGCGGTGAACGGGCCTCGCGCGGGAGCGCGTCGAGGACGGGACCACCGAACCGGTCGCCGGACTCTCCGGAACGTCCCTCGACGACGGACTCCGAGACGGACGGACGAGGGGACATGGCTCTCCAGACGGTTGCGGCCGAGGGCGCCAGAGGCGGGAGCGAGGACACCGGTGTCGCCAGCCACCCTGGACGCCCGCGAACGAGAAGCACTCGAACAATGACGGAGCGTCAGTGGACGTATGTCATACGTCAGTTGACCGGACGCGAGGGAGTGGCTAGGGACACAGGCGCACGCCATCCGCGGCGGCTCGGCGCGCACCGGAGCCGCGCGGGCACCCGCCCGCCCCCGTGGCGCACGAGCACATGCCTCCGCGCCCCGGCCTGCCACGCGGCTCATCCTCGACCGGGAAGCGAGCGCGAGGGCGCATAGATGGATGCCGGGCCGGGTCGTACCGGTGGACCGAGATCCCCTACAGGAGCCCGATCATGAGCAGCAGCCCGAGCGGACGCGACCGCGGACTCGACGATTCGTTCCACGTCTTCGACACGACGCTGCGCGACGGCGCGCAGCGTGAGGGCATCAACCTCACGGTCGCGGACAAGCTGGCCATCGCGCGGCACCTGGACGACTTCGGCGTGGGCTTCATCGAGGGCGGCTGGCCCGGGGCGAGTCCCCGGGACACGGAGTTCTTCGCCCGTGCCCGGCAGGAGATCGACTTCCGGCACGCCCGGCTCGTGGCCTTCGGCTGCACCCGCCGCCCCGGAGCCGAGGCGGCACTCGACCGGCAGGTGCAGGCGCTGCTCGACTCGGGTGCCCCGGTGATCACCCTCGTCGCGAAGTCCCACGACCGGCATGTCGAGCTGGCGCTGCGCACCACCCTGGAGGAGAACCTGGAGATGGTGCGCGACACCGTCTCCCATCTGGTCGCGCAGGGGCGGCGGGTCTTCGTGGACTGTGAGCACTTCTTCGACGGCTACCGGGCCAATCCGGAGTACGCGAAGGCGGTCGTGCGGGCGGCGCACGAGGCGGGTGCGTCGGTGGTCGTGCTGTG
>NZ_JBVHTO010000013.1:0-389074 GCF_055565855.1 Streptomyces sp. NPDC028308
CCACGTGCAGGGCTCTGACCTGCTGCGTTGCCTGGGACCTAAGCGGCCTCCGGAGCCGTGTGCGCAGGTTCGAATCCTGCCGGGGGCACCTTGCAGAAGGTGCCCAAAGACCCCGTCACCAGCGGAAACGCTGAGGCCGGGGTCTTCGCGTATGTGCAGGCGGATGCCGCCGGAAGTAGCCGTTTGTCAGTGATCACGCTGTGTGGGACTCGGCCTCCTGGCCAATGCCGGCTTCCGCCCGATCGGGTCGGAAACCGCCGACACCGTCATGCCCACCGAACTCACCGCATAGCCCTAAAACGAGATCACCTAGCGGCCGTTGAAGCACCACTTCAGCGCACGTGACCTGGCAAGGGCGTCCGCGTCTCGGGGTGTGGCGTGGGGCGGAGTATCGGCTGCTTTGGTTTGGATCGCGATGGCTTTCGGCGGGCGGGGCGGGGTGCCCGTGTTGGAGCGTGGGGGCGGAACTGTGGCTTCCGTCATGGCGGGGGTGATCTTGGGCTGATGTGATCTGCGGATGCTCGGTTTCCTTCTCCGTCTTCTGCCCTTCTGGGTTCGTGAGCCGTTGCTCATCGCAGGCGGGACCGTCCTCGGCGTACGGCTCGTGTATCTCGCCGTCCGCGATCCCGATCTGGCCACGGCCGGTTTCGGCGCGCTGTTCCTCGTGTTCACCGCCGTACGCGTCCACACGGTGGTCCGGGCTCTGCGCGCGCGCCGGAAGCCGGGTCCGGCAGTCGCCTCGGGTGGCGCCGTCGTCGATGAGCCTGCTCAGGTCCAGCCGCAGGCCCAGGTCCCGGCCGCGGCGGCGGCCCCGGCCCCGGCCCCGGCGCCGGCGCCGGCCGCGACGCTTCCCGGTCCGGCGGCTCCGGAGAAGGACCACAACGCGTGGGGCCAGGCCGTTGCCGCCGTGGCCGTGTTCGGGGTGCTCGCGCTCGCCGTCTGGGCCGGCCCGCGCTTCATGCCGGCCAACGACAACACCCCAAAGCCCGCCTCGTGTTCGGACGGGGAGCAGGAGGAGCTGCCGAAGGCCTTCAAGCGGACGCCCAAGCCCGTGACCGGTGACCAGCTGTGCGAGGCGCTCAACCGTCCCGGCCTGGCCAAGGCCCTCGGGACGCCCGGAGAGATCGCCATCAGTGCCTCCGGCACCGACAACACCGCTCCGCTCACCGATGGGAAGGTCGCCCTCCCGGAGGCCACGGTCACGTTCGACACGTACACCGTGAACGTCTCCGCCACGTACAACCACCTGACGGTCGACCAGTACGTGAAGCTGATGAAGTACGGGTCGGAGACGGACGTCAAGTCGCTCCACGTGCTCGGCCGGCCCGCGGTCCTGTCCTCGGACCACACCATGAAGATCGAGATCGATCTCGGGAGCGGCGGGTCCGGCGGACCCGTCGAACAGGGCCCCTTGGCACGGACGCTGACGGTCGCTCTGGACCGCGAAGACCGGGGCGGCTACTGCGACATCTCCGTGTACAGCGCGTCCGGAGCCCTCCCGGACGACAGTGTTCTCCTCACCCTCGCCGAGAGGGTACTTCCCAAGATTCCCGAGTTACCTGCTCGTTGAGGCGCCCGCATCCCGCTGCTCCCGCGTCACGCTGACGCGCGTTTGCGGGGCGTGGTCTTCTTGGCCGCCTTCTTCGCCGTAGTCCCCGCCGTCTTCTTCGACGCCGTCTTCTTGGCCGCCGTCGCCTTCTTCTCCGCCGTCTTCTTCGCCGCCGTCGACTTGGAAGACGTCGATTTCGCGGACGTCGTCTTCTTCGCCGCGGTCTTCTTCGCCGTCGACGTCGACTTCTTGCCGCCTACGTCCTTCGGGGCGGTGCCGGCGGACTTACGTGACGCCGTCTTCCTTGCCGGCCGCTTGCGTTCGGTGAGGTGCGTGACCTCCGCGTCCTCCCCTGCCGGGGTCTCCTCCCCCGCGCCCTCGCCTCGGGACTCCTTCGCGGCGCGCACACTCTTCTCCAGCGCCGCCATCAGGTCGAGCACCTTGCCGCCGGACTTCTCGCCCGCCGGCACGCTGGGTGCCTCCCCGCCGGAGGCCTTGGTGGCGATGAGTTCCTCGACCGCCTCGCGGTAGTCGTCGTGCAGCTCTTCGAGCTCGACCTCGCCGAGGGTGTCCATCAGGGCGTCGGCCAGGTCCAGTTCCTGGTCGCGCACGGTGACGCCGGAATCAGGGGCGACCCCTTCCGGCTCGCGGATCTCGTCCGGCCAGAGCATGCCGTGCATGGCGATGACGTCGTCCACGACCCGCAGCATGCCGAGGCGCTCCCGGCCGCGCAGGGCGAACTTGGCGATGGCGACCTTGTTGCTGCGTTTCAGCGCCTCGCGCAGCAGGGTGTACGGCTTCGCGGCGGGGACCCCGTTCGCGGAGAGGTAGTACGCCGTGTCCATCTGGAGTGGGTCGATCCGCTCCGCCGGCACGAAGGCGACGATCTCGATCGTCTTAGCCGTGTGGATCGGGAGCTGGGCCAGGTCGTCGTCGGTGATGGGGATGATCGTTCCGTCGGCGTCCTGGTACGCCTTGCCGATCTCGTCCGTCGTGACCTCTCGGTCCTCCAGTTCGCAGACCTTGCGGTAGCGGATGCGGCCGCCGTCCTCCAGGTGGATCTGGCGGAACGAGATCGAGTGGTTCTCGGTGGCGTTCACCAGCTTGATGGGGATGCTGACCAGGCCGAAGGAGATGGCGCCGTTCCAGATGGATCTCACGTGCCGTACCTTTCCGGTCGTTATCACCTGGTTTCGTGGGATTCTCATCGTATGACGCCGATTACCGAGGTGGAGGGGCGAAGGCTCGCGCTGAGCAACCTGGAGAAGGTCCTGTATCCGGCGACCGGCTTCACCAAGGGCGAGCTGCTGCACTACTACGCCACCAACGCCGGCGCGCTGCTGGCACACCTCCACGACCGGCCACTGTCCTTCCTCCGCTACCCGGACGGCCCGGACGGCCAGGTGTTCTTCGCCAAGAACGTGCCGCCCGGTACGCCCAGCTGGGTCACCACGGCCGAGGTCCCCCGTTCGGAGGGGCCCGCCCGGATGGTCATCGTCCAGGACCTGGCCAGCCTGATGTGGGCCGCGAACCTCGTCACGGAGTTCCATACGCACCAGTGGCGCATCGAGACGCCCGGGCTCGCCGACCGGATGGTCTTCGACCTCGACCCCGGGGCGCCCGCGACCGTCGTCGAGTGCTGCGAGGTCGCGCTGTGGCTGCGGGAGCGGCTGGCGGCGGACGGGATCGAGGCGTACGCGAAGACGTCCGGGTCGAAGGGGCTGCATCTCCTCGCGGGCATCGAGCCGACCCCGTCCGAGGACGTCTCCGCCTACGCGAAGAAGCTCGCCGTGGAGGCGGAGGCGGCGCTCGCCGGGCGCGTCACCCACCGGATGACGCGGAGCCTGCGGCCCGGCAAGGTCTTCGTCGACTTCAGCCAGAACGCCGCCCGGAAGACGACCGCGACCGCGTACACCCTGCGGGCGCGAGCCGAGCCGAGCGTCTCCACGCCGGTGACGTGGGACGAGGTCGCGGACTGCACCGATCCCGGCCACCTGGTCTTCCTGGCCGCGGACATCGAGCCCCGTCTCGAACGGTACGGGGATCTGCTGGCGCCCCTCCTGGATCCGGGGCACGCTCGGGCACTCCCGGGGTGAGCCCTGGGCCTACGCGGCCCCGGCCGTCCTGCGCCCTCGGCCGTCCTGCGCCCTCGGCGGAGGTGAGCCCCTGGGCGGAGGTGAGCCCCTCCGGCGCCTTCGAGCCGACGGTGTTCGGCGCTGGCCGTCCGGTGGGTGGGTCGGGGCCGTGCCGGTACATCCGGCCGTCGGTAGTTGTTGCCGGCCCCCGTTACCAGCGTTCCTCGGTCGGGTACGTCCCCGTCTCGACGGCCATTTGATGTACCGGCACGGCCCCTTCCGCCGGATCGCGACTGCGGGCCGTGGGGGCCGAGGGGCGTGCGTATACGGGTGCCCTGGCGGCTACTTGCTCTGCAAGTGGCCCAGGGGGTTCGGGGTGGTCTGCAGTACGGAGATCGCGTGCTGCCAGCTGTCGTCCTCCGGGGTCAGGGCCGTGCGCAGGTAGGCCCAGGTGAGGTGCTGGAGCAGGGCGACGCGTTCGGGGCTCGCGTCCGTCGTCTCCGCCGCGTCGTACCCGGAGACACCGCCCAGCGAGTGCTCCGCCCCGAAGAGGGTGAGCAGGCTCTTGCTGCCCGGGCTGAGGAAGTACGGGTCGGTGAACCAGTCGGGGCCCCTGGTCGTCAGCGCGGATCGGTCCTGGTCCCCCGCGACGATCAGCGCCGGTGTCTTCATGTCGTCGAAGGACGGGTTCATGAACGGGAAGTGCTCGGCCGCGAACGGGGACAGGTCATCGCCACCCTTGCCGGTCAAGGCGAGCAGCACACCCGCCGTCACCCGCGGGTCGGACATGTCCTCCCCCGGTACACCCTCGGCGTCCAGGACACGCGCGCCCAGCAGTGCGCTCACCGTCTGGGCTCCCCAGGAGTGGCCGGCCACGGCGACACGGCCGCGGTCGATCCGGCCGCCGAGGCCCGGTACGGCGGCCTCCAGGACGTCGAGTTCGTCCAGGACGCGCCGTACGTCCTCGATCCGGAAGCGCCACATGCGCGGCGTACGGGGGTCGTCGGCGGGTATGCCGAGCGTCCTGGAGTCGAGGTGGGTGGGCTGGAGGACGACGAAGCCGTGGGCGGCCCAGAAGTCGGCCAGCGGGGCATAGCCGTCCATCGACGAGCCGTAGCCGTGCGAGAGGACGATCACGGGCAGGTCGCCGCCGGTCGCGGGGGCGGACACCCGGACCTGGAGGTCTTCACCCCGGTCGGGGGCCTGGAGGATCACGGGCTTCGCGGAGACGACCGTGGTGGACGGTCCCACGATGTTCGACAGGGTGGTGGTGTTCGAGTCGGGCATGGCCGTACTTCCATTCGGTTACGGAGCCGGGTGTGACTTGGTGACGGGTGCGCGCTCTGCCATCATGAGCAAACGGAACCTCGTTCCGGAAACGATACGGAACAACGTTCCGCTTTAGCAAGCGCGAGAGTGGGAGGAGTGCGCGGTGAGCGACGGCGACGAGGGCGCGGGGCGGCCCGCCCGGTCCAAGCGGAGGGACGCGCGGCGCAACGAGGGGACCTTGCTCGACGCGGCCGCCGCGGTGTTCGTGCGGTCCGGCGTGGAGGCGCCCGTGCGGGACATCGCCGCCGAGGCCGGGGTCGGGCTCGGCACGATCTACCGGCACTTCCCGACCCGGGCCGACCTCATCATCGCCGTCTACCGGCACCAGGTGGAGGCCTGTGCGGAGGCGGGGCCGGCGCTCCTGGCCGACAGCGCGAGCCCGTACGCCGCGCTGGGTCTGTGGATCGACCGGTTCGTGGACTTCCTCGTCACCAAGCACGGGCTCGCCGCGGTGCTGCAGTCCGACAGCGCCGGGTTCGAGGCGCTCCACTCGTACTTTCTCGATCGGCTCGTGCCTGTGTGTGGGGAGTTGCTCGCGGCCGCGGCGGGGGCCGGGGAGATTCGGTCCGACGTGCAGCCGCTCGAGTTCATGCGCGGGGTCGGGAATCTCTGTATCGGGGCGGACAGTGACGCGCGCTATGACGCGCGGCGGTTGGTGGGGCTTCTTGTCGCGGGGTTGCGTCAGATGCCTTGAGGGGGGTTACGGGTGTTCCCTCGGCCTCTCCGCGCCGGGCGCCGTGTTTCGTGTCCGGGAGGGGCCGGCCCGGGGGGCCTACAGGGGTGCCGTTCGGTGTCCACTCCCCCGTATCCAGCGCCCGGCGCTATGGCTGAAGCCGAGGTGGGTCCACTCCCCCGCGTACACCAGCGCTCTGCACCTCGGTGAACGTCGGGGTGGGTCGGCGAGCCCGGCGCCTCGGGGTGCCGCGCGGGAGCCCACTCCCCCACCTACATCCAGCGCCCGGCCCTGGGGCTGAGGTCGGGGTGGGACGGCGAGCCCGGCGCTAGCGGGTTGCCGCCTGCGCCCACCCGTGCCGCCCCAGCGGCACGATTGCCCGCAGCTGGAGCGGGCGACCGCCCCTCGCCGCCCACCGGCGGGCACCTGAGCACCGGGCCCGCGCCCCGCAGCTCAGCCGCCCACGGACCGCAAGCCGCCATGGAACCGAAGGGGCCGTGCCGGTACATCAAATGGCCGTCGAGACGGGGACGTACCCGACCGAGGAACGCTGGTAACGGGGGCCGGCAACAACTACCGACGGCCGGATGTACCGGCACGGACCCGACCCACCCACCGGACGGCCAGCGCCCCGACGCCCACTGGACCCACGCCCCCGTCAGATCACACCCGTGACCACGTCTGGCGGTCCCGGGCCATCGCGTGGAGTGCTTCCACGTCCGCCGGTTTCAGGACGCCGCCCAGGCGTGCCAAGGACGGCAGGTCCGTGTCCCGCAGGACGCGGACGGAGCGCAGCGCGGCGGTGACCGTCACGGCGGTGGGTCCGGTCGCCACCAGTACGGGGTGGACCTCGGCCGTCAGGGCGTAGGACGCGCGGTCCGCCTCCGCCCGTACCGCCCTGAGCAGCGGATACGGCTCCCGGCGGCCGACCGTGACCATCGGGTCGGCGATCAGGACCCGTTGCTTGCGGGCGTACAGCGTCCGTACGGAGAACAGTCCCCCGGGGCCGATGACCAGGTGGTGGATGCGGTCGCCCCCGGAGAGCGGCACCGAGTGCAGCGTGTGCCACCCCGCACCCTCCAGCCCGTCCAGTGCCTCCCCCACCGCCTGCTCGGTGGCCAGCGCCCGCCGCCGGGGATCGGCGCGCAGCCGGTGCGGGGGCCCGGGGTCACGGTCGAGGGCGATCAGCAGCGCCTCGCCCGGCCGGTTGGGCGCCAGGTCGTCGTCCGGGTGCAGGGTGAGCCGGGCGAGCTCGGCGGGCGTCGGGACGGGCGGCGGTCCCACCGTCACCGGCCCGGTGAGGAAGGGCTCGAGCGCGTCGAGCACGTCCTCGCGCCGGTCCTCGCTGAGCAGGTTCACCCGGGCCGTCTGCCTGTCGTACCAGGCGACGTTCCTTCCGTCCGTGTGGCAGACGTACAGCCGCTCCTGGCCGTGCCGCCAGGTCGGTATGACGCGCAGTCCGCTCATGCACCATCACCCCATGACCATGGGAACAGGAGGGGTGCTCCAGGGGCAAGAAGCCGGTTACCTTTGGGAGGACTTGGCAGGGCCTGAGGCCTCGCAGGCCGTGAGGGGGAGGCACCGTTGCGGACCCGCGGCAGGCAATCCGGCGTTCCGGTTCCGGGCAGCCCGTGGAGCGAGATCGTCCCGGGCCTGTGGATGGGCGGCCACGAGTTCAGGGCGAGCTCGGGCCAGCACGAGTTCGCGGTGGTCCACGACGAGTTCGACCTGGTCCTGACGCTGCTGCGGCTTCCGGGGCACGGCCCGGACCCGGGTGTGGAGCACCACGTCTGGCCGATCCCGGACGGCCCCCTGGACGGTACGCAGCTGGCGGGCGTGATGCGCCTCGCGCAGACCGCGTCCGAGGCGGTCGACGAGGGCCGGCGGGTGCTCGTCCGCTGCTATCACGGCTACAACCGCTCGGGGCTCGTCGTGGGGCACGCCCTCGTCCGCGCGGGTCGCGCCCCCGAGGACGTGATCCGGCTCATCCGCTCCCGCCGTTCGCCCTGGGCGCTGCACAACGAGCTGTTCGTGGAGTACCTGCGGGCGGGTCTCGCGACGGCCCGGCTCCTGGAGGAGCTGACCGAGTGACGGGTCACCCGGTGAGCCGTCATTCCGTGAGCCGTCACCGGTGTCGGCGCCGGGCAGACAACTGAGGGCAGCCGACGGCGTCGGCACTCACCGGCGTCGACCCTTGCCCCTTGCCTCCTGCCGGACATAGGGAACTTTCCCACGAAGAACGCACATAACGTGAATAAGGTGTACCGGGCGACGGCGACCGGTTCCGCCGCCCGACGACCCGCCGGGGCGAGGCCGGCCCGCACGCAGGAGCCCAGTGAGACCCGACCGCCCACACCACCGCCCCCAGCCCCACCCCCACCACCACGGTCACCGCCGAGCCACCCCGGCGGGCCCCCGCACCGCCGCCGCCCTCGCCGCGCTCACCGTCCTGCTCCTGGCCACCGCCACGGCCTGCGGTGACGCCGGTGACCTGCGCGGGGCCGGGGCGACACCGACCGCCGTCGGGCCGACCCGGCTCTGGCCGGAGGTGCCGCCCGCCTCGACGCCCGCGCTCGACTACGGGGAGGCGGACACCGAGACGGTCGAGGGCGTGACGGCGCCGGGCGACGACATCCACCGGGTGGACCCGTTGGCCGTCGTGCGCGCGGAGGTGGCGGCGCATCCGGACGAGTACACCGGTCCGCACGCCCTGTACGCCGAGACGGCCGACCGCCTGAAGGACTGCGGCGGCAAGGGCGCGGGCGGCGCGAGGTGCCCGGTGCTGCGGGCGTACTACCGGGACCTCACCGGCGACGGGAAGGACGACATGGTGCTCGGCATCCGCTTCCCCGGCAACCAGCTGGCGGTGCGGGTGTACACGTTCGTGAAGCACGCGCTGGTGCAGATCATGGGCACCTCGGACAGCACGGCCGGCGTCGAGCTGGCGGGCCGGGCCGTGATCATCCGCTCGCCGTCGACACTGCCGGGATACGAGTACCGGACGGTGTGGACGTGGGACCGGCACCAGCACGCGATGCTGGCGACCCGGGACGAGATCCTGCGGGTGGGGACCCCGCGGCCGACGAGGTCGCCGGTGCCGTCCGAGAGCGCCTCGTGAGACCGGCCCTGCCGCGGTGGACGGCGACGCTGACCTGGAAGGCGGCCGCGTTCATCACGGTGATGTGCTGTGCGCTCGCCGCACTGCTCGGCCTGCTGGTCCACGTCTCGGTGACCAACCACACGGTGGGCGAGGCGCGGGAGCAGGCGCTCGACCGGCTCACGGCGGTGACGGAGGCGTACGAGGCCGGGGACCGGCTACCGCCCGGCGCCGGAGTGGACCTCCCGGGGCTGCCCGCGCGGCTGAAGGCGCTGGCGGCGGGCGGGCGGCGCGGCACGATGGTCGGCGATCACGACCCGCGCCCCACCATGTGGGCGGCGGGTCCGGCCGACGGCGGGCGGGCGCTGGCCGTCCGGGTGGACTACGCGCAGGGCGCCCACACCATCGACGCGCTGGACAGGGCGATCGTGTGGTCCTCGGCGCTGGCGATCGGGGCGACGCTGCTGGTGGGGGCGTTCGCGGTGACGCGGGTGACCCGGCGGCTGCACGGGACGGCGCAGGTGGCCCGGCGGATCAGCGCGGGCGACCTGGACGCGCGGGTGGACGACCCGCGCACGAAGGATCCGACGCGGCGGCAGGACGAGGTGGCCGCGGTCGCCGGGGCGCTGGACACGATGGCGTCGACGCTCCAGGGCAAGCTGCTGAGCGAGCAGCGGTTCACGGCGGACGTGGCGCACGAGCTGCGCACGCCGCTGACGGGGCTGCACGCGGCGGCGGAGCTGCTGCCCCCGGGGCGTCCGACGGAGCTGGTGCGCGACCGGGTCGCCGCCCTGCGCACGCTCACCGAGGACCTGCTGGAGATCTCCCGCCTGGACACCGGGGGCGAGCGGCTGGACCTGGACGCGCTATGGCTCGCGCCGCTGGCCGGGCGGGTGGCGCGGGGGTCGGGTACGGAGGTCCGCGTCGTCCGGGACGTGTGCGTGGAGACCGACCGGCGCCGGCTCGAACGGGTGCTCGGCAATCTGGTCGCGAACGCGCATAAGCACGGGCGGGCGCCGGTCGTGCTGACCGTCGACGGTCCGGTGGTGACCGTGCGGGACCACGGTGACGGGTTCCCGGACTATCTCGTGGCGCACGGCCCTCAGCGGTTCCGTACGGAGGGGGGTGCCCGGGGGCATGGGCTGGGGCTGACGATCGCGTCGGGCCAGGCCGAGGCGCTGGGCGCGCGGCTGTCCTTCGCGAACGCCCCGGACGGCGGCGCGATCGCGACGCTGATCCTGCCCCGGGCGCCGGCGGCTCTCCCGGACACGGACCCGCCGGACCCTGGATCACTCCCCGGATCACTCCCCGGATCACCCCCCAAGCCGGCACCGCGCCCGTCCGCGACCGAGCCGGGTCTCTGAACGTCCCCGACCGAGCCGGAGCCCTGGTCGGCGCGGGCCGACCGTGGGGTCCAGCCCGACCCCACCCACCCGGAGACGGCTCACCCCCGGCCGGCTCGGAACCGCCCCCAAGCCGACCCCCGCCAACCTGAGCCCAGCCCCGCCCCGGCCGACCCCGGGGACCCGATCCCCACCCCCGCCGCAACCCCCCGCACCTCCCCGATGGCTCACTGTGACGGGCGCGGTGTCACCGCCGCTCCTAGTGTGGCGAATAGTCAGCTTCGCCCCGTTTCTGGAGGAGCCACCATGACCCTGCGGTCCACGCTCACCCGCCTCGGCATAGCCGCCGCCGGCGGCGCCCTCGTCACCCTGGCCGCCACGACCTCGCCGGCCGTCGCGGACGACTGGGACGCCGACTCCGGCGCGAGCCAGCTCAGCGGCAGCCAGGAGTACAACGACACCCTGGGCTGGAACGAAGGCGGCCAGAACTGGAACAACAGCGGCCGCGACTGGAACCACGACGGCAACCACAGCGCCCGCCTCTACAAGGGCAGGGTCACCGCGCACGGCGGACTGGTGCTGCGTGACGCCCCGACGCGCGGCAGCGCGGTCATCCGGGTCGAGCCGTACGGCGCGATCGTCCACATCTTCTGCAAGACGCGGGGCGAGTGGGTCGGCGGGAACAACCTCTGGTACCTCCTGACGGACGGCACCTGGGCCTGGGGCTCGGCGAAGTACATCGACAACATCGGCGCGGCCCCCCGCTGGTGCTGAGCGTGCGTCCCGCGCCGCGACCCGAGGTCCACCACATTGGCCCGATTCTCGCGACATAACGGGACATCACGGCCCCCGCTTGCTACGTTCCGGACATGATCGAGGCCGGAACGACCGTGGCAGCGGATCCGCCCCCCTCCGCCGTACGGCTGCCCCGGCGCCGTGGCGTCGAGTTCTCCCTGATCGTGGTCGCCGTCCTGCTGTCGGTGTACGGCTACTGCGCCGTGGGTCTCGCGCAGCACGGCACCGTCCCGCCCGGCGCCGCCGGATACGGCGCCGGGCTCGGCGTGCTCGCGCTGCTGGCGCATGTCGCGGTGCGGCTGCGGGCGCCGTACGCCGATCCGGTGCTGCTGCCGATCGCGGTGCTGCTCAACGGGCTGGGCCTGGTGCTGATCTACCGGCTCGACCTGGAGACGCCGCGCGACCAGGCGGCCACCACGCAACTCGTCTGGTCCACGCTCGGTGTCGCGTTCTTCACCGTGGCCGTCGTGGTGCTGCGGGACCACCGGGTGCTCCAGCGCTACACCTACGTCTGCGTGGTCGCCGCGCTCGCCCTGCTCACCCTGCCGATCTTCTTCCCGTCGGTGAACGGGGCCCGGATCTGGATCAGGGTGGCCGGATTCTCCTTCCAGCCGGGCGAGTTCGCGAAGGTCCTGCTCGCGGTGTTCTTCGCCGGCTACCTGGCGGCGAACCGGCACGCGCTCGCGTACTCGGGCCGGCAGGTCTGGCGGTTCACCCGCCTCCAGCTGCCGACGGGGCGGGTGCTCGGCCCGATCGTCGCCATCTGGCTGCTGAGCGTCGGTGTCCTGGTCCTGGAACGGGACCTCGGCACCTCGCTGCTCTTCTTCGGCCTCTTCGTGATCCTGCTGTACGTGGCCACGGGCCGCACCGGGTGGATCGCGGTGGGCCTGCTGCTCGCGGTGGTCGGCGCGGTCGCCGTCGGCCGGCTGGAGCCGCACGTGCACAGCAGGGTGGAGGACTGGCTGCACCCGTTCGCGTCGATCGACGCGGGCCAGGGTCCGAACCAACTCGCCCAGTCCCTCTTCGCGTTCGCGGCGGGCGGGGTGACGGGCACCGGTCTCGGGCTCGGCCACTCGATCCTCATCGGCTTCGCCGCCAAGTCGGACTTCATCCTGGCGACGGCGGGCGAGGAGCTGGGGCTGGTCGGGCTGTGCGGGATCTTCCTGCTGTACGCGCTGCTGGTGGAGCGCGGTTACCGTGCGGGACTCGCGCTGCGCGACCCCTTCGGGCGGCTGCTGGCGATCGGTCTGGCCTCGATCCTGGCGTTGCAGGTGTTCGTGATCGCGGGCGGGGTGACCGGGCTGATCCCGCTGACCGGGATGGCGATGCCGTTCCTCGCCCAGGGCGGCTCCTCGGTCGTCACCAACTGGATCATCGTGGCGCTGCTCATCCGGATCAGTGATTCGGCGCGCAGCCAGTACGACGGGACGGCGGCGCCGTGACGAGATACATCCGCAGAGCGGCGGCCCTGTGCGCCGTGCTGTTCGTCGCCCTGCTGGTGAACGCCGTGCGCGTGCAGCTCGTCCAGGCTCCGTCGTACGACGGCAACCCGGCCAACCGCCGTGCCACGATCGCGCGTTACGGACAGCCCCGCGGGGACATCGTGGTCGGCGGCAGTGCGGTCACCGGGTCCAAGGACACGGGTGAGCAGCTGCGGTACGAGCGGACCTACCGGGACGGGCCGCTGTACGCGCCGGTGACCGGGTACGCCTCGCAGATGTACGGGACCTCGTTGCTGGAGAACGCGGAGGACGGGGTGCTGTCGGGCGCCGATCCGATGCTGGCGCCGCTGCCGCTGTGGAACGACTTCACGCGCTCCCGCAGTCCCGGCGGCGCGGTGGTCACGACGATCCACGCGGCGGCGCAGCGGGCGGCGTTTGCGGGCCTGGGCGGGCGCCGGGGCGCGGTGGCCGCGATCGAGCCGTCCACCGGCCGGATCCTCGCGCTGGTCTCGGCGCCGTCGTACGACCCGGGGCGGCTGTCGGGCACGGGTGCGCGGGCGAGGCGGGCGTGGGCCCGGCTGAACGGCGACGAGGCGAAGCCGATGCTGAACCGGGCCATCCGCCAGACGTATCCGCCGGGTTCGACGTTCAAGGTGGTGACGGCGGCGGCGGCGCTGGACTCCGGCACGGTGACGGACGTGGACGCGCGGACGAAGTCCCCGGACCCGTACACGCTGCCGGGGACGACGACCCGGCTGACGAACGAGGTGAAGGGCTGCGAGGACGCCTCGCTGCGCTTTGCCTTCGAGTGGTCCTGCAACACGGTGTTCGCGAAGCTGGGCGTGGACGTGGGCCTGGAGGACATGACGCGGGCGGTGACGGGCTTCGGCTTCAACGACCGGGGGCTGCGGATCCCGTTCGCGGTGGCGCCGAGCAATTTCGACACGGAGCTGGACCGGGCGCAGCTGGCGCTGTCGTCCATCGGGCAGTTCGACACGCGGGCGACTCCGCTGCAGATGGCGATGATCTCGGCGGCGGTGGCGGGCGGTGGCTCGGTCAGGGCGCCGTATCTGGTGGAGCGGACGACGACCGAGGCGGGCACGACGGTGCGGACGAAGGGCACGAGGTCCGTGCGCCAGGCGATGCGGCCGTCGACGGCGGTGAAGCTGCGGCAGATGATGACGGACGTGGTGGAGAAGGGCACGGGTGCGAACGCCGCGATCCCGGGGGCCACGGTCGGCGGGAAAACGGGCACCGCCCAGCACGGCATCGGCAACTCCGGTACGCCGTACGCCTGGTTCGTGTCCTGGGCGCAGGCGGCCGACGAGATGCAGCCGGCGGTGGCGGTGGCGGTGGTCGTGGAGGACGCGGCGGCCCGGCGCGGTGACATCAGCGGGGGCGGGGACGCGGCGCCGATCGCCCGGGCCGTGATGAAGGCCGTGCTCGACTCGTGAGGGGGGCGGGTGCGGGGCGGGGCGGCGACTGGCACATGGGCCTCGTGCGCGGCGCGGCGGGTTCGGCGCCCAGTGCGTGAGACGGGTCTGGCAGGTGCCCCGGAGGCCGACCTAACGTTCGGTACATGACCGATTCAGCCGCGTACGAACCCTCGCACCCGACCCTCTACGAACTGGCGCAGGTCAACATCGCCCGTCTCAAGGCACCTCTGGACTCACCCCAGTTGAAGGACTTCGTGGACGCCCTCGATCCGGTGAACGCCGCCGCGGACGAGGCTCCGGGGTTCGTCTGGCGGCTGCAGGACGACTCGGGCAACGCGACGGACGTCCCCGTCCTCGGCGACGACTGGCTCATCGTCAACCTGACGTCGTGGCGGGACACCGACGCCCTGACCGCGTTCATGTACCAGGGGCGGCACCGGGAGATGCTGGCCCGCCGCCGTGAGTGGTTCGAGCGGCTCCAGGAGGCGGTCACGGCCCTGTGGTGGGTCCCGGCGGGCCACCGTCCGACCGTGCAGGAGGCCGAGACGCGCCTCCTGCACCTGCGTGAACACGGGCCCACCGCCTACGCGTTCACCCTGCGGACGTCGTTCCCCGCGGGGCAGGCCGAGCCGGCCGGGCTGCCGGCCCCGTCGGTCGCCGCGTCCTCGTGACGCGGGTCAGCCGATCGGCTTCCTGATCTCGGAGCGCACCTTCAGCGTGGTCTCGGCGGCCGCCTCCAGGTCCACGTCGGAGGGGTCCTTCGTCATGGTCGCGGCGGTGATCTCGGCGACGGAGGCGCCGGTGTTGCCGTCCACCCAGCCGCACATGGGGATGGTCATCTTGGTGCCCAGCTGGTCCTTGGTGAGCACCTGGCAGGTGATGGTGGTGTCGGAGCCGGAGGGCTTGAAGTCCTTCGGCGGTACGGCGACCTCGGCGCCGTCGGAACCGGCGGCGCCCTCCATCATCTTGTCGCGGGCGGTCCCGGTGTTCTTGAACCGGCCGTACATGCCCGAGATGACGACGTTGCCCTTGGTGGCGTCGCCGCCGAGGCTGTACTGGCCGACCACGGCGGTGACGTCGCGTGCGTCCCAGGCGCCGTCCGCCTCGCCCTCGACCTTGGAGCCCTCGGAGTCCGAGAGGTCCTGGGCGAGTTCGTAGCGCTTGTCGAGCAGCGTCTTGGGCAGGGTGAGCTTGTACTCGGCCTCGGGGAAGCCGGCGTCGGTCTTCGAGCCGATCACCGCGAGCGCCACGACGATCACGACGACGAGGGCGACGACTCCGCCGACGATGCCGAGGACGAGGCCGACCCGGCGCTTCTTCGGCGGCGGCCCAGCCGGGGGCGCGCCCCAGCCCTGGGGCTGCTGGCCGGGCGCGCCGTACGGGGCCTGGGGCGGCGCCCCGTAGGGCGCGGCCTGCTGTCCGTAGGGGCCGGGCGACTGCTGCCCGTAGGACGGCGCGGGCGGCTGCTGGCCGTAGGGACCCTGGGGCTGCCGGCCGTAGGGGGCCGGGCCCTGGGGCTGCTGCCCGTAGGGGCCTTGGGGCTGCTGCCCGTACGGGTTCTGCGGATGCTGGGGCGGTGGAGGCGTGGACACGCCAGAACCGTACTCCAGACGGGTGACGTCAGGACTCGGCCGCCCCCGCTTCGATCGCCTCCCGCACCTCGGCCACCCGCTCCTGCTCCTCGGCCGCGAACCGTTCCGCGTCCAGTTTCTCCGCGATCTCCTCGTCCTGGGCCATGAGGAGGTCCAGGTTGGAGTTGCCCATGTCGAAGACGCCCATGTCCACGTAGGCCTGCTGGAGACGCTTGCCCCACAGGCCGATGTCCTTGACGCAGGGGACGATGCGGCTGAACAGCAACTGGCGGAAGAGGTGCAGGAATTCGGACTGCTCGCTGTACTCCTCGGCCTGGGCCTTGGGGATGCCGAAGTTCTCCAGGACCTCGACGCCGCGCAGCCGGTCGCGCATCAGGTAGCAGCCCTCGATGACGAACTCCTCGCGCTCGCGCAGTTCGGCGTCGGTGAGCTGCCGGTAGTAGTCGCGCAGGGCCATGCGGCCGAAGGCCACGTGCCGGGCCTCGTCCTGCATGATGTAGGCGAGGATCTGCTTGGGCAGGGGCTTGTCGGTGGTGTCGCGGATCATGCCGAAGGCGGCGAGCGCGAGGCCCTCGATGAGGACCTGCATCCCGAGGTAGGGCATGTCCCAGCGCGAGTCGCTCAGGGTGTCGCCGAGGAGCGACTGGAGGTTGTCGTTGATCGGGTAGAGCATCCCGATCTTCTCGTGCAGGAAGCGGGAGTAGATCTCCGCGTGGCGGGCCTCGTCCATGGTCTGGGTCGCCGAGTAGAGCTTGGCGTCCAGGTCCGGGACGGACTCGACGATCCGGGCGGCGCAGACCATGGCGCCCTGCTCGCCGTGCAGGAACTGGCTGAACTGCCAGGAGGCGTAGTGCTTGCGCAGCTCGCCCCGGTCGCGGTCGGTCATCTTGTCCCAGTACCGCGTCCCGTGGAGGGTCAGCGCCTCGTCTGGGGTGCCGAGCGGATCGTGGGGGTCGACCTCCAGGTCCCAGTCGATCCGCTTCTGGCCGTCCCACTGCTTGTCCTTGCCCTTCTGGTAGAGGGCCAGCAGCCGGTCGCGCCCGTCGTCGTACTCCCAGCTGAAGCGTGCCGCTCCGCTGGCCTGCACCCCCCAGAGGGGGTCTCCCGCGTTCATGGCGTAGAGCTCATACGTCGGCATACCTGGCAGGCTCACACGGGGTGGACGCGGGGTCAACAAGTCGCGCACAGGGGATTGACGAGCTTGCTGACAAGCAGTCTCATAAGACGTGACCGCCGGTAACCCCGATGTGCCCGGCACCTGTTCATCCGGTACGACGAGGTGGGAACAGTCATGACGACAGTCACGGAAGCCGATGTGCTGCGCGACGCGCTCGGCCTGCTCAAGGACCGGGAGCAGGTGGCCGAGCGCCTGCTCGACTCTTCCGCCAAGCACTCCTTCGACCCGGACAAGGAGCTGGACTGGGACGCTCCGTTCGAGCCGGGCAAGTGGTTCTGGCCGCCGGAGCTGGTCTCCCTCTACGACACCCCGCTGTGGAAGCGGATGAACGAGGAGCAGCGCATCGCGCTCTCGCAGCACGAGGCCGCGGCCCTCGCCTCGCTCGGCATCTGGTTCGAGATCATCCTGATGCAGCTGCTGGTGCGGCACATCTACGACAAGGCGGCGACGAGCGCCCACGTGCGGTACGCGCTCACCGAGATCGAGGACGAGTGCCGCCACTCCAAGATGTTCGCCCGCCTGATCAGCCGGGGCGGCACGCCGTACTACCCGGTCAGCCGGGTGCACCAGAACCTGGGCCGGCTCTTCAAGACCGTCTCGACCACGCCCGGCTCGTTCACCGCGACCCTGCTGGGCGAGGAGGTGCTCGACTGGATGCAGCGCCTGACGTTCCCGGACGAGCGCGTGCAGAGCCTCGTCCGCGGTGTCACGCGCATCCACGTGGTCGAGGAGGCCCGCCACGTCCGGTACGCCCGCGAGGAGCTGCGCCGCCAGATGATGACGGCCCCGCGCTGGTCCCAGGAGTTCACCCGGGTCACCTCGGGCGAGTTCGCCCGCGTGTTCTCGCAGGCCTTCATCAACCCCGAGGTCTACACGAACGTCGGCCTCGACCGGCGCGAGGCCGTCGCCCAGGTGCAGGCCAGCGGCCACCGCCGCGAGGTCATGCAGACCGGCTCCAAGCGGCTGACGGACTTCCTGGACGACATCGGAGTGCTGCGCGGGGTCGGGCGGCGCCTGTGGAAGTCCTCGGGACTGCTGGCCTGACGACCGGCCGGCGCTCCGCGGTGACGCGCGCACCGGACCCGACCGAAGGCCCGTACCGGACGGGTCCGGATCCGCGCCCGGTGACGGCGTGCCCGGGTGCGAACACGGTTACGCTGCCCGACATGACCTCGCAGGCTCCCACCCCCGCGTACCGCCGGCTGAGCGTCGAGGAGCGGCGCAGCCAGCTGCTCGACGCCGCGCTGTCCCTCTTCGCGCACCGCGCGCCCGAGGAGGTCTCGCTCGACGACGTGGCGGAGGCGGCGGGGGTGTCGCGGCCGCTCGTGTACCGCTACTTCCCCGGCGGGAAGCAGCAGTTGTACGAGGCGGCGCTGCGGTCCGCCGCCGAGGAGCTGGAGCAGTGCTTCGCGGAGCCGCCGGAGGGTCCGCTGACCCGCCGGCTGGGGCGGGCCCTCGACCGCTATCTCGCCTTCGTCGACCAGCACGACGCCGGGTTCAGCGCGCTGCTCCAGGGCGGCAGCGTCGTGGAGACCTCGCGTACGACGGCCATCGTGGACGGGGTGCGGCGGGCCGCCGCCGAGCACATCCTCACCCACCTGGAGATCGCGGACCCGGGGCCCCGGCTGCGGATGACCGTCCGGATGTGGATCACCTCGGTCGAGGCCGCCTCGCTGATCTGGCTCGACGAGGACAAGGAGCCGCCGCTGGACGAACTGCGCGACTGGCTCGTCGAGCAGTTCGTGGCGGTGCTCGCGGCGACGGCGGGCCGGGACGCGCAGGCCGCCGCCGTGGTGCGCACCGCGCTGGCCCTGGAACCGGCGGACGGCCCGGTGGGCGCGCTGGTCCGGCGCGTGCTGTCCGTGGTCGGCGACGCGGCGCACCTGCTGTGACACTGGTGGCGTGAAGAGCGAAGACACCCCCTTCGAGGGCGGCCCCCTGGACGGCCGTGTCCTGCCCGTCCTGCTCGGTATGACCGGGCACCCGCCGAAGGTGTACCGGGTCCCGGTGCCGGACGCCGCGGGCGGCCCGCCGACCGTCCTCGTCTACCGGCGCGTCCAGCGCGCGCACGGCGGCCGGTTCGGCCTGCACCCGGGGTGGAAGTACACGTACGACCCGACGGGCCGGACGGGCGGCGGACCGAGGTGGCCCTGGTCCAAGCCGGACGCCGGCGGACCGCCCGGCACCCCGGGGGGCCCGGAGCACGGTGCCACGCCGGGCGGCAAGCCGGACGACGCCGACGAGTGACGCCGTTGGGCCGAACCGCCCACCTTCCGCGCGCGGACCGCGCGCGGTCATCTGATCCTCACGGTGCGGGACGGAGACGCCGCCCCCCTGTGGAGGTGATGACATGTCAGGAAGGCTTCTGCGCCTGGTCTGTACGGCGGCGGTGACGGCCGGCGCGCTGCTCGCCCCCTCCCCCGCCCTGGCCGCCCCCGGACCCGGCACGGACTCCGGCACCGCCGCCTCCGTGCCCGAAGGCCGTTCCCTGGGGGTTCTGCTGACGGATCTTCAGAAGCTGTACCGGCAGGCCGAGCAGGCCACCGAGGCGTACAACGCGACCGAGGAGGAGCTGCGGGAGAAGCGGGCCGAGGCGGAGCGGCTGGAGAAGGAACTGGCCGCGGCACGGCTCTCGCTGCACGACAGCCGGGGCGCCGCCGGCCGGCTCGCCCGCCAGCAGTACCAGAACAGCAGCGAGATCTCCCCCTACGTCCGCCTGCTGCTCGCCCGCGACCCGCGGCACGCGCTCGACGAGGGACACGTGATCGGGCAGTTGGCGCGGGAGCGGGCCGAGACCGTCGACCGGCTCACCGGCCACGAGAAGCGCACGGACGGTCTGGCGCGGGACGCGCGCAAGGCCCTGGACGCCCAGCTCACCCTCACCGAGCGGCGGAAGAAGGACCGCGACGAGGTCCGGGGAAAGCTGGCCGAGGTCGAGGAGCTGCTCGCCTCGCTCAGCGCTGACCAGCTGGCGAAGCTCGCCGAGCTGGAGAAGTCGGGGGCAATCCGGGCGCAGCGGACGTTCATGGCGTCGGGCGCGCTGAGCAGCCGGCGTACGCCGTCGCGGGAGGGCGGCAGGGCGCTGGGCTACGCCGTGCGGCAGCTCGGGAAACCCTATGAGTGGGGTGCCGAGGGCCCGGAGTCGTACGACTGCTCGGGGCTGACCTCGCGGGCGTGGGAGCACGCCGGGCGGTCGATCCCGCGCACCAGCCAGGAGCAGTGGGCCGAGCTGGAACACGTTCCGCTGGGCGAGCTGCGGCCCGGAGACCTGGTGATCTACTTTCCCGAGGCCACGCACGTAGCCCTCTACCTCGGCGACGGCATGGTGGTGCAGGCGCCGCGTCCCGGCGCGCGGATCAAGGTGTCGCCGATCGCGGCGAACCCGGTGCTGGGGGCGGTGCGGCCCGACCCCGGCGGGGAGCCCCTGCGGCGGTTCACGCCGCCGAAGCTCCCCCGGGACGCCACGGACGGGTCCGACGAGGGCTACTCCTTCGCCGCGCCCGCGACCGAGGCGAGGTAGGCCTCGGTCTTCTCCGGCTCGAAGAAGAAGTTCTCGAAGTCCGCCGGGTCGTTGAAGCCGTTGGCGAAGCGGTCCGCGACCGGCTGGAGCTGACCGGCGGCACCGATCAGGTTCAGGACGTGCTCAGGGGGGACGCCGAGCATCGCGTTGGTCCACTTGGTGACGTGCCGGGCGGTGTCCCAGTAGCGGTCGAAGGTGGCCTGCATCCAGGTCTCGTCGAAGGGCTTGTCGCCCTGCTCCAGGATCGAGGCGAGGTAGGCGGCGGCGCACTTGGACGCCGAGTTGGAGCCCTGGCCGGTGATCGGGTCGTTGGCGACGACGACGTCGGCGACGCCCAGGACCAGTCCGCCGCCGGGCAGCCGTCCGATGGGGTTGCGGACGGTGGGGGCGTAGCGGCCGGAGAGGGTGCCGTTCGCGTCGGTCAGCTCGACCTTGGTGGCGCGCGCGTACTCCCAGGGCGTGAACTTCTCCATGAGTTCCAGGGTCAGGGAGAGGTGTTCGGCCGGGTCCTTGACGCCGTTGAAGGCGTCGAGGGGGCCGCCGGGTATGCCCTCCCAGAAGAGGATGTCGGCGCGGCCCGAGGTGGTGAAGGTCGGCATGACGAAGAGCTCGCCGACGCCGGGGACGAGGTTGCAGCGGACCGCGTCGTAGTCGGGGTGCTCGGGGCGCGGGCCCAGTCCGTGGACGTAGGCGACGGCGAGGGCACGCTGCGGCTCGGTGTAGGGCGAACGCGCCGCGTCGCGGCCGAACATGGAGACCAGCTCGCCCTTGCCGGCGGAGACCAGCACGAGGTCGTAGGTGCGGGAGAAGTAGTCGAGGTCGGAGACCGCGGCGCCGTGTATGACGAGCTGGCCGCCGCGCTGGGCGAAGGTCTCCATCCAGCCGGCCATCTTCACGCGCTGGTCGACGGACTGGGCGTAGCCGTCCAGCCTGCCCACCCAGTCGATGGCCCGCTGGGTGGGGCCGGGGTCGTGCGAGCCGGGCGCGGCGACGGAGACGCCGAGTCCCTCGATCTTCGGGGCCTGGGACTCCCAGAAGTTCAGCTGGAGGTCGCGCTCGTGCTGGAGTGCCGTGTCGAACATGCACTGTGTCGACATGACCCGGCCGGACCGGATCTCGTCCGCCGTCCGGTTGGACATCAGGGTGACCTCGTACCCGTGCGACTGGAGGCCGAGGGCGAGCTGGAGTCCGGACTGACCGGCTCCGACGACGAGTATCTTCCGCATGCGGGTCCTTAACTGTGCAGATGCGTACTTCTTATTCGGGTGTGACGTCGAGAGCGTGGCCGACCAGGGCCAGCAGGGTCTCCACGACCGAGATCCGGCGCCGCGCGTCCATGATCATGACAGGTATGTGTGCGGGCACGGTGAGGGCCTCGCGCACGTCCTCCGGGTCGAAGCGCTCGCTGCCGTCGAAGTGGTTGACCGCGACGACGTACGGCAGTCCGCAGCTCTCGAAGTAGTCGAGGGCGGGGAAGCAGTCCGTCAGGCGGCGGGTGTCGGCGAGGACCACCGCGCCGATCGCCCCGCGCACCAGGTCGTCCCACATGAACCAGAAGCGCTGCTGTCCGGGCGTGCCGAAGAGGTAGAGCACCAGGTCGTCGTCGAGCGTGATGCGCCCGAAGTCCATGGCGACGGTGGTGGTCAGCTTCTCGGGCGTCGCGCTGAGGTCGTCGGTGTCCTCGCTGGCCTCGGTCATCAGCGCCTCCGTCTGGAGGGGCGTGATCTCGGAGACCGTGGTGACCAGCGTGGTCTTGCCGACGCCGAAGCCGCCCGCCACCACGATCTTCGTGGCGATCGGGGCGCGCGTCCGGTCGGTCTGCCAGGCCCGCAGCTCCTCCTCGGGCTCGACGAGGCGGGAGACGTCGCTCTCGACGTCCGTGGAGACACCTGTGGTGGCGTCAGAGACGGCGGAGTCCACTCAGCACCCTTTCCAGCAGAGCGCGGTCCGGCTGTCCCGGGCCGTGACCGGTTCCGTACACACGGATCTTTCCCTGGTCCGCCAGGTCGCTCAGCAGCACGCGGACCACGCCGAGCGGCATCTTCAGCAGCGCGGCGATCTCGGCCACCGTGCGCATCCGGCGGCAGAGTTCGACGATGGCCCGCATCTCGGGCATGACCCGGGTGGCGAGCGAACCGTTCGTCAGTTCCCGGCGCTCCTCGGGGGCGTCCAGGGCCGCGACGAACGTCTCGACGAGCAGCACGTGCCCGAAGCGGGTACGGCCGCCGGTGAGCGAGTAGGGGCGCACGCGGGCGGGTTTGCGGTCGCCGCCGCGGACCGGCAGCCGGCTGGGGGTGCTCATCGGGCGCTCCCCACCGACTCGGTCTCCAGCGATCTGCGCAGTTCGCTGCGGAGTTCGGGGGTCAGCACGTGTCCGGCGCGGCCGACGAAGAGCGCCATGTGGTACGCCACGACGCTCATGTCGCAGTCCGGGGAGCCGTGCACGCCGAGCAGGGAGCCGTCGCTGATCGACATGACGAAGAGGCTGCCCTCGTCCATGGCGACCATCGTCTGCTTGACCCCGCCGCCGTCCATCAGCTTGGCGGCGCCGATGGTCAGGCTGCCGACGCCGGAGACGATGGTGGCGAGGTCGGCGGCGGACCCCTTGGGCCCGGCGTTCTTCTGCTCGGCCGCCGTGCGTGCCTCCGCGTTCCTCCCGGGGTCGGAGGAGAGCAGCAGCAGGCCGTCGGAGGAGACGACCGCGACCGACAGCAGTCCCGGCACCTCCTCGACGAGGTTCGTCAGCAGCCAGTGCAGGTTGCGGGCCTCACTGCTCAGTCCGAAGGTACTGGGCGCGGTCAACTGCTTGCCTCCTCGACTGTGCCCCCGGTGGCTGGTACGTCCTGTGCCGTGGGTACGGCGTCCGCCTCGGGCGCCCTGGTCTGCGACGTCTCCTCGGCGATCTCCGCCTCGACGTCGCGGCGGCCTTCCTGCGCGCCGCGGTGGAAGCCGCCGAGCCTGCGGCGCAGGGCCTCGGCGTCGACACCTCCGGTGCGCTGCCGGGGAGCCCGCGCGGGTGCCGAGATCTTCGGCGTTCGCTTGGGCAGCCCCTTGGCGGTGACCCGCTGCGGTTCGTCCTCGGCGCGTTCGTGTGCGTCGGGGCCGATGGCGTAGGGGTCGGTGGTGGTCTGGGCGGGGAGGTCGACGTCCGTGGGGGGCTCGGAGTCGGCCTCGGTCGTGGTCTCGTGCTCCGCCGCGGGGGCGGGGGCGGGGCGCTCGTCCGCCGGGGGTTCCGGGGCCAGCAGCTCCATGGTCGTCTCGGCGGGCCGTTCGGCCCCGGGGACGTCCGGGTCCTCGTGCGCGGTGGCGTCGGACTCGGACGCCGAGTGGTTGCGTACCGCTTCCTCGGCCGCCGCTATGAGCGGGTCGCCGGGTGCCTCGGCCGGGTCCTCGGGTGCGGCCGGCGCGGACGGCGACGGGACCGACCGGCCGCGCAGCACGTTGGAGTTGGCCTCGGCGTCGACTCCCGGCAGGGACAGCGCGGGGGCGCCTCCGGGGACGGGTGCGGACGCGGGCGCCGCGACGGCGGGCGCGGCGGCCAGCAGGGCGCGGGGCAGTACGACGACGGCGGCGACCCCGCCCTGCTTCTGCTCGCGCAGCTGTACGCGGACGCCGTGGCGGTGCGCGAGGCGGGCGACCACGTACAGGCCGAGCCCGAGTCCCTCGCCGCTCTCCTCGTCGTAGGCGTCGTCCGGGTCGAAGTCGGCGAGCCGGGCGTTGAGTTGGCTCATCCGCTCGGTGGTCATGCCGATGCCCTCGTCCTGCACGGAGAGCATCACCTCGCCGCTCTCCAGGAGCCATCCGGAGACCTCGACGGCCATGTCGGGCGGGGAGGACGAGGTGGCGTTCTCCAGCAGTTCGGCGAGCAGGTGGCTGATGTCGTCGGCGGCGAAGCCGGCGAGGTGCGCGTGCGGCGGCAGCGCGGCGATCCGGACGCGCTCGTACCGCTCGATCTCGCTGACGGCGGCCCGTACGACGTCGACCAGCGGGACCGGGCCGGCGTGCTGCTGGATGTGCTCGGCGCCGGCGAGGACCAGCAGGTTCTCGCTGTGCCGCCGCATGACGGTGGCGAAGTGGTCGAGCTTGAAGAGGGTGGACAGGCGCTCGGGGTCCTGCTCGCGCTCCTCCAGGTTCTCGATGACGGCGAGCTGCCGCTCCACGAGGCCGAGGGTGCGCAGCGCCAGGTTGACGAAGGTGCCGTGGATGCTGTGCCGCACCTGCTCCAGGTGGGCGGTGGCCGCGGCGAGTTCGGTGCGCAGCCGGTCGCGTTCGTCGGCCATCGTCTGGCGCTGGCCGATGAGGTGCTTGCGGTCGGCCTCCAGGGTGGCCTGCCGCTCGTGCAGCGCGGCGGCGTGCGCCCGCAGTGCGTTGACGGACCGTACGACCTGGGCGAACTCGTCGTTGCGGCCGGTGAACTTGACCGGTTCCTCGGTGGCCGGGTCGGCGGCGACCCGGGCGGAGCCGATCCGCAGGACGGCCAGCGGGCGGGTCAGGGTGCGGGCCATCGCGGTGGCGACGCCTACGGCGACCAGCAGCAGCGCCCCGAGGAGGGCGACCCGCAGTTCGAGTCCGGTGACGTCGTCGTCGCGCAGCCGCGCGAGGTCCTTGGTGCGGCGGTCGTTGAGGGAGGCCTCGACGCCGCGCATCAGCTCGACGCGGGCGGACAGCGACGCGTCGAGCTTCTTGACGGCCGTGCCGAGTTCGCCGTCGGAGAGGGTCGGCTGGTCGGTGAGGCCGGCGAGGTACTTGTCGGCCGCGGTGACGTCCGGTCCGTTGACCGTCGCGTCGTACGAGGCACGCGCGGACTTGGGCGCGGTCTCGCGGAAGTCGGCGAGGGCGGCGTCGGAGCGCAGGCGGGCCTGCTGGGCGGCGGCGGTGAGCGCGTCCCGCTGCTTGGTGTCGGCGTCCGACGAGCTCTCGGTGGTGGTCGGCAGTCCGGTCACCGGGTCGATGGAGGTCCGCTCGGAGCGCGGGACGTTGAGTGCGGCGAGGAGCAGTCCGCGGGCGGCGGCGGCTTGCTGGACGGCGCTGTCGAGTTCGGCGAGGGAGTACGCGCCGGAGCCCGCGCGGGGCGGCATCAGCTCGGCCAGTTCCCCGGCCAGGGCGTGCAGTTCGGTGATGGCCTCGGAGTACGCCTGGTGGGCTTCGAGGGCGGTGCTCTTGCCGGTGAGCGCGGCTCTGCGCACGGTGGCGACCGCGTCGAGGTCCTCGCGCAGCGCGGCGGGGGCGTCGGTGTCGGCGCGCAGCTCCTCGACCTGCCGGTCCACCCGGGCGCTGCGCTGCTCGGAGGGCGCCTTGGTCTTGGGCCGGCCGGCGGCGATGTACGAGGTGACCTCGTCCCGCTCGTCGGCCAGCGAGTGCGCGAGGGTGAGCGCCTCCTGCGTCTGGCGGGCGAGCGTCACCAGGTCCTGGGAGTCGCTCAGCCGGCCGGAGGCGGCGAGGACGGTCGGAGCTCCGGCTCCCGCGATGGCCGCCGCGACGACGGCCACGGCGACGATGAGCCGGTTGCGTACGTGGGCGGGACGGCCCCTGCCCGCGGAGTCGGCGGCGGCGTCGCCGGTCGCACCCTCCTTGGAGGCCGTCTGCTTGCCTGTGCGCCGAGGCCGCATTTTCTGCACCGGTGCTCGCATTCCTGACTCGTGTACCCATGGGCCCGGGTGACGTTCCGTCAACTGGGGCGTCCGCCGCCCGGTACGGCTCCCGACCCTCCCAGTGCCGGTGGGCAGTGGTCCCGCATCGTCCGAGCCGCCACCCGAAGGAGTGAACATCGGCGAGGAGTTGGCGGGCAAGTTCCCGTGGCGCGTGCCAGGGCCTCGCGCGGCGGGCCGGTTGGACGTCGGCGGCGGGCTTTGGCAGTATTCGCCGCCGCGCTTCGCCGGAGTCGATCATTACGTGGCAAACCCGGCGCCGGGCCGCCGTCGAGCGCCCGTCCGGTGGCGTCGGCGCCCTCGCCCCGCCCGTGTGAAGGGCTCGTGCAGACTGGCTGGATGCGCACCGAACTCGTCACGCGGCCGGGTGACCCGGGCCGCCCCAATGAGGACTTCGTCGCGGTCGGACTTCCGGCCTCAGGACAGGGCGGTGCCCTGGTCGTGCTCGACGGGGTGACGCCTCCGGCGGGCGACGCCGGGTGTCGGCATTCGGTCCCCTGGTTCACCGCGCGGCTGGGCGGGGCACTGACCGAACTATCCGTTTCGCAACCGGATGTGACGCTGTCCGAGGTGCTGGCGGAGGCGATCCGCCGGACGGCCGCGGCCCACGCCGACACGTGTGACCTTTCTCACCCGCGCACGCCCCAGGCAACCGTCGTCCTCGCACGCTGGTCCGCTCACACGGTCGATTACCTGGTGCTCTCGGACTCGGCGCTGCTGCTCCAGGCGCCAACCGGCGAGGTGACCGCGGTGCTGGACGACCGCCTGTCGCGCATCCCGATGGCGTCCCTGGCGACGGACGCCGTGGCGGACGCGACGGTGCGCAACAAGGAGGGCGGGTTCTTCACCGCGGCGGCGGACTTCGCGGTGGCCCGGCGCGCGGTGACGGGCTCGGTGCCGCGTGCGGACGTGCGTGCCCTGGCCGCGCTGACCGACGGCGCGGCCCGCTGGACGG
Organism: Streptomyces sp. NPDC028308; assembly: GCF_055565855.1. Lineage (NCBI taxonomy): Bacteria > Bacillati > Actinomycetota > Actinomycetes > Kitasatosporales > Streptomycetaceae > Streptomyces > Streptomyces sp. NPDC028308. The sequence goes on from NZ_JBVHTO010000013.1 coordinate 26,632, forward strand.
AGAGGTTCCACCAGGGCGACTGGGCCGACCTGTTCACCCTCGTCCGCAAGGAGGGCGCCGAGTCCCTCGTCGAGCGGACGCGGGCGCTGGAGACGGCGGACGCGGTGCGGCGGACCCACCTGCGCCGGAGCAAGACGCACGACGACGCGACGGTGGCGTACGTGGAGCTGTAGGACGCGGCGACCGGGGGGGTGTTGAGCCTCGGGACCCTCCGGCTCGGTCGCAGGGATCCGCCGGCCGGTGGGAGGAACCCGCGGGACCCGCCGGCCGGTCGCAGAGGGCCGCGGGGCGGGCCGGCCGGGCTGCCGGGGCGCCTACTCCCCCTCCACCCGCCGGTTCAACTGGTTCAGCAGCCGGGCCAGTTCGGCGACCTCGCGGGGGTCCCAGCCCGCGAGCTGGCGGACGTAGCGGGCCCGTCGCGCCTCGCGTACCGCCCGGAAGCGCACCCGGCCCTCCTCGGTGAGGTGGACGAGCCAGGCGCGGCCGTCCGCCGGGTCGGGCTCCCGGGCGACCAGGCCGAGTTCCTCCAGGGCGCGCAGCTGGCGCGACATGGTGGCCTTCCCGACCCCGATGTACGCGGCGAGTTCGGTGGCCCTCTGCCGGCCGCACTCCTCCAGCCGGACGAGGAGTCCGTACGCGGAGGACTCCAGATCGGGGTGGACCTCGCGGGCCATCTCCCCGGAGGAGGCGCGGGCGCGCCGCAGAAAGACGGTCAACTCCCTTTCCAGCGCCGGGAATTCCTGGTCCACACCATTCCCCGACGCCGTGGACTCGACGCGAGGCCCGTCCTCGTTCCCGTGCTCGTGCACGTCAGCACCCCTGACCCGGTTTCCCGATCCTGAAAGTTTCCGCCAAAAGTGGCCGTTGCCGCAGCTCCGCCAGTATTTCGCAGGAGTAGACCAACGGCAGCCTCCGGACCCTCTTCCCACCCGGACTTCTACGTGCGTAGCTTCTTCAGCAGGCAACTACTGGCATGCCCACGCCATCGACCGGTCACGACGACCCGTTTCTCTCCCCCGAGAGCGCGCGCGGCTGCCCGTGGTTCTCCCCCGCTTTCCCCCCACCGAGCGTCACCGCGCACCACCGAACCCCTCGGAGGCACGCCATGCCCGTGCTCAGACGCGAGAACACCCGCCCGCCGCGCTCCCCCCGGCGCCTGCCCACGGCCGGGATCCTGCTCGCCGCCCTCTCCCTCCTGCTGACCCTTCCGGCGTCCCTCGCCCAGGCCGCCGACACGCCCGCCCGAGGCTCCGCCCACATGGGCATGGGCGTCCTCGCACACGACGGCCGGGACGGGACGCCGTCCACCGGTGACGCCACGCAGACGGAGGGCGTCGACGTCAGCAGCCACCAGGGCAACGTCGCCTGGTCGACCCTGTGGAACAGCGGGGTCAGGTGGGCCTACGTGAAGGCGACGGAGGGGACGTACTACACGAGCCCCTACTTCGCCCAGCAGTACAACGGCTCCTACAACGTCGGCATGGTGCGCGGGTCATACCACTTCGCGACCCCCGACACGACCGGCGGCGCCACCCAGGCGAACTACTTCGTGGACCACGGCGGCGGCTGGTCCCGGGACGGCCGGACGCTGCCGGGCGCCCTCGACATCGAGTGGAACCCGTACGGCGCGGCCTGCTACGGCAAGACCCAGAGCGCGATGGTCACCTGGATCCGGGACTTCCTGAACCAGTACAAGGCACGCACCGGCCGCGACGCCGTCATCTACACGGCCACCACCTGGTGGACCCAGTGCACCGGCAACTACGGCGGTTTCGCCGCGGCCAACCCGCTGTGGATCGCCCGCTACGCCGCCGACCCGGGCACGTTGCCGGCCGGCTGGGGCTTCTACACGATGTGGCAGTACACGTCCTCGGGCCCGACGGTCGGCGACCACGACAAGTTCAACGGCGCCCTCGACCGCGTGGTCGCCCTCGCCAACGGCTGAGCCCCGCCGCCCGGGCCGGGCCGCCCCGGTCACCCGCACCACGGCACGGAAAGGCCCGGACCCCTGGGGGCCCGGGCCTTCCTCGACCGGCGGTGTCCGTCACGCCGCCACCGGTACCTCCGCCCCCGCGGTGTTGGTCGCCGGGGCGAGGGCCAGTTCCAGGACCTGGCGGACGTCCGTGACGGCGTGGACGTCGAGCTTCTCCAGGACCTCGGCCGGGACGTCGTCCAGGTCGGCCTCGTTGCGCTTGGGGATGATCACCGTGGTCACCCCGGCGCGGTGGGCGGCCAGCAGCTTCTGCTTGACGCCGCCGATGGGCAGCACCCGGCCGGTCAGGGACACCTCGCCGGTCATCGCCACGTCCGTGCGGACCAGGCGGCCGCTGAGCAGCGACGCCAGGGCCGTCGTCATGGTGACGCCCGCGCTCGGCCCGTCCTTGGGGACCGCGCCGGCCGGGAAGTGGATGTGCACACCCCGGTCCTTCAGGTCGCCGACCGGCAGCTCCAGCTCGGCCCCGCGCGAGCGCAGGAAGCTGAGCGCGATCTGCGCGGACTCCTTCATCACGTCGCCGAGCTGGCCGGTCAGGGTCAGCCCCGCGGCGCCCGTCTCCGGGTCGGCCAGCGACGCCTCCACGTAGAGGACGTCACCGCCGGCGCCGGTGACCGCGAGTCCGGTGGCGACACCGGGCACCGCCGTCCGCCGCTCCGCCGGGTCCTGCGCGGACTCGGGCACGTGGTGCGGCCGTCCGATCAGCGCGCGCAGGTCGGCGTCGGTCACCGTGAACGGCAGCTCCCGCTCGCCCAGTTCGTGCTGGGCGGCCACCTTGCGCAGCAGCCGGGCGAACGACCGCTCCAGGTTCCGGACGCCCGCCTCGCGGGTGTACTCGCCGGCGAGCTTGCGCAGCGCGCTCTCGTCGAGCGTGATCTCGTCCTTCTCCAGACCGGCCCGCTCCAGCTGGCGCGGGAGCAGGTGGTCGCGGGCGATGACGACCTTCTCGTCCTCGGTGTAGCCGTCCAGGCGGACCAGCTCCATGCGGTCGAGCAGGGCCTCCGGGATGGCTTCGAGCACGTTGGCCGTGGCCAGGAAGACCACGTCGGAGAGGTCGAGCTCGACCTCCAGGTAGTGGTCGCGGAAGGTGTGGTTCTGCGCCGGGTCGAGCACTTCGAGCAGGGCCGCGGCGGGGTCGCCGCGGAAGTCGGAGCCGACCTTGTCGATCTCGTCGAGCAGCACGACCGGGTTCATCGACCCGGCCTCCTTGATGGCGCGGACGATCCGGCCGGGCAGCGCGCCCACGTACGTACGGCGGTGGCCGCGGATCTCGGCCTCGTCCCGCACGCCGCCGAGGGCGACCCGGACGAACTTGCGGCCCATGGCGTGCGCGACGGACTCGCCCAGCGAGGTCTTGCCGACTCCGGGGGGTCCGACGAGCGCCAGCACGGCACCGCCGCGCCGCCCGCCGATCACACCGAGGCCGCGCTCGCTGCGCCGCTTGCGCACCGCGAGGTACTCGGTGATGCGCTCCTTCACGTCCTGGAGTCCCGCGTGCTCGGCGTCCAGGATCGCGCGTGCGCCCTGGATGTCGTACGCGGAGGCGCTGTCGTCGGTGCGCTCGTTCCACGGGAGTTCGAGCACGGTGTCGAGCCAGGTGCGGATCCAGGAGCCCTCGGGCGACTGGTCGCTCGCGCGCTCCAGCTTCTCGACCTCCTTGAGGGCGGCCTCGCGGACCTTCTCGGGGAGGTCGGCGGCCTCGACGCGGGCGCGGTAGTCGTCGGACTCCTCGCCGTCCTGGGAATCGCCGTTCAGCTCGCGCAGTTCCTTGCGTACGGCTTCGAGCTGGCGGCGCAGCAGGAACTCGCGCTGCTGCTTGTCGACGCCTTCCTGGACGTCCTTGGCGATGGACTCGGCGACGTCCTGCTCGGCGAGGTGCTCGCGGAGCTGTTCGGTGGCGAGCTTCAGCCGGGCGACCGGGTCGGCGGTCTCCAGCAGCGCCACCTTCTGTTCCGTGGACAGGAAGGGCGAGTAGCCGGAGTTGTCGGCGAGGGCGGAGACGTCGTCGATGGCCTGGACGCGGTCCACGACCTGCCAGGCGCCGCGCTTGCGCAGCCAGCTGGTGGCGAGGGCCTTGTACTCCTTGACCAGGTCCGCGACCTGGCCGGGCAGCGGGTCGGGCACGGTCTCCTCGATCCGGGTGCCCTCGACCCAGAGGGCGGCGCCGGGGCCGGTGGTCCCCGCGCCGATCTTCACGCGCCCACGGCCGCGGATCAGCGCGCCCGGGTCGCCGTCGGCCAGGCGGCCGACCTGCTCGACGGTGCCGAGCACGCCGGTGCCCGGGTACGACCCGTCGATGCGTGGCACCAGCAGCACCTTCGGCTTGCCCGGTTCGGACCGCGCGGCGGCCTGGGCGGCCTCCACGGCGGCGCGGACGTCGGCGTCGTTCAGGTCCAGCGGAACCACCATCCCGGGCAGCACGACCTCGTCGTCGAGCGGCAGCACGGGCAGGGTGAGCGGTGTGGACGTCGAAGCCATGATCTCCCCTTCGGCAGTCAAGTTGAGCTATGCCGACTCAATGCGCCTGGGCCGTTGATTGTTCCCCGGGCCGCGTTCGCTCTCAGCGATCACCTCTGCCGCCCGGGGCGAGGACCCGCGTACCGTCCGAGAGGTAATACTCCATGACGACCAATGACCATTACGGGGGATGCGGTGACCGGGATCGTACGGGCCTGGGTGGACGGGTGGGTCGTCTCGCGCGGGGCGGCGCCGCCCGCGGTCGAGCCCTGGGGGTTCACGGTCGACGTGGGACTGCCGGAGCACGTGACCCGGCACGTCCTCGCGGCGACCGGGGACGCCGTCGAGGAGTCGGCCGTGCGCGAGGTGGCGGACACGGTGACCGGGGCCGGCGTGTGGCTCAAGGTCTTCGCGGACCCGGGGGTCGTGGGGCCCTGGCTCGGCCGCGGCTGGCACGTGGACCCGGAGCCGGGGTTCCTCATGACCGGCCCGCTGGCCACCGCCGGCCCGGCGGACCCGGGAGCGGCCGACGGCGGACGCGCGCTGCCGGACGGCTACCGGCTGCGCACCTGGTCGCGCGGCGGCGCCGGGCACGCCCTCGTCCTCGCGGCGGACGGCTCGTGGGCCGCGCACGGGCACGTCGCCCCGACCGGCGCGACCGCGGTCTTCGACCGGATCGAGACGGCCCCCGCGCACCGCCGCAGGGGCCTCGGCCGGACGGTGATGCGCGCGCTCACCGGTCTGGCGGTCGCCGGGGGCGCCGGCACGGGAGTCCTGGCCGGCACACCGGAGGGGCGGGCGCTGTACGAGTCCCTGGGGTGGCGAGTGGACGCGCCGCTGACGAGCGCCCGGTTCACCGGATAATTCCGCGGGACCGCGGCGCCGCTGATGCCAGGATGGGCGCCATGACTGCCACGTACGACACCCCTGTGGTCATCGATCGCCGGGAGGGCCCGTACGGCGAGGTCGTGCTGCGGCGCCACGGAGGGCTGCTGCAGATCATCGCCAACGGCTGCTTCCTGATGGACACCTCCGACGGCCGCTCGGAGCGGCTGCTCGTCGACGCCGCGTACGACGCCCTGGACGGACGCGCGCTGCCCAGCGTGCTGATCGGCGGGCTCGGCGTCGGCTTCTCGCTCGCACACGCCGCCGCCGATCCCCGCTGGGGCCGCATCACGGTCGTGGAGCGCGAACCGGCCGTCATCGCCTGGCACCGCGAGGGCCCGCTGTCCGCCCTGTCCGCTGACGCCCTCGCCGACCCGCGGACCGCCGTCGTCGAGGCCGATCTCGTCGCGTACGTCAATGAGACATCCGACACGTACGACGCGCTGTGCCTTGACATCGACAACGGACCCGGCTGGACGGTCACCGAGGGCAACGACAGCCTGTACTCGCAGGCCGGACTGGCAAGCTGCGCAAGGGCGTTGAGGCCCGGCGGGGTGCTCGCCGTGTGGTCCGCGCAGCCCTCTCCGGAATTTGAAGGAACCTTGCGGAATGCCGGATTCCAACAGGTGCGTACCGAAGAGATCCCCGTTGCCCGGGGCGTTCCCGACGTGGTGCATCTCGCGGTAAGGCCTGGATAGCCGAGCCGTGGTGACTGCCCGTACTCTGCTTCCCTGACGCCGATCATTCAAGCGTCAAGCGCAGTCATGGGATCACCCCACGGATTCCGGAAAGCACACTTCAGGGGCGGGCGATGGAGCAGACACACACCTCCCACAACGGCACGGCGGCGACACCCGGCGCACAGCGCCGGGTGCTGGTGGTCGAGGACGACCCGACGATCGTCGACGCCATCGCGGCCCGTCTGCGAGCCGAGGGATTTCTCGTCCAGACCGCCGGTGACGGCCCGGCCGCCGTCGACACCGCCGAGGCCTGGCAGCCCGACCTGCTGATCCTCGACATCATGCTGCCCGGCTTCGACGGCCTGGAGGTCTGCCGCCGCGTGCAGGCCCAGCGCCCGGTGCCGGTGCTGATGCTCACGGCCCGCGACGACGAGACGGACATGCTGGTCGGGCTCGGCGTCGGCGCCGACGACTACATGACGAAGCCGTTCTCGATGCGGGAGCTGGCCGCCCGCGTGCACGTCCTGCTGCGCCGCGTGGAGCGTGCCGTGGTGGCCGCCTCCACGCCCCGCAGCGGCATCCTGCGGCTCGGCGAGCTGGAGATCGACCACGCGCAGCGCCGGGTCCGCGTCCGCTCGGAGGACGTGCACCTGACGCCCACCGAGTTCGACCTGCTGGTCTGCCTGGCGAACACCCCGCGCGCGGTGCTCTCCCGCGAGCAGCTGCTCGCCGAGGTCTGGGACTGGGCGGACGCCTCCGGCACCCGCACCGTCGACAGCCACATCAAGGCCCTGCGCCGGAAGATCGGCGCCGAGCGGATCCGTACGGTCCACGGCGTGGGCTACGCGCTGGAGACCCCGACTCCCTGAGCCGGGCCGCTGATCGGGACCTCGTGAGGGGGCGGATGTGATGACCGGGTCCGGGGGACGCAAGGGTGCGGGCCCCTGGGGAGGCGTGCGCCCCTTCTCGATCAAGACGAAGCTCGGCACGCTGGTCGTGGTCTCCGTCTTCATCACCACCGGTCTGCTGATGATCGCGGTGCGCACCGAGACCGAGCTGCGCTTCATCACCGTCTTCTCGATGATCGCCACGCTCCTGATCACGCAGTTCGTGGCGCACTCGCTCACCGCCCCGCTGGACGAGATGAACACGGTCGCCCGCTCCATCTCGCACGGCGACTACACACGCCGGGTGAGCGACGGGCGCCGCGACGAGCTGGGCGACCTGGCCCAGACGATCAACCTCATGGCGGACGAGCTGGAGGCCCAGGACCGCCAGCGCAAGGAGCTCGTGGCGAACGTCTCGCACGAGCTGCGCACCCCCATCGCCGGCCTGCGCGCCGTCCTGGAGAACGTGGTGGACGGCGTCTCGGCCGCCGATCCCGAGACCATGCGCACGGCCCTCAAGCAGACCGAGCGCCTCGGCCGCCTGGTGGAGACCCTGCTCGACCTCTCCCGCCTCGACAACGGCGTGGTCCCGCTGAAGAAGCGCCGCTTCGAGGTCTGGCCCTATCTGTCGGGCGTGCTGAAGGAGGCCAACATGGTCGCCTCCGCGCGCGCGGGGATCGCCTCGGGCTCCGGCAGCCACACGCGCACGGACGTCCATCTGCACCTCGACGTGTCCCCGCCGGAGCTGACCGCGCACGCGGACCCGGAGCGGATCCACCAGGTCGTCGCCAACCTCATCGACAACGCCGTCAAGCACAGCCCGCCGCACGGCCGGGTGACGGTGAAGGCCCGCCGGGGCGCCTACCCGGAGTCGCTGGACCTGGAGGTCCTGGACGAGGGCCCGGGCATCCCGAAGTCGGAGTGGCACCGGGTCTTCGAGCGGTTCAACCGCGGCGGCGTGCCCTCGCCGCACGGCCCCGGCAGCGACGGCGGCACGGGGCTGGGACTCGCCATCGCCCGCTGGGCGGTCGATCTGCACGGGGGCCGGATCGGAGTGGCCGAATCCCAGCGCGGTTGCCGGATCCAGGTCACCCTTCCGGGCCTGCCTTCGATGCCGAGTTGACGTAGGGTTCGAAGCGGAGCCTCAAGATCCACCTCTGTCCGTCCTGGCGGACACGTGTGAGCAGGCACAGGCCCGCACCCCAAGGGCGGTGCGGCCGGGCAGGCGTGCCCGTTCCGAAGCGGAACCACGCTTGTTTCCCGCCATTTCCAGCCCCGAAACACGCATTCTGATGTGACTTACACGACGATGACCAGCCCGGCCTGACCTTCTCGGCCAGGGAGGCGTAGCCTTTATTCCCGCTGTCCATCACCTTGTGAAGCGGAAGAGGGCGGTTGCCGCCGTGTCGCCACAGTCCCCCAGTAACTCGAGCATCTCGACCGACGACCAAGCCGGGAAGAACCCCGCCGCGGCCTTCGGTCCCAATGAGTGGCTCGTCGACGAGATCTATCAGCAGTACCTCCAGGACCCGAACTCGGTAGACCGAGCCTGGTGGGACTTCTTCGCCGATTACAAGCCGGGCGGCGCGACCGCCACGGCTGCGGCGGGTACTGCGGCCACGGGGGCCGCAGGCACCAGCGCCCCGGCTCCGGCTCCGGCTCCGGCCGCACCCGCCGCTCCGGCGAAGACCGCGCCAGCGGCTCCCGCGGCTCCGGCCCAGGCCGCCCCGGCGCAGGCTCCGGCCGCTCCGGCAGCCGCTCCGGCGGCGCCGAAGCCCGCTGCCGCCGCCCCGGCTCCCGCCAAGGCCGCTCCGGCCGCCGCGAAGCCGAAGGCCGCCGAGCCCGCGGGCGAGGCCCCCGAGGGCCCCGAGTACGTGACCCTGCGCGGTCCCGCCGGTGCCGTCGCGAAGAACATGAACGCCTCGCTCGAGCTGCCCACGGCCACGTCCGTGCGCGCCGTGCCGGTGAAGCTGCTCTTCGACAACCGCATCGTCATCAACAACCACCTGAAGCGCGCCCGAGGCGGGAAGATCTCCTTCACCCACCTCATCGGGTACGCGATGGTGCAGGCCATCAAGGCCATGCCGTCGATGAACTGGCACTACGCGGAGAAGGACGGGAAGCCCACCCTCGTCAAGCCGCCGCACGTCAACTTCGGCCTCGCCATCGACCTGGTGAAGCCCAACGGCGACCGCCAGCTGGTCGTCGCGGGCATCAAGAAGGCCGAGACGCTGAACTTCTTCGAGTTCTGGCAGGCCTACGAGGACATCGTCCGCCGCGCCCGTGACGGCAAGCTGACGATGGACGACTTCTCCGGGGTCACCGTCTCGCTGACCAACCCCGGCGGCCTCGGCACCGTCCACTCCGTCCCGCGCCTGATGCCCGGACAGTCGGTCATCATGGGCGTCGGCTCGATGGACTACCCGGCGGAGTTCCAGGGCACCTCCCAGGACACCCTGAACAAGCTCGGCATCTCGAAGGTCATGACGCTCACGTCGACCTACGACCACCGGGTCATCCAGGGCGCCGCGTCCGGCGAGTTCCTGCGGATCGTCGCGAACCTGCTGCTCGGCGAGAACGGCTTCTTCGACGAGATCTTCGAGGCGCTGCGCATCCCCTACGAGCCGGTCCGCTGGCTCAAGGACATCGACGCCTCGCACGACGACGACGTCACCAAGGCCGCGCGGGTCTTCGAGCTGATCCACTCCTACCGGGTCCGCGGCCACGTCATGGCCGACACCGACCCGCTGGAGTACCGCCAGCGCAAGCACCCCGACCTGGACATCACCGAGCACGGGCTCACCCTCTGGGACCTGGAGCGCGAGTTCGCCGTCGGCGGCTTCGCGGGCAAGTCCCTGATGAAGCTCCGCGACATCCTCGGCGTCCTGCGCGACTCGTACTGCCGCACCACCGGCGTCGAGTTCATGCACATCCAGGACCCGAAGCAGCGCAAGTGGATCCAGGACCGCATCGAGCGCTCGCACACCAAGCCGGAGCGCGAGGAGCAGCTGCGCATCCTGCGCCGGCTGAACGCCGCAGAGGCGTTCGAGACCTTCCTGCAGACGAAGTACGTCGGCCAGAAGCGCTTCTCCCTGGAGGGCGGCGAGTCCGTCATCCCGCTGCTCGACGCGGTGCTGGACTCGGCCGCCGAGTCGCGCCTGGACGAGGTCGTCATCGGCATGGCCCACCGCGGCCGCCTGAACGTCCTCGCGAACATCGTCGGCAAGTCGTACGCGCAGATCTTCCGCGAGTTCGAGGGCAACCTCGACCCGAAGTCGATGCACGGCTCCGGCGACGTGAAGTACCACCTGGGCGCCGAGGGGACCTTCACCGGCCTGGACGGCGAGCAGATCAAGGTCTCGCTGGCGGCCAACCCCTCGCACCTGGAGGCGGTCGACCCGATCCTGGAGGGCATCGCCCGCGCCAAGCAGGACATCATCAACAAGGGCGGCACGGACTTCACGGTCCTGCCGGTCGCCCTGCACGGTGACGCGGCCTTCGCCGGCCAGGGCGTCGTGGCCGAGACGCTGAACATGTCCCAGCTGCGCGGCTACCGCACCGGCGGCACGGTGCACGTCGTCATCAACAACCAGGTCGGCTTCACCGCCGCCCCGGAGTCCTCGCGCTCCTCGATGTACGCCACCGACGTGGCCCGCATGATCGAGGCGCCGATCTTCCACGTGAACGGCGACGACCCCGAGGCCGTCGTCCGCGTCGCTCGCCTGGCCTTCGAGTTCCGCCAGGCGTTCAACAAGGACGTCGTCATCGACCTCATCTGCTACCGCCGCCGCGGTCACAACGAGTCGGACAACCCGGCGTTCACCCAGCCGCTGATGTACGACCTGATCGACAAGAAGCGCTCGGTGCGCAAGCTCTACACCGAGTCCCTGATCGGTCGCGGCGACATCACCCTGGAAGAGGCCGAGCAGGCGCTGCAGGACTACCAGGGCCAGCTGGAGAAGGTCTTCACCGAGGTCCGCGAGGCCACCTCGCAGCCGGGTGAGGCGCCCGTCTCCGACCCGCAGGCCCAGTTCCCGGTCGCCGTGAACACCGCGGTCTCCGCGGAGGTCGTCAAGCGGATCGCCGAGTCCCAGGTCAACATCCCCGACCGGGTCACCGTCCACCCGCGCCTGCTGCCCCAGCTGCAGCGCCGCGCGGCGATGGTCGAGGACGGCACGATCGACTGGGGCATGGGCGAGACGCTCGCCATCGGCTCCCTGCTCCTGGAGGGCACCCCGGTGCGCCTCTCGGGCCAGGACTCCCGCCGCGGCACGTTCGGCCAGCGCCACGCGGTCCTCATCGACCGGGAGACCGGCGAGGACTACACCCCGCTGCTGTACCTGTCCGAGGACCAGGCCCGTTACAACGTCTACGACTCGCTCCTCAGCGAGTACGCGGCGATGGGCTTCGAGTACGGCTACTCGCTCGCGAGGCCGGAGTCCCTGGTCATGTGGGAGGCCCAGTTCGGCGACTTCGTCAACGGCGCCCAGACGGTCGTGGACGAGTTCATCTCCTCGGCGGAGCAGAAGTGGGGCCAGACGTCCGGCGTCACGCTGCTGCTGCCGCACGGCTACGAGGGCCAGGGCCCGGACCACTCGTCCGCCCGCCCGGAGCGCTTCCTCCAGCTGTGCGCGCAGAACAACATGACGGTCGCGATGCCGACCCTGCCGTCGAACTACTTCCACCTCCTGCGGTGGCAGGTGCACAACCCGCACCACAAGCCGCTGGTGGTCTTCACCCCGAAGTCGATGCTGCGCCTGAAGGCGGCCGCGTCGAAGGCGGAGGAGTTCACGACGGGCCAGTTCCGCCCGGTCATCGGCGACGCGTCGGCCGACCCGGCCGCGGTCCGCAAGGTGGTGTTCTGCGCCGGCAAGGTCTACTACGACCTGGAGGCGGAGCGCACCAAGCGCGGTGTCACGGACACGGCCATCATCCGCATCGAGCGCCTGTACCCGCTGCCGGGTGCCGAGCTCCAGGCGGAGATCGCCAAGTACCCGAACGCCGAGAAGTACCTGTGGGCCCAGGAGGAGCCGGCGAACCAGGGCGCGTGGCCCTTCATCGCCCTCAACCTGATCGACCACCTGGACCTGGCGGTCGGCGCGGACGTCCCGCACGGCGAGCGGCTGCGGCGCATCTCGCGTCCGCACTCGTCCTCCCCGGCGGTGGGTTCGGCCAAGCGCCACCAGGCCGAGCAGGAGCAGCTGGTGCGTGAGGTGTTCGAGGCCTGAGCCTCTGAGCACCGCCGAGCGAGCACGAGCCGGCCCCGCCGCCCCACCGGGCGGCGGGGCCGGCTTCGTCGTCGGGGGGGGGGAGCCGGAGGCGGTACGGGGAGGCGTGCGGGTGCCGCCTAACCTGGAGGGGTACGACCCCCGGCCGGTCAGCGCCGGCCCAGCCCCAGGAGAGCATCCGTGTACTTCACCGACCGTGGCATCGAGGAACTGGAGAAGCGGCGCGGCGAGGAGGAGGTCACCTTCGAGTGGCTCGCCGAGCAGCTGCGCACGTTCGTCGACCTCAACCCGGACTTCGAGGTGCCGGTCGAGCGGCTCGCGACCTGGCTGGCGCGGCTGGACGACGAGGACGACGAGGAGTAGGACGGCCCCCGGCACGGACGGGGACCGCCGCCGTACGGCTCGCCCTCGGCTGCGGCGGCACCGTCCTGCTGGCCGCGGCGGCCCGGCGCGGGGCCGGACCGCCGCGGGAGCCACGGCAGGAGCTGATCGACCGGTGAACCCGGCCGGTGACCCGGCGGCCGGGGTCAGCCGAGGGGACGGCGGGGCGTCAGCCGCGGTCGCGGAGGCGGTCGTACGCGAGGCCGAGGACGCCGTGGGTCAGCAGCAGGGCCCCGGAGGCGATCCAGCCGCCGCTGCGGCACCGGACTCCGTAGGCGCCGACGGCCAGCCCCACGGCGAGCTGCACGGCCGCCAGTGCCCGCACCGGCGGCCGGTGGCCGCCCGGTGCGGGCCGGTGTCCGAGGTGACCGGCCCGGACGGCCCGGAACGCGGGCTCCGCATGGGCGTCCTCGACGGCCCCGGGCTCCAGGCGAACGTCTTCGGCGGCCCCAGTTTCTACGCCGACTTCCGGACGGACGCCTTCAGGCACCGTCCCGGCGTCCTCGTGGCCGTCGGACCAGGTGATCGTGCGGGCGCCGGGCAGGGCGCGGGCGTTCTCGCACAGGCGGCCGGCCGGGAGGCCGGGGGCCAGGCCGTCCGGCAGGGTCACGCCCGCGCGCATGAGGACGGCGAGCAGACCGCGCAGGCGGGCCCGGGCGTCGGCCGCCGCGTCGGGCCGGGTCAGCCGCTCCAGTGCCTCCATGTCGAGGACGGGGTCGAGGCCGAGGCGAGCGGCGAAGGTGCGCATCGCCTCGTCCTGGGCCACCGGGGTGCCGTTCGTGAGCCATTCGTAGCTCACGGGGCGGCGGAATCCCGAGGCCAGGCTGTAGCCGCTGCGGTCGGCGTCCCACCACAGGGCGAGCACCGGCCAGGGAGCGCTCACGGCGAGGGCCGCCGCCCAGCCGGTCAGGACCCGGTCGACCGGTTCGGTGCCATCGGCCCAGGGCGTGCCCGCGGGCACGAGGGCGCTCCACTCGCCGCCGGCCCCGATGAGCTCCATCCGCTCCCGCAGCAGCCGGGCGGCGGGGGCCACGGTGTCGGGGTCCGCCCGGCAGAGCAGGACGGCGCCGGCGGGCGAGGCCGCGGGCACGTCGGGGGTGGTCGGCATGCTTCTACGGTAGGTCGACCCGCGCCCGAAGTGCCCCTTTTGTTGCCCCCGATGGCCATGGTGACCCTGCGTCACGTTCACGGAAACGAGTGTCTTGACTTTCCGGACCCGCGATATATCGTGTTCCGTGGAAGACGCGATATGGCGTGTCGCGTCCCATCCGGCCGAGGAGGTCGCATCATGTCCGAGTGGTCCGTCGCAGAGCCCGGGAAACTGACGTTCGACGACCCCGTGACGACGCTCCACGTGCGCATCGTCAACGGAACGGTGAACGTCGTGGGCACCGACGAGGGTTCCGCCCGGCTGGAGGTCTCCGAGCTGGAGGGCCCTCCCCTGGTCGTGAAGCAGACGGGCGGCACCCTGACCGTCGCCTATGAGGACCTCCCCTGGAAGGGCTTCCTCAAGTGGCTCGACCCGATGGGCTGGCGCCGCAGCGCGGTCGTCTCGCTGGCCGTCCCGGCGGGGACCCGGATCGAGGTGGGCGTCGTGGGCGCCGCCGCCGTGGTGTCCGGCACGGACGGCCGGGTGGAGGTCAAGGGCGTCTCGGGCGACACGACCCTGGTCGGAATAGCGGGCCCGGTCCGCGTGAGCACCGTCTCGGGGAATCTGGAGGCCCAGGCGGTCACCGGCGACCTGCGCTTCAACTCCGTCTCGGGCGACCTGACCGTCGTCGAGGGCTCCGGTTCCTGCGTGCGGGCCGAGTCCGTGAGCGGCTCGATGATCGTGGACCTCGACGCCACGGCCAGCGCGACCGACGTCCAGCTGACGAACGTGTCGGGTGAGATCGCCGTCCGGCTGCCGCATCCGGCGGACGCCGAGGTGGAGGCCAACACCGCGAGCGGCACGGTCTCCAGTGCCTTCGAGGACCTGCGGGTCAGCGGGCACTGGGGCGCCAAGACCATCACCGGCCGGCTGGGCGCGGGCAACGGCAGGCTGAAGGCGACGACCACCTCCGGCTCCATCGCCCTGCTGCGGCGGCCACCCGCGGAGGACGAGCCGCCGACCGACGGACCGACCGACAAGAAGGTGCTCTGAGATGCCTCCCGTCTTCGCCCACGGCCGCCTGCGGCTCTATCTGCTCAAGCTGCTGGACGAGGCCCCCCGCCACGGGTACGAGGTGATCCGCCTCCTGGAGGAGCGCTTCCAGGGGCTGTACGCCCCCTCGGCCGGCACCGTCTACCCCCGCCTCGCCAAGCTGGAGGCCGAGGGACTGGTCACCCACACCACCGAGGGCGGCCGCAAGGTGTACGCCATCACGGACGCGGGCCGCGCCGAACTGGCCGACCGCAGCGGTGAGCTGGCCGACCTGGAGCTGGAGATCCGCGAGTCGGTCGCCGAGCTCGCCGCCGAGATCCGGGCCGACGTGCGGGGCGCCGCGGGCGATCTGCGGCGCGAGATGCGGGCGGCGGCCCGGGAGGCCCGGCGCGGGTCCCCGGGGGACTCCGCGGCCGGCGAGCGGCAGGGGCACGCGGGCGGCTTCGGAACCGCCGCCGGTTCCGGCGACTTCGGCGACAAGGAGTCGTGGCGGCTCGCGAAGGAGGAGATGCGGCGGGTCAAGCAGGAGTGGAAGGAGCAGGCCCGGCGCGCCAAGGACGAGAGCCGGCGCGCCCGCGACGAGGCCCAGCGGGCCCGGCGGCAGGCCAAGGAGGCGCAGGAGAAGGTGCGCGCTCAGGCCCAGGAGGAGATGCAGCGCATGGCCAAGCGGGTCCAGGAGCAGGTGCAGGACCACTTCGCCCGCGGCGACTGGCCGACCGGGGTGCGCGAGGGCCTCAGCGAACTGGCCAAGGAGTTCGGCGACTTCGGCAAGGACTTCGGCAAGGGACTCGGCAAGGACTTCGGCTTCGGCCGCCCTGGACCGGCGACCCCGCCCGGACCGGAGCCCGAGTACACGGTCACGCGCGAGGACTTCCCCGCCGGATACGAGCCCTCCTGGGCGCACGAGGACTCCACCGGCGACCCGGCCCGCGACCTCGACCGTCTCCTGGACCGCTTCCGCGACGACATCCGCGACGCGGCCCGCGACCACGGCGTGACCGAGGCCCAACTGCGCGACGCCCGCCACCACTTGTCGACGGCGGCGGCACACATCGGAGCGACCCTGCGCGCCCCGAAGCCCTGAGCGGGCCGGCCCGGCGGGCAGTAGGGCGCGGGGTGGGCCCTCGGGGTCGCCCGGGGGCCCGGGTCGGCGCGATGTCGACCGGCGATCCAGACCGGACGCGACGCCACCCCGCGTCACGGAGCCGCGAATTGTTCCCGTCAGCCCGGCTCATGGGCGGGCGGCCATCCGGCAACCCGGGCCGCCGTACGTCTCCCGGCAGCTGAGGCCCGCCGTATGTCACCCGACGACCCGGACCCGCCGTAGGTGCCCAGGCGGCCCAGACCCCTGGGGCCACACCCGACGGCCAGGGGTCGGGCCGTGGGGGCCGTCACCCCGCCTTCGCCGCTCCCCCGCCCCAGAGGACGCGTCGCACGCCGTCGTACGTCACCCCGTGGTCGGCCAGGACCTCGGCGGGGACGCCGGGGCGGGCCGTGAGGGCGAGGAGCAGGTGCTCGTCGCCGATGTGCCGTTCCCGGTGGGCGAGGGCGACCCGGAGGGACTCGGTGAGCAGGTCCTTGGCCCCCCGGGTGAAGGAGGGCCGGCCCGGCCACCGGCCCCGGAGGCCACCGCCACCGGCGGCCAGGGCGCCGGAGCCGTGCGCCTCCTCGACGCGGGAGACGATCTCGGTGAGGTCGATACCGAGCCCGGAGAGGGCGTCGGCGTCGGCGCGGGTGAACCCTCCGCGGCGGCGGGCCTCGGCGAGGTCCCGGGCCACCGCGTCCCGGCGGTCGGCCAGCCCGAGCGAGGTCAGGGCGAACGACCCGCGGCTGCCCTTCCGGTCGAGCAGGGCGAGCAGCATGTGCGCCTCCTCGACCCGCTTCTCCCCCGCCTGTTCACAGTGCTCGACGGCACCCGTGACCACGGCGCGGGCGTCCTTGGTGAATCGCTCGAACATCACTGCCTCCCGTACTTCTTGTGCACGGCCTGTCTGCTCACGCCGAGTTCGGCCGCGATCTCCTGCCACGACCAGCCCTGGTTGCGCGCACTGCGCACCTGGACGGCCTCCAACTGCTCCAGCAGCCTTCGCAGGGCGGAGACGGCCCGCAGGCCGATCCGCGGATCACGGTCACCCGCACGCTCGGCGAGATCCGTCGCTTCGGTCATGATGTCAACGTACGTTGACACACGAGCCCTGTCAACCATGGTTGACATGACAGGCGCGGTGGAACGAAGGCGGACATGCCGACGGCGGGCCCGGAGAGTCCGGACCCGCCGTGGGGTGGAGCGGAGGGGGCGTCAGCCCGTGGTGAGCACGATCTTGCCGAACTGGTCGCCCGACTCCATCCGCGCGAAGCCCTCGCGGGCGCGGTCGAGCGGGAGGACGTCGTCGATCACGGGCCGCACACCGGTCGCGGCGCAGAAGGACAGCAGGTCCTCCAGCTCGTCCTTGGTGCCCATCGTGGAGCCGACGACCTTGAGTTCCAGGAAGAAGATCCGGGTCAGCTCCGCGTGGGAGGGGCGGTCCCCGCTGGTGGCACCGGAGATGACCACGGTGCCGCCGGGACGCAGGGACTTGACCGAGTGGGACCAGGTGGCGGCGCCGACGGTCTCGATCACGGCGTCCACCCGCTGCGGCAGCCGCGCACCGGACTCAAGGGCCTCCACGGCACCGAGCTCGACGGCACGCTTGCGCTTGGCCTCGTCGCGGCTGGTGGCGAAGACACGCAGCCCGGCTGCCTTGCCGAGCACGATCGCGGCGGTGGCGACACCGCCGCCGGCGCCCTGCACGAGGACGGAGTCACCGGGCCGTACGCCCGCGTTGGTGAAGAGCATGCGGTACGCCGTCAGCCAGGCGGTCGGCAGGCAGGCGGCCTCCTCGAAGGAGAGCTCCTTGGGCTTGGGCAGCACGTTCCATGTCGGGACGGACACCTGTTCGGCGAAGGTGCCCTGGTAGCGCTCGGTGAGGATCGAGCGCGGTTCGTCCGGTCCCACGCCGTGGCCGCTCTGGCCGATCACGGAGTGCAGGACGACTTCGTTGCCGTCCTGGTCGACGCCCGCGGCGTCACAGCCGAGGATCATCGGCAGCTTGTCGTCGGACAGGCCGACTCCACGCAGGGACCACAGGTCGTGGTGGTTGAGGGAGGCGGCCCTGACGTTCACGGTCGTCCAGCCGGGCCTCTGCTCGGGGGCCGGGCGCTCCCCCAACTCCAGGCCGTTCAGCGGCTGGTCACGGTCGATTCGGGCGGCGTAGGCAGCGAACATGACCATGACGATAGGCTCCGCCCCTCCCCGAAGGAACCACACCACTCTGTGACACGCGTCCCGTCACAAACCGGAAGGGCCAGGGGCCTGGGGCCAGGCCGGCCCATCCAACCTTCGAGCACGAGCGCACCCCGCGCCCCCCCAGGGGGGCATTCAGCGCATCCGGGGTTCGAGCACGGGCGCGCCCCACGACCCAGGGGGGGGCAAAGTCAGCCCGTCCGGCGTTCGAGGACGAGCGCGGAGCGCGAAGGGGGGTCCGGGGGCGCAGCCCCCGGGGACGGGACGGGTAGGGGCGGAGGGGGCGAAAAACACCCGACCGGACCACCTGGCAGGTAAAAAATAGGGCGCCGCCGAAACCCCGGCGGAAAACACGCGGCCCCGCCGGGACGCATCCCGACGGGGCCACAGGCACAGACACAGGCACCGGCACCTCAGCGCCGAGCCACCCCCTCCGCCCGAGCGGCAGCGGCAACCGCGGCGGTCACCGCAGGAGCCACCCGCTCGTCGAACGGCGAGGGGATCACGTAGTCCGCGGCGAGGTCGTCCCCGACCACCGCGGCCAGCGCCTCGGCCGCCGCGATCTTCATCGTCTCCGTGATCCGGGAGGCCCGGACCTGGAGCGCACCGGCGAAGATGCCGGGGAAGGCGAGCACGTTGTTGATCTGGTTCGGGAAGTCGGACCGGCCGGTCGCCACGACGGCCGCGTACTTGTGCGCGACCTCCGGGTGGACCTCGGGGTCCGGGTTGGCCATGGCGAAGACGAACGCGCCCTCCGCCATCGAGGCCACCGCCGGCTCCGGGACCGTGCCGCCGGAGACGCCGATGAAGACGTCGGCGCCCGCGAGCGCCGACTCCAGCGAACCGGAGATGCCGGCCTTGTTGGTGATCTCGGCGAGCTCCCGCTTGACCGGGGTGAGGTCGTCCCGGTCCCGCGACACGATGCCCTTGCGGTCCGCGACGGCGACATCGCCGAGCCCCGCCTCCAGCAGGAACTTGGCGATGGCGATCCCGGCCGCACCGGCGCCCGAGATCACCGCGCGCAGCTCACCGAGCGAGCGCCCGGTCAGCCGTGCCGCGTTGCGCAGGGCGGCGAGGGTGACGACGGCGGTGCCGTGCTGGTCGTCGTGGAAGACCGGGATGTCCAGGCGCTCCTGGAGCTTGCGCTCGATCTCGAAGCACCGGGGTGCCGAGATGTCCTCCAGGTTCACGCCGCCGAAGGACGGGGCGAGCCGGACCACGGTCTCGACGATCTCGTCGACGCCCGTGCAGTCGAGGGCGATCGGCACGGCGTCGACGCCGCCGAACTGCTTGAAGAGGATGGCCTTGCCCTCCATGACGGGGAGCGAGGCCTCCGGACCGATGTCACCGAGTCCGAGCACGGCCGTGCCGTCGGTCACGACGGCGACGACGGACGACTTCCACGTGTAGTCGTGGACGAGTTCCGGCTGCTCGGCGATGGCGCTGCACACTTTCGCCACGCCGGGCGTGTACGCCAGGGACAGGTCGTCCTTGTCGCGGATCGGCACGGTGGCCTGCACGGCCATCTTGCCGCCACGGTGCAGCGCGAATGCCGGGTCGAAGGAATCGAGGGGCTCGGCCCCTCCCTCCTGATCCGTACTGCTGTCGCTGCGAGGATTGACGATCTCCGCTGCCACTTTGTTTTACCCCTTAAGTCTTCAAGGTTTGAGGGTGACCACTCCTGGTTGAGGCGTGGGCGGGCACCGCGTATGCCCTGCCGCCGTGGTTGCGTACGGGCGTATACGCGACGGGCGCGCCGCACACGCGCCCTGAGCCCCGGATGAGGGGTGTAAGGAACCTTCTTACCCGACGGACCACGCCCCGGACGAGTCCATAGTGCGAAGGTCACACGCGCGTGACATGACTCATGCCCGGATATGTGGACAAGTCCTCGCTTGGTCCTCAAGCCGCACAAGTGCGCAGAAGCGGTCGCTCACAAAGAGCGGAGTACCGAAGATCTTCCGGCCGGAAGGGGGGATTCCCGCACAAGATCCGGCCCGGGTGGACCGGCATGGTGTGGTCCGGCGGTGACCCGTTATCCGATTTTGACATAGCGAGTCACCTGAATACGCAAGTCCGAATGGCAAGATGCCGTCATCACACGAGGTCGCGACACCCGATGGTGTGTGTTCTCGTCGACCCATCGGCAACTCCCTCATCCGCCGGAGGAACCCACCATGACCGCAAGCTCCACCCGTCGTACCCCCGCCGCCCGGTCCCGGATAGCAGCGGTCGGTGCGATCGCGGTCGCCGGCGCGCTGCTCGTCACCGGCTGCGGTGACCAGACCAAGGACACGGGGTCGGACAGCACGAAGACGAGCACCGCCCCGCTGGCGGACAAGCTCCCCCAGGCCATCCGTGACAAGGGCGTCATCAAGGTCGGCTCCGACATCGCGTACGCGCCGGTCGAGTTCAAGGACGACTCGGGCAAGACCGTCGGCATCGACCCCGACCTCGCGGACGCCCTGGGCAAGCAGCTCGGCGTGAAGTTCGAGTTCGAGAACGGCACCTTCGACACCCTGCTGACCGGTCTGCGCTCCAAGCGCTACGACATGGCGATGTCGGCCATGACGGACACCAAGGACCGTCAGGAGGGCATCGACTCCGAGACCGGCAAGAAGGTCGGCGAGGGCGTCGACTTCATCGACTACTTCACCGCCGGTGTCTCCATCTACACGCCCAAGGGCAAGACGCAGGGCATCAAGACCTGGTCCGACCTGTGCGGCAAGAAGATCGCCCTCCAGCGCGGCACGGTCTCCGAGGACCTCGCCAAGGCCGAGTCGAAGAAGTGCACCGGTGGCAAGAAGATCACCATCGAGGCCTACGACAACGACCAGCAGGCCCAGACCCGGCTGCGCGCCGGTGGCGCCGACGCCGGCTCCTCCGACTTCCCGGTCGCCGCGTACGCGGTGAAGACCTCGGGCGGCGGCAAGGACTTCGAGATCGTCGGCGACCAGGTCGAGGCCGCTCCGTACGGCATCGCGGTGGCCAAGTCCAGCACCCAGCTGCGGGACGCCCTGAAGGCCGCGCTCGACGCGATCATCAAGGACGGCTCGTACGACAAGGTCATCTCCAAGTGGGGTGTCGACGCGGGCGCTGTGAAGTCGGCCGAGATCAACGGCGGCAAGTGACCGCGACAGCGGCGCTGAAAGGCAACATCCGTGACTGCTGACATCGACAAGAAGACGGGCCCCGGGGACACTCCCCCGGCCGGACCGGAGGCCATCAAGGCCATTCCGGTCCGGCACTACGGCCGCTACGTCTCCGCCGTCATCGCGATCGCGATCTTCGTCGCGATCATCTACGCGTTCGGCCAGGGCAAGATCAACTGGAACGCTGTTCCGGACTACTTCTTCGACCACCGCATCCTCACGGGCGTCGGCAAGACGCTCCTGCTGACGGTGCTGTCGATGCTGATCGGCATCGTCGGCGGCATCATGCTGGCCGTGATGCGGCTGTCGAAGAACCCGGTGACGTCGTCCATCGCGTGGTTCTACATCTGGTTCTTCCGGGGCACCCCGGTGCTGGTCCAGCTGATCATCTGGTTCAACCTGGGCCTGGTCTTCGAGTACATCAACCTCGGTCCTATCTACAAGGACTACTGGTCGAGCTTCATGACGCCGCTGCTGACGGCGCTCCTGGGTCTCGGTCTGAACGAGGCCGCCTACATGGCGGAGATCTGCCGCGCCGGTCTGCTCTCGGTCGACGAGGGCCAGACCGAGGCCTCGCACGCGCTCGGCATGAGCCACAGCAAGACGCTGCGCCGGATCGTGATCCCGCAGGCGATGCGCGTGATCGTGCCGCCGACGGGCAACGAGGTCATCAACATGCTGAAGACCACGTCGCTGGTCTCGGTGGTCCAGTATCCGGAACTCTTCCGGTACGCCCAGGACATCGGCCAGACCTCCGGTGCACCGGTGGAGATGCTGTTCCTCGCCGCCGCCTGGTACCTGATCATGACCTCGGTCCTCAGCGTCGGGCAGTACTACGTGGAGCGCTACTACGCACGCGGTTCCAGCCGCAGCCTGCCGCCCACCCCGTTCCAGAAGATCAAGGCCAACCTGCTGTCGCTGGGCCGCCCGAAGGGAGGCGCGGCATGACCGCGAACGTGACCAAGGCGGACGACACCACCCCGATGGTGAAGTCCGAGGGTGTCCACAAGTCCTTCGGCCCCGTGGAGGTCCTCAAGGGCATCGACCTGGAGGTGAGGTCCGGCGAGGTCTTCTGCCTCATCGGACCCTCGGGCTCCGGCAAGTCGACGTTCCTGCGGTGCATCAACCACCTGGAGAAGGTCAACGCCGGCCGGCTGTACGTCGACGGCGAGCTGGTCGGCTACCGGCAGAAGGGCGACAAGCTCTACGAGCTCAAGGACAGCGAGGTCGCCCTCAAGCGCCGGGACATCGGCATGGTCTTCCAGCGCTTCAACCTGTTCCCGCACATGACGGCGCTGGAGAACGTCATGGAGGCGCCGGTGCAGGTCAAGGGCATCAGCCGGGCCCAGGCGCGGGAGCGCGCGGGCCAGCTGCTGGAGCGCGTGGGCCTCGCGGACAAGGCGCGCAACTACCCCTCGCAGCTGTCCGGCGGCCAGCAGCAGCGTGTGGCGATCGCCCGCGCGCTGGCGATGGACCCGAAGCTGATGCTCTTCGACGAGCCGACCTCGGCGCTCGACCCGGAGCTGGTCGGTGACGTCCTCGACGTCATGCGCGACCTCGCCGAGTCCGGCATGACGATGGTCGTCGTCACGCACGAGATGGGCTTCGCCCGGGAGGTCGGCGACTCGCTGGTCTTCATGGACGGCGGTGTCGTGGTCGAGTCCGGCAACCCGCGCGACGTCCTGACGAACCCGCAGCACGAGCGGACGCAGTCCTTCCTGTCGAAGGTGCTCTGACCGGTCGGCCGCGGCGGACGCCGCACGCGAAAGGGGCGGTACGGAAGTCTCCGTACCGCCCCTTCGCATGGGCCGGGCCTCACTTCAGGGCGAGGACCAGCGCGTCCGACGGCGAGCGCCACACCGGGCGCGCCTCGGCGAAGCCCTTCTCCCGCAGCACGCGGGCGTGCCAGTCGGCGGAGGGGGTGTCGCCGTCGGCGTGCTCGCCGTAGATCTCGAAGCGGCGGGCGGTCGGCCCGGCGAGCACCGGGTCGGCGGCGGCCAGCTCCCACCACTGGGCCCAGTCGAGGGCGCCGTCCTGCCGGGCTCGGTCCATCCGCTCGTGCCGGCGGGCGCGGTCCGCCGCGTTGATCCTCGGCGTGGACTCGTCGATCATGTGGTCGGCGTTCATGAAGACGCCGCCGTCGCGGACGAGTTCCGCGATCTGCCCGTAGAGGACCGCGAGGGGTTCGCAGTGCAGCCAGTGCAGGGCCGTCGCGGTCAGGACGGCGTCGTACGACGTGTACGGCAGTGCCGTCCGCCACTCGGGGTCCTTGAGGTCGGCGGTGACGAAGGAGACCCGGTCGTCCCCGTCGAAGGTGCCCCGGGCGATGGCGAGCAGGGCGGGGTCGAGGTCGACGCCGGTGCTGCGGGCGTCCGGGAACCGGTCGAGGAGCCGGGCGGTGACGGTGCCCGTGCCGCAGGCGAGGTCGAGGACGCGCGGCGCGGTGCCCACGAGGGCCTCCACCATGTCGAGCATCACCCGGAACCGCTCCTCGCGGTCGGGCATGTACCACTCCTGCTGCCGGTCCCAGCTCTCCTGCCACGCCTGCCAGTCGGTTCCGGCCGTCGCCCTGCCCGTTCCGGTCGTGCTCGTCATGGCCGCTCCTTCTCCACTCCACCGCGTAATACCCTGTAAGCACAGTCATCTCTTACCCGACCGCAGCCACGACGATAGAGCGCTCCAGTAAGGACTACAAGTGGAACTGGCCTATTACTCGGATTACGCGGTACGACTCGTCAACAGCGAGGAACCCGCCCGGGGCAAGGACGCGCTCACCTCGGTCGAGGCCATCCGCGACCTCTTCGCGGGCAACGCGTCCGCGGCCCGGCGCGCCACGGACGCGGACGTCACCCGCTTCCGCTCGGTGCGCGGCCGGCTGCGCGCGGTCTTCGAGGCGGCGGACTCCGGGGACGAGACGCTGGCCGTGGACCTGCTGAACTCGCTGCTGCTGGAGTTCCCCGTGAGCCCGCAGATCTCGGGCCACGACCACCGCGACGACAACGGGCGCCCGCTGTGGCACATGCACCTCGCGGACCACCCCTCGAACGTGACCGCGGGTTACGCCGCCATCGCCGCCATGGGACTGGCGTTCCACCTCACCGAGTACGGCGTCGACCGGCTCGGCCTGTGCGAGGCCGCGCCCTGCCGCAACGCCTTCCTCGACACCTCCACCAACCGCTCCCGGCGCTACTGCTCGGACCGCTGCGCGACCCGGGCCAACGTCGCCGCCTACCGCGCCCGCAAGCGCCTGGAGGCGGACCGGCCGGAAAGCACGGGCCTCGCCGCGGACAGCGCCCAGCGGGCCAGCGCGAGCGGCGACCGCTGACCGTCCCTGGGCGGCCGGTAGCGGAAGAGCACCTTCCCCAGGACCAGTTCCTCGGGGACCGTGCCGTAGTCGGTGCTGTCCCCGCCGGCGAACGCGTTGTCCCCGAGCACCCACCAGCCGCCCTCGCGCCGCTCCGCCGCGCGCTTGACGACGAGCAGGTCCTGCTGGAACGGATGCCGCAGCACCACGACGTCACCGGGGCGCACGCGAGCCCCGTACTGCACGACCAGGCGGTCCCCGTGGTGGAGCGTGGGCACCATCGACGGCCCCGTCACCTCGGCCACCCCGAAGGGCAGCACGGCCGTCCCGCGCTCGCCGTCCTGCGACAGTTCCGGCATCACCGGCACCTCCCCGGTCCGATCCTCCACCAGTCTCAGTCTCACCCCGGACTTTTGTCCTAAGCCCATGGGGGCACCCGCGAAATCCCGTCCCGCACGGAGTAATGTCCCACCTGAGAAGACGATCACGAGGAAGGACAGCTCAATGCTTTCCCGCCTGTTTGCCCCCAAGGTCAAGGTCAGCGCGCACTGCGACCTGCCCTGCGGCGTGTACGACCCGGCCCAGGCCCGCATCGAGGCGGAGTCGGTGAAGGCCGTCCAGGAGAAGATGGCCGGCAACGACGACCCGCACTTCCAGGCTCGCGCCACGGTCATCAAGGAGCAGCGCGCCGAGCTCGCCAAGCACCACGTGTCGGTGCTCTGGAGCGACTACTTCAAGCCCCCGCACTTCGAGAAGTACCCGGAGCTGCACCAGCTGGTCAACGACGCCCTCAAGGCCCTCTCGGCCGCCAAGGCGTCGACCGACCCGGCCACCGGCCAGAAGGCTCTGGACTACATCGCCCAGATCGACAAGATCTTCTGGGAGACCAAGAAGGCCTGATCCTCGGCCGCGCTCCCCGACCTGCGATCTCTTCGTCGCCCGGTCTTTCGACCGCACCCGGTCCGCACACCGCCCGAACGGCGGCGAGGCGGACCGGGTGCGGTCTTTCCGGTCCGCGGCCGGCTCGCGAAGCCCGGGACCGGGCGGGCCGCGCCGTGCCATCCTGGGGGCGTGACGCTGGAGGACCTGGTGCGGCTGCGGCGGGCTCGTGACCGCATGGACCGCGAATACACGCAACCGCTGGACGTGGCCGAGCTGGCGCGTACCGCGCTGATGTCGCCGGGGCACTTCCAGCGCAGTTTCCGCGCGGCCTTCGGCGAGACGCCGTACACGTACCTGATGACGCGCCGCATCGAGCGGGCCAAGGCGCTGCTGCGGCGCGGCGACCTCACGGTCACCGAGGTGTGCTTCGCCGTCGGGTGCACCTCGCTCGGGTCCTTCAGCTCCCGCTTCACCGAGCTGGTGGGCGAGACCCCGAGCGCGTACCGGGCCCGCCCGCACGACCACGGGGCGCCGATCCCCTCCTGCGTGGCGCAGCGCCTCACCCGTCCGGCCAGGCACCGCAAGCCGGAGGCGGAACCGGGTACGTGGCTCTGAGGATCCAGCTCGCGGCACGCGGCACGGGCGCGAAACGGACGGCAGGGCCTAGCGTGACGTCATGGATCTGAAACTGTCACAGTGCTTCATCGCCGTCGACGACCACGACAAGGCGCTCGCGTTCTACCGCGACGTCCTCGGTCTCGAGGTGCGCAACGACGTGGGGTTCGAGGGCATGCGCTGGGTGACCGTGGGCTCCCCGCTCCAGCCCGACGTGGAGATCGTCCTGGAGCCGCCGGCCGCGGACCCGAACACCTCGCCCGCGGACAAGCAGGCGATGGCCGAGCTCCTCGCCAAGGGCGTGCTGCGCGGGGTCATCTTCCGCACCGGCGACTGCGACGCCCTGTTCGAACGCGTCCGCGCCTCCGGCGCCGACGTGATCCAGGAGCCGATGGACCAGCCCTACGGCGTGCGGGACTGCGCGTTCCGCGATCCGGCGGGCAACCTGCTGCGCTTCAACGAGCCCCGCAAGGGCTGAGCCGGCCGCTGCACCGGAAAACGTCGTTGCGCGGCCGGGCGCTCCGGGAGACGGTACGGACCGTACGAACGTACGAACCGTCCGACAGGGAGCGCGCACCATGACCGAACCGATCCGGTGGAGCTACGCCTTCGTCGACCGGCCCGCCGCGCGGGCCGGGACGGCCCGCGACTTCTGGACGGCGGTCACCGGGACGCGTCCCTCCGCGCCCCGCGGCGAGTTCCTGACCCTGCTGCCCGACGGGGCCGACCCGTGCGTGAAGGCGCAGGGCGTCGACGCGGGCGAGGGCGGCGCGCATCTCGACCTCGCCGTCGAGGACGTCCCGGCGCTGGTGGCGGCGGCACGTGAGCTGGGCGCGGAGGTGCTCGCCGACCACGGGGAGTGGACCGTGCTGCGCTCCCCGGCCGGGCAGGCGTTCTGCGCGGTGCCCTGGCTCGGGGAGTCGGTGCGGCCGCCCGTGGTGCGGGGCCCGGAGGGCGCGACCAGCCGGCTCGACCAGGTGTGCCTCGACCTCGCGCCGTCCGTGTACGCGGCGGAGGTCGCGTTCTGGGGCGCTCTCACGGGATGGACGTCCCGCCCGAGCACGCTCCCGGAGTTCCACGTCGTCGAACCGCCCGCGGACCTGCCCGTGCGCATCCTGCTCCAGCGCCTCGGCACCGAGCGCCCCGCCTCCGCGCACCTCGACGTCGCCTGCTCCGACGTCGAGGCGGTACGGGCCCGGCACGAGGAGCTCGGCGCCACCGCCGTCGGCCGCGGGACCGGCTGGACGGTGATGCGGGACCCGGCGGGCGGCACCTACTGCCTGACGGGCCGTGACCCGGAGACCGGCGGGCGGCTCCCGTCCGCAGGCAGCGAGTAGCGGCGCTTCTCCCTGCCGCGGGCGCCGAGGCGGTCGTAGAAGCGGATCGCGCCCTCGTTCCAGAGGGGGGTCTGCCACTGGACCTCGCCGAGACCGAGGGTCCGCGCCTCCGCGAGCACCGCCTCCATCAGCAGCGGGCCGAGGCCGAGGCCCCGCCGGCCCTCGCGCAGGAAGAGGCAGTCCATGTGCAGGTACTCCGCGCCGTCCCAGGTGGACAGCTCGGGGGCGCAGGTCGCGTAGCCGACGATCTCGCCGTCGCCCGATTCCGCGACCAGGCACCGCAGCCGGGGCGCCGCGACTCCGAACAGCAGCGCTTCGAGGCGGCCGGCCAGTCCTGGGGCGGGCGGCCCGGCATGCTCGTAAGCGGCGTGCTCGGCGGCCAGCGCGGCCACGTGCGGGAGGTCCTCGCGCACCGCCCGCCGCACCCGTGGCGTGCCGGTCACCGCACCGCGCCCGTCAGGACGTCGGCACCCCACGCGGTCAGCCGGCGCGCTAGCGGACCCTCGCCGTCCAGGACGTGCCGGGCGAACGCGCCCCGCTCGTGGGCCAGCACCGCCGCCTCCCAGACGCACGGGGCGAGCCCCTGCCTGCCGGGCCGCAGCAGCGCCGGCTCACCGGCCGGTCCGGCGAACACCGCGAGGTCGGACATGTACCCCTCGACCCAGGTGTGCACGAGGACGTAGTCGCCGTCGCCTCCCGCGTGCACCAGCAGGACGGCGAGGCCCAGCGACCCGCGGGTCGCGCCCAGCGCCAGCTGGTCCGCCGCGATCCGCAGCGCGGCCGTCTCCTCGTCGTCGCCGACCACGCGCCCGGGCGCCTCGACGGCGTACACCTTCAGGAGGTGCCCGGCGCTTTCCCGCACGCCCAACGCCCTTACGGCGCGCGCGTGATGCCCGTCGGCGAGCGCGGTCAGGGCGGCCAGGTCCACGGCCGGCGGCAGTGCCGCACCCGCGTCCCAGGGCTCGACGTCCACCACGGCCTTCACCGGGATCGGCCCGTAGATGTGAGGGAACTCCTCGCCGCCGGGCTCCGGGGACTCGTGGCGGACCTCCGCGCCGAGCCGTCCGGTGTCGATCACCAGGACCACCAGTTCGTCGGGCCCGGTGTACGAGCCGTACAGGAAGTTAGCCACTCTCGGGAGCTGGTGGCGCAGCGAGCAGTGGATGAAGCCCTCCTCCTGGAGGGTCCGGCCGCGGGTGGACATCTCGTAGGTGCCCGCGGCGCGGGCGGCGTCCCACAGGGAGCGCTCGGTGATGTGCAACAGGTGTTCGGGCATGGCGCCACGCTACGTCTTCGGCCCCGCGGCCCGCCCCGCGGACAGGGCCGCTCCGGCAGGCTGGGGGACCGCTCGGCCGGTGGCCGGACCGCCGGGGCCTCCCGTACGGTGTCCTCGGCCGCGTCGACGGGCCCGTTCCGGCGGACGAGCGCGCCGAAGACCTGCGGCGCCCGCCGACGCAGCAGGTCCGCGATCTCGGTCGGTCCGCCGCGCGGCGGGGTCACACGTCCCCGGCGTCGCCGCCGACGGGCCGGATCACCACCGGATGGTCGGTGGCCCCCTCCGGTCCCGGACAGCGGGTCACGCGGGCGGCGATCTCGGTGACCCGGTCCAGGCTCTCGCACTCCACGAGCCAGTAGCCGGCCAGCACTTCCTTGGTCTCGCCGTAGGGCCCGTCGGTGATCACCGGCGCGCCGTCCTTGCCGGCGGCGACCAGCCGGGTCCGGGCCGGTTCGGCGAGCCCCTGGGCGTCGAGGAGTTCACCGGACTCGGAGAGGTCGTCGCTGACCGCGCCCATGTACGCGTACATGGCCTGGATCTCCTGCTCGCTCCAGGCCGGGGAAGTGTCGGAGGGCTTGCCCTGCATCGCCTCGTAGTCGGCCTGGGTGCCCTGCACCATCACCAGGTACTTCATGACTCGGCTCCTTCGTCTCCCGGTCCAGGCCGCCCGGGTGCGGGGCGGCTCTCACAGGGGACGTCGGGGCCGGGTCCGGTTTCTCGACACGGCCGCGCGCCTGTTTCTCAGGACGTGTCGGACACGGGCCGGGCCGGTGCCTCCCGGTGCCCCTCCTCGGACTCGCCGGAGTGCGACGCGCACTCCGGGTTCCGGCAGGGACCGGCCACCCAGGTGGGGACCCAGGCGCCCAGGGTCTTGTGGCGTTTGACGACCGTGGCGACCGGCTGCCCGCAGACGGAACAGACATGCTCTTCGGTGCCCATGCTTCAAGGGTAGGCCGAAAGGGGGACCCGCGCTCCTTGCCGTACGTCCCCGCCGCGAGGCCGTTCACGGGCGGGCGCGGGCCGGGTCGCCGCAGGCGAGTCCGGGGCCCTTCCGGTGGCCGTCAGCTCTGCGGATCCCGCCACATCGGCCACATGAGCGGGCCGTCCGGCAGCTCGACCGCGCGGCCGGTGAAGGCGAAGCCCAGCCGCTCGTAGAGCGCGCGGCTGCGGGCGCTGCTCGCCTCCAGATAGGCGGGCAGACCTTCCCGGTCGCAGCGGTCGAGGACCGGCTGCATCAGCGCGGAACCGAGGCCCTCGCCCTGCCGGCCCGGTTCCACGGCGATCATCCACAGGTACGCGTGGGCGCGGTCGGTGGG
Organism: Streptomyces sp. NPDC028308; assembly: GCF_055565855.1. Taxonomy (NCBI): domain Bacteria; kingdom Bacillati; phylum Actinomycetota; class Actinomycetes; order Kitasatosporales; family Streptomycetaceae; genus Streptomyces; species Streptomyces sp. NPDC028308. The sequence goes on from NZ_JBVHTO010000013.1 coordinate 56,451, forward strand.
GTGCGCCGCGTTCGTCAGGCGGCCGACCAGTTCGACGCGTTCGTTGCCCGGGTCGACCGCCTCGCGCAGCAGTGCGGCGTCGTCGTCCTCGCCCTCGTGCCCCGCTCCGGCCGGCACCGACAGCCACAGCGCGCAGGCGGTGCCGTCCTCGGTGACGTCGACCCAGCCCTCGGCGAGCACGATGTCGAGGAAGGCCGCCATCAGCTTGGGATGCGTGCCGCGGCGGTACGTCTCGTCGGGGAAGATCCAGCCGCTCACCGGGTCGTCACGGAACGCCTCGTCGAGCAGCCGCACGATCAGTTCGCGGTCTCCCCTGCCGGCCGCCCTGATGGCCACGCCCATGTCCCGCCCCTTCGCCTCAACAGCCGTCCAGCGTACGGCGGTTCAGCCTAGTGGGTGGCAGTGCCCGGGCCTCGGGCACCCGGGTGCACGGGGTTCGCACCGGCCGGGATCCAGGCCGGCGGGTCTCGGTCTGGGCCCCGGGCCCGTACGGAGGTCAGGTGCCGTACGGGCCCGGAGGTTCTGGGGGGCCGGTCCCCGGGGCGCCGCCCGTCACGGCGGACGACGGTCCCGGGTGTCCGCCGCCGGGGCGGTGGACGACGGTCCCGGGTGTCCGCCACCGCGGCGGCGGACGGGCCCTCAGGTGGTGCGGCGGGTCACGAACTCGGCCAGGGCGAGCAGGCCGCCCGCCGCCTCCGGCTCCGGGACCGCCCGGGACAGCTCGTGCATCGCCCGGGCCATCCGGTCGGCCGCCTGGGCCTGCGCCCAGTCGCGGCCCCCGGCCCGCTCGACGGCCAGCACGGTGCGCTCCAGATCCCCTTCCGTGTAGGGAGCCGTGTACAGCTCGGCCAGTTCGGCCGCCGCCGGGGTGCCCGAGGCGAGCGCCGCGACCACGGGCAGGGACTTCTTGCGGGCGACGAGGTCCGCCCCGGCCGGCTTGCCGGTGCGGCCCGGGTCCCCCCAGATCCCGATGACGTCGTCGATCAGCTGGAAGGCGAGCCCGGCCTGCCGGCCGAACGCGTCCAGTGCCTCGACGTCCTCCTCGTCCGCGCCCGCGTACAGCCCGCCGAGTGCGCACGCGCAACCGAGCAGCGCGCCCGTCTTGGCCTCCGCCATGGCCAGGCACTCCTCCAAGGTGACCTCCCCCGGAGCGCGTCTCTCCATGGCCGTGTCGGTGTGCTGCCCCTCGCACAGTTCGATCACGCAGTCCGCGAGCCGGGTGGCGGCCGCCGAGGACGCCGGGTGCGGATCCTCGGCGAGCAGGCGCAGGGCGAGTGCCTGGAGCGCGTCCCCGGCGAGGATCGCGTCGGCGTCCCCGAACACCGTCCAGGCCGTCGGCCGGTGCCGGCGGGTCGTGTCCCGGTCCATGACGTCGTCGTGCAGTAGCGAGAAGTTGTGGACCAACTCCACCGCCGCGGCCGCCCGTACGGCCGCCGTGTCCCGCCCGCCGAGGGCCCGGGCCGCGGTCAGCACGAGCGCGGGCCGGATGGCCTTGCCCGCGTTGCCCGCGGCCGGGGTGCCGTCCGCGTGCTGCCAGCCGAAGTGGTAGAGCGCGGTCCTGCGCATCGCGCCGGGCAGCGACTCGACGGCCCGGCGCAGCTCGGGGTCGACGGACGTCCGGGCGCGCTCCAGGATCGCCGCCGCCTCCTGCCCGTCGGACGCACCCGGTGGGTGCTGCCTCCCGACGGAAGCGGTGGAGGGCGGCCCTTGCCTGTCGATGGGGCGGTGCCTTTCGAGTGTCTCGGTCGGACTCTGCTTCGTCTCCGTCATGAACTCACCCATGGGATCGCCTCGGAGAGCCGGCGGACGGTGGCTGTTCCGGCGCGCACTGGGCGCGTACCCCCGGGGTGTACCCGCCCGGCGGGGCGGGGACACGGCGTCCAGTGCGCTCCGGGGTCACCGCCAGCGGCCGATCTCGACGTTCTCCAGGATGCCGAGCGCGTCGGGCACGAGGACGGCCGCGGAGTAGTAGGCGGTCACCAGGTAGGAGATGATCGCCTGTTCGTTGATGCCCATGAAGCGCACCGACAGGCTCGGCTCGATCTCGTCCGGGATGCCCGACTGCTGGAGTCCGATGACGCCCTGTTCGGCCTCGCCGGTTCGCATGGCGATGATCGAGGTCGTACGGGCGTCGCTGACCGGGATCTTGTTGCACGGGAAGATCGGGACTCCGCGCCAGGTCGGGATGCGGTTGCCCGCCATCTCGACGGTCTCAGGGACGAGTCCGCGCTTGTTGAGTTCGCGGCCGATCGCGGAGATCGCGCGCGGGTGGGCGAGGAGCATCTTGGTGCCGCGCCGGCGGCTGAGCAGTTCGTCGAGGTCGTCGGGGCTGGGGACGCCGTCGTGCGGCTGGAGCCGCTGGTCGTACTCGCAGTTGTTGAGGAGGCCGAACTCGCGGTTGTTGATGAGCTCGTGCTCCTGGCGCTCCTTCAACGCCTCGACCGTGAGCCTGAGTTGCTGCTCGGTCTGGTTCATCGGCTGGTTGTAGAGGTCGGCGACGCGCGAGTGCAGGCGCAGCACGGTCTGGGCGATGCTGAGTTCGTACTCGCGGGGGGCGGACTCGTAGTCCACGAAGGTGCCCGGGATCTCCGGCTCCCCGGTGTGGCCGGCCGCGAGGTCGATCTCCTTCTCGCCGTACTTGTTCGTCCGCTGGTGGGGGATGGAGCGCATCTCCCGGAGGTGACCGCTCAGCGACTCGGAGCGCTCCGCGACCTGTTCGAGGTCCTGGCGGGGCAGGAAGAGCACGGTGCAGGCGGTGACCGCGCGCGCCGTGTACTCCCAGATGGCGTCCGGGTCGATCAGGGCCTGCTCGCCGAAGTACGCGCCGTCCGCGAGGTTCCCCAGGACGGCGTCGTCGCCGTACGGCCCGGTGCCGACCTTCTCGACCCGGCCGTGCGCGAGGAGGAAGACACCCTCGGCCGGACTGCCGAACTCGGTGAGGACCGCGCCCGGTTCGAACTCCCGCTGCCGGCAGCGGGCGGCGAGCTCACCGAGGACCTCCTCGTCCTCGAACGTCCGCAGGATCGGCAGCTCGCCGAGCTCCGCGGGGATGACCCGCACCTGGTCACCGGTCTTCACGAACGTCACGCGGCCGTCGCCCACCGAGTAGCTGAGCCGCCGGTTCACCCGGTACGTACCACCCTGCACGTTCACCCAGGGCAGCATGCGCAGCAGCCAGCGCGAGCTGATCTCCTGCATCTGCGGCGCGGACTTGGTCGTGGTGGCCAGGTTCCGCGCGGCCGTTGTGCCGAGACTCTGCTGCGGCCTGTCCTGACCCGCGCGGACCTCTTCGCCTACCGACATGAAAATTGCCCTCCTGGTCGTGCACTGATCTGCGAGGACAAGCCTTCCATCACGCAGCGTGTTGGTGCTATTACACGAATGAGCGGGAATGGACTCTGCGACGGCTGGGCATGGGGTGCGGCACGTGACCCGGGGAACTCCGAGATCCAGCCAACCGTTTGATCTCCCGACCACACCCTCGACGGACGACCAAGGACGGGAAAGGGCCATGGCGGGCTTTCTGGACCGCGCGAAGGAGCAGGCGCAGCGCGGCCTGACGCAGGGCAGGCAGAAGATCGACGACGTGCAGGCGCAGCGCGCGGGCGGCGATCTGCTGAAGAGACTGGGCGCCGCGTACTACGCGGAGCGGCGCGGCAGCGGTTCCCCCGAGGCGACGCGCCAGGCGCTCCAGGCGCTGGAGAGTCACATCGCGTCAAACGGGGACGCTTTCCTGCGTAGTTGATCGCCCGTCGATCGATCCGGGACAGGGTCGATCATCGCTGGTCATCGCCGTCGCGCCCCGCTGACCGGTTCGGCTCGCACGCTGTGCGAACGGCTGGTCCCGGCCATCTCGTCACGGGTACAAGCACCGTACGAGGCGGTCGCGACGGGCGGTCGTCGCGCAGCGAAGGGGGCAGTCGTGGCCCCACCCATGTCCGCCCGGCGTTTCCTGGACCGGCTCAGAGCGGAAGGCGTCACCGTCGTCGAGGTCGGCGACTGGGAGCACCACAACCGCAATCACAAGGGCCCCTGGGGGCCGGTGCACGGCGTCATGATCCATCACACCGTGACCTCGGGTGCCGCGCGCACGGTCGAGATGTGCCGCGTCGGCCACCCGGATCTGCCGGGGCCCCTGTGCCACGGCGTGATCACCAAGGACGGCGTCGTCCACCTCGTCGGCTACGGGCGCGCCAACCACGCAGGTCTCGGGGACGACGACGTCCTGCGCGCGGTGATCGCCGAGAAGGCGCTCCCGCCGGACAACGAGGCGAACACCGACGGCAACCGCCACTTCTACGGCTTCGAGTGCGAGAACCTGGGCGACGGCGAGGACCCGTGGCCGGCGGAGCAGCTCGACGCCGTCGAGCGGGTCTCGGCCGCCATCTGCCGTCACCACGGCTGGACCGAGCGCTCCGTCGTCGGTCATCTGGAGTGGCAGCCCGGCAAGGTGGATCCGCGGGGGTTCAAGATGGCCTCCCTGCGCGAGCGCGTCCGCGACCGCCTGAAGTGACCTGACCCGGTCGCCGGCGGCGGGGTCCGCCCGCGAGCCCGCTGCCGTACAGATGTCCGACAATGGCGGGGTGACCAGCTCCGACCGCCCCGAGGCGCTCTCCCCCGCCGGACTGCGCCCGCGGCTGCCGTCGCCGCTCCAGGAGGCCGCGGACGCGCGGCTGGCGCGGCACGGCGTGCGGCTGCTGCTCAAGCGGGACGACCTGATCCACCCGGAGCTGATCGGCAACAAGTGGCGCAAGCTCGTGCCGAACCTGACGGCGGCGGCGGGCCGCACGCTGCTCACCTTCGGCGGCGCGTACTCGAACCACCTGCGGGCGACGGCCGCGGCCGGCCGTCTCCTGGGCCTGCCCACCGTCGGTGTGGTCCGCGGCGACGAGCTGGCCGGACGTCCCCTCAACCCCTCGCTCGCCCGGTGTGCCGCGGACGGCATGCGGCTGCACTTCGTCGACAGGCCGACGTACCGCCGCAAGAGCGAGCCGGAGACGCTGGCCGCTCTCCTGCGCGCGGCCGGCGCCGAGGACGCGTACGTGGTGCCGGAGGGCGGCAGCAACTCCCTCGCCGTACGCGGCTGCCGGGCGCTCGGCGAGGAGCTGGACGCCCACGCCGACGTGGTCGCCGTCGCCTGCGGCACCGGCGGCACGCTGGCCGGCCTCGCCGCGGGGCTCGCGCCGGGCTGCCGCGCCCTGGGGATACCGGTCCTGAGAGGCGGCTTCCTCGGCGGTGACGTGCGGGCCCTCCAGCGGGAGGCCTTCGGCGGCCCCCGGGGCGACTGGTCCCTGGACGACCGCTTCCACTGCGGCGGCTACGCGCGTACGACTCCGGAACTCGACCGCTTCGCCGCGGACTTCGAGCAGCGCCACGGACTGGCCGTCGAGCGTCTCTATGTCGCCAAGACGCTCTACGGACTTGTCGCCCTGGCGGACGAGGGCGCCTTCCCGCGCGGGACGACGGTGGCCGCCGTGATCACCGGCACACCGCTCGCCTGAACCGCCCGCGCGGCACATCTCACTGCGTCTCCCGGAAGGCCGCCGCCTCCTCCAGGTCCAGCCGCCGCAGCAGGCTCCGCAGCATCTCGTCGTCGATGTAGCGCAGGTCGCGCAGCTTCACGAAGACCTCGCGCTCGGCGCTGATCATCTCCCGCGAGAGCCGGCGGTAGGTGTCGTCCTGGGTCTCCCCGGTGGTCGGGTTGACCGCCCCGAGCCGTTCCCAGACGGCGTTGCGGCGCCGCTCCAGGACGCTGCGCAGCCGGTCGGCGAGCGGTCCGGGGAGGGCGTTGCGCTCGTCGACGAGAAGTTCGTCGAGCCGCTTCTCGGCCGCCCGGGACGCCTGGGCCTGCGCGTTGGCCTCCGCGAGCGTCTCGGCCTGCTGGTCCCGGCCCGGGAGCTTCAGCAGCCGGATCAGCGGCGGCAGGGTGAGCCCCTGGACGACCAGCGTCCCGATGACCGTGGTGAAGGTCAGGAAGAGGATGAGGTTGCGCCCGGGGAACCCGCCGCCGTCGTGCATGGTCAGCGGGATCGAGAAGGCGATGGCGAGGGACACCACGCCCCGCATCCCGGCCCAGGAGATCACGAACGGCGCCTTCCAGGTGGGGTCCGCCTCACGGCCCCGGACGCGCGCGGAGATCATCCGGGGCACGTACGTCGCCGGGTACACCCACACGAACCTGGTGGCGACCACCACGAGGAACAGCGCCACCGCGTACCAGGCGGCCCGGCCCCCCTCGTACGCCCCGAGCCCCTTCAGCACCACGGGCAGCTGGAGTCCGATGAGGGCGAACACGGCCGACTCCAGGATGAAGGCGACCATCTTCCACACGGCCTCCTCCTGGAGGCGGGTGGCGAAGTCGACCTCCCAGGAGCGGTGGCCGAGGTACAGGGCGACGACGACCACGGCGAGCACCCCGGAGGCGTGCACCTGCTCGGCGACCCCGTACGCGACGAAGGGGATCAGCAGCGAGAGCGTGTTCTGGAGCAGCGCCTCCCCGAGGTGCGTGCGCAGCCAGTGCAGAGGCACCATCAGCACGAGTCCGACGACCACGCCGCCGACGGCTGCCACCAGGAACTCGCGCAGGCCGCCCGCCCAGGTCGCGCCCTCGCCGACCGCGGCCGCGAGGGCCACCTTGAAGGCGGTGATCGCGGTGGCGTCGTTCACCAGGGACTCGCCCTGAAGGATCGTGGTGATCCGCGACGGCAGCCCCACCCGGCGTGCCACCGCCGTCGCCGCGACGGCGTCCGGCGGCGCCACCACCGCGCCGAGCACCAGCGCGGCCGTCAGCGGCAGGCCCGGCACGATCAGGTACGCGGCGTACCCCACGACGACGGTCGCGAAGAGGACGTAGCCGACCGACAGCAGGGCGACCGGCCGCATCTGCGCCCGCAGGTCGAGATAGGAGCTGTCCGCCGCCGCCGTGTACAGGAGCGGCGGCAGCAGCAGCGGCAGCACCACGTCGGGTTCGAGCGTGTAGTCGGGCACCCCGGGGACGTAGGAGATCAGCAGTGCGGCCGCGACCAGCAGCAGCGGGGCGGGCACCGGCGTACGCCGGGCGGCCCCCGCGACCGCCGCACTGCCCGCCACCAGCATCAGCAGTGGCAAAACATCCATCGTCCTCAGCCCGCCCTCGGATTCCGCGCGGCTTCCCGCACACCCGTCGTAACCTGGCAATCATGAAACAGTGCACGCACTCCGACGCGCTGCCGCACCCCGAGCCCGCGGCCCTGAGCGAGACCTGTCTCGAGTGCCTGGCCGCCGGTACGCATCCGGTGCAGCTGCGCCAGTGCCTGAGCTGCGGCCATGTGGGCTGCTGCGACTCCTCGCCGCTCCGGCACGCCGACGGGCATTTCCAGGAGACCGGCCACCCGGTGATGCGTACGCTCGAACCCGGCGAGAGCTGGCGTTGGTGCTTCGTGGACCACGTACTCGTGTGACCCTGGACCGGAACGGTTCGACGGTCTGAGGCCTGGGTACGTCAACCCGGCGCGCGCTCTTCCTATTTGGGGCCGCAGACCCCTAGCCACTGTCCGTACTCATAGGCTTACTATGAGTGACAGCACGGGGGCGGGGTCCCCGGGACAAGGGACTTGGGAGCGCGATAGCGTCACCGCTGAACCACGTATCGGTCATCGCGTTACCCCGGGGGGTCACACCCTCGGCCCCTGAAAGAGCTTGTACCACCTTGGAGGTGAGGGTGTCCCAGATCGCAGGCGAGCCCGCGACCCAGGACTTCGTCGAAGTCCGGCTGCCGGCTGCGGGTGCCTACCTGTCGGTGCTGCGTACGGCCACGGCCGGACTCGCGGCGCGTTTGGACTTCACCCTCGACGAGATCGAGGACCTGCGCATCGCGGTCGACGAGGCCTGCGCGATCCTGCTGCAGCAGGCCGTCCCCGGCTCCGTGCTGAGCTGTGTCTTCCGACTCGTCGACGACTCACTGGAGGTCACCGTCTCGGCGCCGACCACGGACGGTCACGCCCCTTCGCGGGACACCTTCGCCTGGACCGTCCTCTCGGCCCTCGCGGGCCAGGTCGACTCCTCCGTCGCCGAAGACAAGACCGTTTCGATCAGTCTCTACAAGAAGCGCGGCGCGGGACCCGGGCCGGCGTGAGGAACGGGGACGGGCCGGTGCGGGACGACAAGCGCGGCACACGGGAACTTCCCGCCGAGGGCATCGGTGGCCCCGGCGGGCCGCGGCCTCTGGCGGCCGGCGTCGACGGCATCCCCGAGCAGGCCCGGCCGCATCCGGAGGACGACACCCTCCCGGCGGTGCCCCAGGCGTCCCGGCCCGGGGGGCCACCCGGCTCCGGCGCGGCCGCGACCTTGGGGGAAGAGCCGGGAGCTCGGGGAATGGTGACGGGCGGGACTATGAGCGAGCACGAGCGAGACGCGGAGCAGAGCGTGCAGGGCGCGCAGCACGGGCCGAGCGCCCAGCACACGCGGCACGACCCCCAGGACCGCAGCGGGGCGCGGCTGATGTTCATCGAGCTGCGCAAGCTGAGCGACAGCAGTGCCGAGTACGCGGAGCTGCGCAACCAACTGGTCCGCATGCATCTGCCGCTCGTCGAGCACCTGGCCCGCCGCTTCCGCAACCGCGGCGAGCCGCTGGACGACCTGACCCAGGTCGCCACGATCGGCCTGATCAAGTCGGTGGACCGCTTCGACCCCGAGCGCGGCGTCGAGTTCTCCACGTACGCGACACCGACGGTCGTGGGCGAGATCAAGCGCCACTTCCGCGACAAGGGCTGGGCGGTGCGGGTGCCGCGGCGCCTTCAGGAGCTGCGCCTCGCGCTGACCACGGCGACCGCGGAGCTCTCGCAGCAGCACGGCCGCTCCCCCACGGTGCACGAGCTGGCCGAGAAGCTGGCCATCTCGGAGGAGGAGGTCCTGGAGGGCCTGGAGTCCGCCAACGCGTACTCCACGCTGTCCCTGGACGTTCCCGACACGGACGACGAGTCCCCGGCCGTCGCGGACACGCTCGGCGCCGAGGACGAGGCGCTGGAGGGTGTGGAGTACCGCGAGTCCCTCAAGCCGCTGCTGGAGGACCTCCCGCCCCGGGAGAAGCGGATTCTGCTCCTCCGCTTCTTCGGCAACATGACCCAGTCCCAGATCGCGCAGGAGGTCGGCATCTCGCAGATGCACGTCTCGCGCCTGCTGGCCCGCACCCTGGCCCAGCTCCGGGAGAAGCTCCTCGTCGAGGAGTAGGCCGGTCCGCTCCGACAGGAGTGGACCGAGGAGCGGTGGGCGGGGCTCAGCGGCAGCCGGCCGGGGCGCTCACTTCTCGTCCCGCGAGCCGCCCGGCCCCCGGATGCCGAGCGCGCGGGTCGTCGCGGGGTTCAGCAGCAGCACCAGCGCCACGACCGCGACGACGGCGAGCACGATCCCGGCGGGGATGGCCATACTGTCGGCCTGGAGCAGGCTGTAGGCCACCGGCAGGGCCATGACCTGCGTGATCACCGCCGGGCCCCGGCTCCAGCCGCGGCGCAGCAGCAGACCGCGCGCGGCCAGCAGCGGCAGCAGCGCGAGGGCGATCAGGGTGATGCCGCCGGTGACGGCCTGTCGGCGGTCGTCCGTGTCCCCGGTGAGGCCCAGTACGACGATGTAGACGCCCCCCGCCACCAGGGCCAGACCCTCCAGAGCGGCCAGCGCCGCCGCGGCGGTCAGCCGTCCCGGACGGGGTTCGGCGGTGGAGAGGTCGGGGGCGGTGTTCTGCTCAGGACTCACCCCTGAAGAGTAGCCCGGGGCCACCGGCCGCCGAGGGGCCCGGGTGCCCGCTCCGCGCCCCGGCGCACGGCTCCCCTGGCCCGCCCCGGGTACACGCCGTCGTCCCGATCTTTCACCGGATCCGCACCTCGGTCTGGGTCGGGTACCACCCAGTAGGTACGCTGCATCGCATGCGTGCACTTCTCGTGGTCAATCCGGCGGCAACCACCACGAGTGCGCGTACGCGCGACGTGCTCATCCACGCACTGGCCAGTGAGATGAAGCTGGACGCGGTCACCACCGAGTACCGCGGGCACGCCCGGGACCTCGGGCGGCAGGCCGCGGAGAGCAAGGACATCGAGCTGGTCGTGGCCCTCGGCGGCGACGGCACGGTCAACGAGGTCGTGAACGGTCTGCTCCACCACGGCCCCGACCCGGACCGCCTCCCCCTCCTCGCGGTGGTCCCGGGCGGCTCCACCAACGTCTTCGCCCGCGCCCTCGGCCTGCCGAACGACGCGGTCGAGGCGACCGGAGCCCTGCTGGACGCCCTGCGGGAGAAACGGGAACGCACGGTCGGGCTCGGTCTGGCCGCCGGCACCCCGGGCACGGAGGACGAGGCGGCACCGGCGCGCTGGTTCACGTTCTGCGCGGGGCTCGGCTTCGACGCGGGTGTGGTCGGACGGGTCGAGCAGCAGCGCGAGCGCGGCAGGCGCTCCACTCATGCGCTGTATCTGCGCCAGGTGCTACGGCAATTTCTGGACGAACCTCACCGCAGACACGGGACGATCACACTGGAGCGCCCCGGGCAGGACCCGGTCACCGATCTGGTGCTGTCCATCATCTGCAACACCTCGCCGTGGACGTTTCTCGGCAATCGTCCGGTGTACGCGTCACCTAAGGCCTCGTTCGATACCGGTCTCGACGTACTGGGCCTCAGTCGCATGTCCACGGCCTCGGTTGCCCGGTATGCCACCCAGTTGCTCACTTCGTCCCCCGAGCGGGGCCCCCGCGGAAAGCACGCCGTGTCCCTGCACGACTTGACGGACTTCACCTTGCATTCGAAGGTGCCGTTGCCCCTGCAGATGGACGGTGACCACCTCGGGCTGCGAACGAGCGTGACGTTCACAGGCGTACGCCGTGCACTGCGTGTGATTGTGTGAGTGGAAGGGGCCAAAGTCCTTTCACTCGAACGTTTAGGCCAGGGTCCACCCCATGGAAGTACGGCTGTGACCTAGTCGACACCGAGGAATCAAAAAAAACTTTCCGGAAGGGGTTGTATCCGCCGCTGAGGTTTGCGAGTCTCTACGTGGCGCTCGGGGCGGCCCGCAACATCGGCCCCCACAGAGAGTCCGAACCCCTCCTCAACCCACAGGACCACGTCAGTCCGTCTGACGCTCGGCCCTTCACTTGTTGAGGGATTCGTGAAAGCGTTCACATTCACAAGCAATCCGCATGTAATACCAAGGAGAGGTAGCAGCCATGGACTGGCGTCACAACGCCGTTTGCCGCGAGGAAGACCCCGAGCTCTTCTTCCCCATCGGCAACACCGGTCCTGCGCTGCTGCAGATCGAAGAAGCCAAGGCCGTCTGCCGTCGCTGCCCGGTTATGGAGCAGTGCCTGCAGTGGGCGCTCGAGTCCGGCCAGGACTCCGGCGTCTGGGGTGGTCTCAGCGAGGACGAGCGCCGCGCGATGAAGCGCCGCGCCGCCCGCAACCGGGCCCGTCAGGCCTCCGCCTGACACCCACCCCCGCGACGAGCCTCAGCTTGGCGGCGCGTACAGCGAGTACGCATCTCCCGCTATCGAGCCGCAGCGCGCAGTACCCCCGATGCGCATAGCAACGAGCTTTAGCCCCGGACCGGTTCCACGGTCCGGGGCTCACTGCTGTTGCGGGCCCCTCCCCCGGGCCGGCTCCCCGGTATGCGGCCACCCAGGAGGCCGGCCGCCCGCGATCTGCTCGTACGACCCGTCGCACGGATGTGCTCTTCGCGTAAGCGACGGGTGAAGAGGTGGCACCGGCCGGGGCCGAAGAGGGGTCGCCCGCCTACTTGTTGGCCTGCACCGGGACGTCCAGGATCACCCGCGTGCCGCGCTCGGGAGCCGGGACCATGTCGAACGTGCCGCCCAACTCGCCCTCCACCAGCGTCCGTACGATCTGTAGGCCCAGGTTGCCCGAGCTGTGCGGGTCGAAGCCCTCCGGCAGACCGACCCCGTCGTCCTGGACGGTGACCAGGAGGCGGGCCTCCTTGCTGGTGCCGCCGCGGACCGCGGAGACCTCGACGGTGCCGCGGTCGCCCTCGCGGAAGCCGTGCTCCAGGGCGTTCTGGAGGATCTCGGTGAGGACCATGGACAGCGGCGTCGCGACCTCGGCGTCCAGGATGCCGAAGCGTCCGGTGCGCCGGCCGGTGACCTTTCCGGGCGAGATCTCGGCGACCATCGCCAGCACCCGGTCGGCGATCTCGTCGAACTCCACGCGCTCGTCCAGGTTCTGCGAGAGCGTCTCGTGCACGATCGCAATCGATCCGACCCGGCGGACGGCCTCTTCGAGCGCCTCGCGGCCCTCTTCGGAGCCGATCCGGCGGGCCTGGAGCCGCAGGAGTGCCGCCACCGTCTGCAGGTTGTTCTTCACCCGGTGGTGGATCTCACGGATCGTGGCGTCCTTGGTGATCAACTCGCGCTCGCGGCGGCGCAGTTCGGTGACGTCGCGGAGAAGGACGAGCGAACCGACGCGAGTGCCCTTCGGTTTGAGCGGGATCGCACGCAGCTGGATGACGCCGTCGCTGCTCTCGATCTCGAACTCGCGGGGCGCCCAGCCGCTCGCGACCTTGGCCAGCGCCTCGTCCACCGGGCCGCGGGACGGGGCGAGTTCGGCGGTCGTCACGCCGAGGTTGTGACCCACCAGGTCGGAGGCCAGGCCCAGCCGGTGGTACGCGGACAGGGCGTTCGGCGACGCGTACTGGACGATGCCGTCCGCGTCCAGGCGGATCAGACCGTCGCCCACCCGGGGCGAGGCGTCCATGTCGACCTGCTGGTCCGGGAACGGGAAGGAGCCGGCGGCGATCATCTGGGCGAGGTCGGAGGCGCTCTGCAGATACGTGAGCTCCAGCCGGCTCGGCGTGCGCACGGTGAGGAGGTTGGTGTTGCGGGCGATCACTCCCAGTACCCGGCCCTCCCGGCGCACGGGGATGGACTCCACCCGCACCGGGACCTCCTCGCGCCACTCGGGGTCGCCCTCGCGCACGATCCGGCCCTCGTCGAGGGCGGCGTCCAGCATGGGGCGGCGGCCGCGCGGCACCAGGTGGCCGACCATGTCGTCCTGGTACGAGGTGGGGCCGGTGTTGGGCCGCATCTGGGCGACGGAGACGTAGCGCGTGCCGTCGCGCGTGGGGACCCACAGCACGAGGTCGGCGAAGGAGAGGTCGGAGAGCAGCTGCCACTCCGAGACCAGCAGATGCAGCCACTCGAGGTCGGAGTCGTCGAGGGCCGTGTGCTGGCGTACGAGGTCGTTCATGGAGGGCACGTGTGCGAGCGTACCCGCCGTGTACGACGGGGCCCGAAAAGCGTATGCCCGTACGAGTCCGGTGGCGTCGCGCCCGGTGGCGGCCCGGAGCTCCCGGCCCCTAAGACACCCGCGGGCCGCGGCGCCTGGGAGGGACCCTCAACCCTCCCGGCACCGCAGCCCGGAGCAACAACGGCCACGGGGTGTGCGGTCCCGATCGGCCGAAGGAGAGGAGCCGGAGCAGTCAGGGCAGAGAGCGCCGGTTCCTCGGTCCGCCTTCCTGTGCGGGGAAGGCGGAGGCTGTGCGTTCACATGCTGTCACGTCGATGTCGGCATGCTCGACCTGTGCATTGTGGACTAGACCATATTCCTGCGTCCATGCGCCGCTGTCCATGCGTTGGCGGATGTTCGCCGCTGTCTGTTTATCCAACATCTCTCGATGACCTACACGCAGAGTAGCCCGCCGGGGTTCACCCGGGGGGCCGGATCTCAGGAGCTCGGCCAGATTGCCATGGCGAGTTCGGCGAGGGCTTCCAGCTCCTCGCGGGTCGCACCGTCGCGGGCCTGCTGGGACATGCCCTGGATCACCGCTCCGGTGTGCCGGGCGAGGGCGGCGGCGTCCGTGCCGGCGGGCAGCTCACCGGCCGCGATCCCCGCCCTTATCCGGCTCTCGAAGGCGGCGATGTTGGCGTTGCGCCGCTCCCGCAGCGACCCCTCGACCTCGGGCGAGGTGCAGTTGGTCGCCGCGTGGATCACCAGGCAGCCGTGCGGGCGGCCGGGGTCGGTGTACTCCGCCGCGGCCTCGCGCAGTATCCGCTCGACGGCGCCGCGGACGGTGGGCTCCTCGGCGAGGGCGCGCTCGGGGAACGACCCGTACCTCGTGCCGTACTCCTGGACGACCTCTTCGAACAGCGAGCGCTTGTCGCCGAAGGCCGCGTACAGGCTCGGGGCCCCGATCCCCATGACCCGGGTGAGGTCGGAGACGGACGTCCCCTCGTAGCCGTGCTCCCAGAACGCCAGGATCGCTTTCTCCAGCGCGGTCTCCCGGTCGAAGGAACGGGGGCGCCCCCGTTGCTTGGCCGGAGCGCTCCGCTCGATCCGGGGCTTCGCCGCCGTCGCGTCCTCGGGCCCGACCCGCGGCCCCGCCTGCTGCCTGCTCACCATGGAGTGGATTTTATAGCGCGTACTAGAGAAATGTCGGCGGGCTGTTGTACGGTTTTTTTCTGTAGCGACCGCTAGGTAAATGCGAAGGGGGTCCGGCATGGGCGCGCTCACGGGCAGGACGGCGTTGGTCACGGGCGGCGGGAGGGGTATCGGACGGGGCATCAGCGAGCGGCTCGCACGCGACGGCGCGCGCGTGGCCGTGCACTACGGCAGCAACGCGGCGGCGGCGCGGGAGACGGTGGCCGCGATCGAGGCGGCGGACGGGTCGGCGTTCGCCCTGGGGGTGGAGCTGGGCGTGCCGGGGGACGCGGAGGCGCTCTGGGACGCCTTCGACCGGCAGGCGGACGGCCTGGACATCCTGGTGAACAACGCCGGCATCGGCACGTCGAACGCCTTCGACCGGATCGAGGAGGCGGAGTACGACCGCCTCTTCGCGGTGAACGTGAAAGCGCCGCACTTCATCACCAGGCTGGGCCTCACCCGGCTGCGGGACGGAGGGCGGGTCGTCAACATCTCCTCGGGCCTGGCGCGGGCCGCGGTGATGCCGGACAAGATGGCGTACGCGATGACCAAGGCCGCCCTGGACGTCCTCACCCGCGACCTGTCCAAGCTGCTCGGCCCCCGCGGCATCACGGTCAACACGGTCGCCCCCGGGATCGTCGAGACCGACCACACGTCCGAGTGGCTGCGCTCCAGCGACGAGGCCCGGACAGAGGCCGCCTCGATATCGGCACTGGGCCGGGTGGGCGCCCCGGCGGACATAGCGGACGTGGTGGCGTTCCTGGCGTCACACGAGGGGCGCTGGGTGACGGGTCACTGGATGGATGCGACGGGGGGTTCGCTGACGTAGGGCGTCGGACGCGCGGTGGGGCGCGGGCTCGGAGGTTCGCTGGGGCCGAGGGCGGGCGGGCCTGGCGTGGGGCCGGTGTGGGCCTGGCCTGTGCGCGGGACGACTCCTCGGGGTGGCGGGCGACTGCGACGGAGAGGCGGGGTCCGGTGAGGGCACGGGGTGTCACCTCGGGCGGCCGGCGAGCGTGGCGTGGACGGGGTCCGGCGTGGGCGCGGGGTGCCGCTCTCCGGATGGACGGCGACCCTGGCGGTGGCCGGGTCCGGCGTGGGCGCGACATGTCCCCTCGGGGTGGCCGGTAACCGTGGCGGAGGGGCGGGGTCCGGCGGGGCGTGAAGAGCCCCTCGGGGCGGTTGGCGACCGCGCCGAAGCGGGGGCCAGGTGGCGGCGCGGGATGGCGCGTTCCGCGCGACTCGGGTTGGGAGGCTCTGCTAGATTGGTCTATACCACATGCGTCCCCCTTTCGGGTCCAGTTGAGTCCCCTCTCCAGATCGGCAGGCCCAGCGTGGAAGTTGTCATCGTCCAGGACGCCAAGGCGGGCGGCGAGCTCATCGCCGAGGCCATGGCGGAGCTGCTCCGGCGCAAGCCCGACGCCCTGCTCGGCGTGGCCACCGGCTCGACCCCGCTGCCCATCTACGAGGCGCTGGCGGCCAAGGTCGGCTCGGGCGCCGTGGATGCCTCGCGTGCGCGGATCGCCCAGCTCGACGAGTACGTGGGGCTGCCGCCCGAGCACCCCGAGTCCTACCGGTCGGTGCTGCGCCGCGAGGTCCTGGAGCCGCTCGGACTGGGCATGGACGCGTTCATGGGCCCCGACGGCACCGCCGAGGACGTGCAGGCCGCGTGCGAGGCGTACGACAAGGCACTGGCCTCGGTGGGCGGGGTCGACCTCCAGCTGCTCGGCATCGGCACGGACGGGCACATCGGGTTCAACGAGCCGTGCTCCTCGCTCGCCTCGCGGACCCGGATCAAGACGCTGACCGAGCAGACCCGCGTCGACAACGCCCGATTCTTCGAGGGCGACATCGAGCAGGTCCCGCACCACGTCATCACCCAGGGCATCGGCACGATCCTGGAGGCGCGGCACCTGGTGCTGCTCGCGACGGGCGAGGGCAAGGCGGACGCGGTCGCGGCGACGGTGGAGGGACCGGTAGCGGCGGTGTGCCCGGCGTCGGCGCTCCAGCTCCACCCGCACGCCACGGTCGTCGTGGACGAGGCGGCGGCCTCCAAGCTGAAGCTCGCGGACTACTTCCGCCACACCTTCGCGAACAAGCCGGACTGGCAGGGGATCTAGGCAGCCCACCGGCGCGACGGCGTCCACTGCTCACGCCACGCGGGTCGCGGACGGCGTGAGCCGGCACTCCCCACCCCGCAACCGAAAAGGCGCCGGAGTCCCCCGTCAGGGACCCCGGCGCCTTTCCGTGCCAGGAGCAGGATTGGCGTGGCCGTCGGCGGCCCGGGCTCACGTTCCCGCGATGACCTCCGCCGCGGCGCGGCCGCAGACCCTGGCCGCTCCGTGGGTCGCGATGTGCAGGGCGCCCCGGGGCGTGGCCTGGGGGACGCCCATCTCGACGACGACCGTGTCGGGGCGGGCGGCCAGGAGGGTGTCGAGCGCCGCGCCCATCCAGGGATGGCGGTGCTCGTCGCGGACGACGGCGACGACCCGGCGCGGTCCCGCAGCCGCGAGGGCGCTGGTGCCGGCCTCCTCCCCGGAGAAGCTGCCCGTCTCCGTACCGGGCAGCAGTCCGGCGAGTTCGGCGGCGACGCCCCACGGGGTCTCGTCCCCGACGGCGATGTTCGCGACCGGGGTCAGCGCGGCGACGTACGGCGGCTCGGTGAGCGGGGCGTACGTATCGGAGTGCGTCACCGTGAGTGCGCGCCGGGCGGCGACGAGGCCGATCTCGGTGCTCGCGCCGGACGCGCCCCCCGGGCGTCCGGTGCCGAGGTCGACGGAGTCGGCAGAGGCTGCGGAGGCTGCGGAGCCCGCCGGGTCCACGGGGTCCGGGGACGCCCCGGTCGCCGCGGCGGCGGTCCACCGTGCCAGCGCGCGGACGCGGGCCGCGGCGTCGGCGAGGCGCTCCTCGGCCAGTTCGCCGCTGCGGACGGCGGAGACCAGGGCGTCGCGCAGTCGCCGTACGGTCTCGTCGTCCGCCAGGCCGCCGCCCACGCAGATCGCGTCGGCGCCGGCCGCGATCGCGAGGACGCTGCCGCGTTCGATGCCGTAGGTGGCGGAGATGGCCTGCATCTCCATGCCGTCGGTGACGATGAGGCCGTCGTAGCCGAGTTCCTCGCGGAGCAGTCCGGTGAGGATGCGGCGGGAGAGCGTGGCCGGACGGTCGGGGTCGAGCGCCGGGACGAGGATGTGCGCGCTCATCACGGCCCGGCTGCCCGCGGCGATCGCGGCCCGGAACGGGACGAGTTCGCGGGCGTGGAGGACCGACAGGTCGGCGTCGATGCGCGGCAGCGCGTGGTGCGAGTCGACCGCCGTGTCCCCGTGTCCCGGGAAGTGCTTGGTGCAGGCGGCGACGCCCGCGGCCTGGAGGCCGGTGACGTACGCGGCGGTGTGCCGGGCGACCAGGTCGGTGTCGGCGCCGAAGGACCGTACGCCGATGACCGGGTTGCCGGGGTTGGAGTTCACGTCGGCGGACGGGGCCCAGTTGAGGTTGACGCCGCAGGCGGCCAGGCGGCGGCCGAGTGCGAGGGCCACCTCCCGGGTCAGCTCGACGTCGTCCACCGCGCCGAGGGCGTGGTTGCCGGGGTAGGAGGACCCGGTGCGCACCTCCAGACGGGTGACGTCGCCGCCCTCCTCGTCGATGGCGACGAGCACGTCGTCGCATTCGGCGCGCAACTGGGCGGTGAGTGCGGCGAGTTGAGCGGCGGAGGTGATGTTGCGGCCGAACAGGCCGACCGACGTGAGGCCTTCGCCGAGCCTGCGCAGCAGCCAGTCCGGCGCGCTGGTCCCGGTGAACCCGGGCTGCAGCACGGCGAGGGCGTCGCGCGTGAGCGTGTCGGTACCACTGGCGAGTGTCGTCATCGGGTGGCGTTATCCCTTCACGGCGCCCGCGGTCAGCCCCGCGGCCATCTTGCGCTGGACGATGAGGAAGAGGACGACGATCGGCACGGCCATCATCGTGGAACCGGCCATCATCGGGGCGTACTCGGTGCCGTGCTTGGTGGTGAAGTTGCCGAGCCAGACCGTGGCGGTCTGGTTCTTCTGGCTCATGAGCATCAGGGCGTAGAGGTACTCGTTCCAGGCCTGGATGAAGCCGTAGACCGAGGTGGCGACCATGCCCGGGGCCAGCAGCGGGAAGACGACGCGGACGAAGGCGCCCGTGCGGGAGCAGCCGTCGACCATCGCGGCCTCCTCCAGCTCCTTCGGGATGTTGACGATGAAGCCGCGCAGCGTCCACACCGTGAAGGGCAGGATGAAGGTCAGATAGGTGATGATCAGGCCGGTGAGCTTGTCGTACTGACCGAGGTCGTTCAGCAGCAGGAAGACCGGGATGATCATGGCGACGAGCGGCACCATCTGGACCGCGAGGATGCCGACGATCACGATCTTGCGGCCGCGGAAGGCGAACCGGGAGATGGCTAGGGCGGCCAGCATGCCGACCACGATGCCGATCAGCACCACGGCCAGCGAGACGACCAGGCTGCGGCCGACCGGGCCCCAGAAGTCGGCGATGTCGAGCGCCCGGCGGAAGTTGTCGAGCGTGACCGCCGTGGGCAGCAGGCTCGGGTCCGGGTCGATGGCGTCCTTCGCCGGCTTGAACGCCGTGTTGAGCATCCAGTAGACGGGGAAGCCCGCGGTGGCGAAGACGAACAGGCCGAGCAGGTTCCAGCCGAGCCGGGACCTGCGGGGCCGGGCGGCGGGGACGGCGGCCGTCTTGCGCGGCCCGGCGGCGGGAGGAGCGGTGGTCGTGGTCACTCGACCTCTCCGATCTTGAGCATCTGGCGCATGTAGACGGCGACCACACCGAGCAGCAGGAGCACGGTGAGCAGGGCGATCGCCGACCCCTGCGCGTAGTCGTTGACCACGAAGGCGCGGTCGTACGAGTACGTGGTGAGCAGCTGGAACTCGGCCTCCGGGTGGCCGCCGCGCATCACGAAGACCTGCGGGAAGACACCCATGTCCCAGATGACGGAGAGCGTCGTGAGCATCACGATGATCGGCTTCAGGATCGGCAGCGTGACGTACCGGAAGACGCCCCAGGCGCCCGCGCCGTCGAGGCGCGCCGCCTCCTCCAGTTCGGCGGGCACCTGGGTGAGTCCCGCGCTGAGCGTGATGACGACGAACGGCACCGCGCCCCAGACCACGAGCAGCATGATCACGGCGAGGCCCTGGGGGCCGCTGGCGAACCAGTTGTGGCCGATCATGTCGAC
Source organism: Streptomyces sp. NPDC028308 (assembly GCF_055565855.1). Lineage (NCBI taxonomy): Bacteria > Bacillati > Actinomycetota > Actinomycetes > Kitasatosporales > Streptomycetaceae > Streptomyces > Streptomyces sp. NPDC028308. The sequence goes on from NZ_JBVHTO010000013.1 coordinate 76,043, forward strand.
GCCGGGGAGCCTGCTGAGCACCGCGTTGAAGACGCCGTAGTCGGAGTCGAAGAGCCACTTGAAGACGGTGGTGGCGACGATGATGGGCATGCCCCAACTGGCCACCAGCGCGATGTTGATGAGGGTCTTCACCCAGCCGGAGACCCGCTGCAGGAGCAGCGCGATCAGCATGCCGATGACCATCGTGAAGACGACGGAGCCCCCGGCGAAGACGATCGTGCGGACGACGACGGCCCAGAACTCGTCGTCCCCCAGCACCTTGCCGAAGTTGTCGAAGCCCACCGACTCGGCCGGCTTGAAGCCCCAGAGCTGGGACTGCCCGAACTCCTGGAAGGACAGGGTGACCAGGCGGACCAGGGGGTAGCCGAGCACCAGGACGAGGATCAGCAGGCAGGGCGCGAGCAGGGCCCACGGGACGGCCGTCCCGCCGGCGGTCCGCTTCCGGCGTGGTGGTGCCACGGGGGCGGGGGGTGGTGGCGACTGCCGCGTCGGCGGCACTTTGGCAGTGGTCGTATCAGCGGCACTCATCCGCGCGCTCCTCAGCGGTCCCTCGGGTCCACGGGTGGCAGGTCCCGTCCCCGACCGGGTCGTACAGGTCGTACGGGAGGCGGGCTCCCGCGCCCCGGCCGGCCCGTACGCGTCGTACGGGCGGCAGGCCGTCCGGCCCCGGCGTCTTCGTGCGGGGCGTGCGGGGGCGGGGAGCGGGCCCCGCCTCCCGGCAGGGTCGTACGGAAAGCAGGGCCCCGCCGACAACGGGGCCCTGCCTGACGGTCACTTGTTGTTGATGACCTTGTCGATCGCGGCGTCCGCGTCCTTCGCGGCTTCCTCGACCGACTTCTTTCCGGTGCCGATGCTCTGCAGCATGGTCTGCAGGACCTGGGCCTTCTCGACCTGCCCCCAGCCCGGCGCCATCGGGACGAACCAGTTGCTCTCGGCCGCGGTGGCCGGGACGGCCGTCTTCGGGTCGCTCTTCAGCGTCGCGAGGTCGGTCTTGTTGTTCGGCAGGTTGCCCTTGCCGATCAGGCCCTTCTGGCCCTCGGCGCCGGTGAGCGCGTTGATCCACTCGGCGGCGAGTTCCTGGGCGTCGGACTTCACCGGGACGGCGAGGTCGGAACCGCCGAGGAAGACGGGGAGGTTCTTGCCGGACGGGCCGGGGACCACGAAGTTCTCGAGGTTGCCCTTGAGCTTGCCGGTCTTGTCGTTCTTCGGGTCCTCGGAGGTCGCGCCCTCCCAGGCGGCACCGAAGATCATGCCGGACTTGCCCTGGCCGTAGACGATGTAGCGGTCGGACTCGTCCTTGGTCTTGTCGCCGTGCATGTACTTGTCGACGACCGACTTGAACGCCTTGAGGCCCTTGACGGACTCCGGCGAGGAGAGGTTGCCCTTCCACTGGCCGCCGGACTCCTCGGCGATGGAGCCGCCGGCGTCGTAGACGAAGGACATCGCGGCGTACCAGTCACGGGTCGGCTGGTACCAGGCGCTGAACTTGTCGCCCTGCTTCTTCTGGATCTTGTCCAGGGCGGTGGTGAGTTCCTTGTACGTCTTCGGCGTGGACTTGACGCCGGAGGCGGCGGCGATGTCCTTGCGCCAGTTGCCGACGCGGCCACCGGCGTAGTACGGCACGCCGTAGGTCTTGCCGTCGTAGGTGACGGACGCCTTGAGGCCGTCCAGCCACTGGTCCGCGTTGTCGAACTTCGACGCGTCGACGGGAGCGAAGGCGCCCTTGACCATGTAGCCGAGCATCTCGGTGTTGCCCATCTCGACGACGTCGGGGGCCTTGTCGGTGGCGAGGACCGCGTCGAGCTTGGCGTTCTTGTCCGGCCAGCCGTAGTACTCGTGATTGATCTTGACGCCGGGGTGCTTCTTCTTGACCGCCGCGTCGGCGGCCTTGACCAGCTCGGGCCAGTTGTTCTGCGCGTCCACCGTCAGCCAGACGGTGAGTTCCTTGGCCTCCGCGCCGCCCTTGCCGCCCCCGGAGTCCTTGTCACTGTCCCCGCACGCCGCGATGGAAACCATCATGCCCGCGATACCGATCGCGGCTATCAGCTTGCGCTTCACGCCACCCTCCTCAGGGATGCCATAAACCCCCCTGCCCACCGCGGTGACCTGTGACGAGTACTGCCCGTGGGGCCGGGACCTGGACCAATGGTGTAGACCAGTACGGGGAGCTTGGCCTAGACCTAGAGGGGTGTCAAGGGTGAAGAAGACCCTCCAGGTGAGCGTTACGGGACCGACATATGCAGGGACCTTTCATTGCTCAACCGACAGAAGGGACAGGGGTGTTCCGGTGGCACGAACAGGGCACCCCGGACCTCGGCGGCGACCCTCCGACGGACGCGATGGACTAGACCAACGGGGACCCCGACGGTATATAGAGGGGATCACGGAGCGTGCGGGGGACACTCGCGCGCGAAGCCGTGCCACGATGTGAGCCGTGGCCGATCGGGTATGTCGGTCGCTTCGGCATCCGGAGCCGGGAAGGCAGAGCATGAGCACCGACGTCAGCAGTGCGGAGAACGAGGGTGGGGCACCCATCCGTACCGCGCGCGTGCCCAAGTACTACCGCCTGAAGAAGCACCTGCTCGACATGACGGAGACGCAGTCGCCCGGCACCCCGGTGCCGCCCGAGCGCACCCTCGCCGCCGAGTTCGACACCTCCCGCACGACCGTGCGCCAGGCACTCCAGGAGCTGGTCGTCGAGGGCCGCCTCGAACGCATCCAGGGCAAGGGCACCTTCGTCGCCAAGCCGAAGGTCTCCCAGGCGCTCCAACTCACCTCGTACACCGAGGACATGCGCGCCCAGGGTCTCGAACCCACCTCGCAGCTGCTGGACATCGGCTACATCACCGCGGACGAGACGCTCGCGGACCTGCTCGACATCACCGCCGGCGGACGCGTGCTGCGCATCGAGCGGCTGCGGCTGGCGAGCGGCGAGCCGATGGCCATCGAGACGACCCACCTCTCCGCCAAGCGCTTCCCCGCCCTGCGCAGGTCGCTCGTCAAGTACACCTCTCTCTACACCGCGCTCGCCGAGGTCTACGACGTCCACCTCGCCGAGGCCGAGGAGACCATCGAGACCTCGCTGGCCACCCCGCGCGAGGCCGGCCTGCTCGGCACCGACGTCGGGCTGCCCATGCTGATGCTCTCCCGGCACTCGCTCGACAGGACCGGTCAGCCGGTGGAGTGGGTGCGCTCGGTGTACCGGGGCGACCGGTACAAGTTCGTGGCCCGCCTCAAGCGGCCGATGGACTAGATCGCCCGGGTCCCCGCATGAAGCGAGCCCTCATGAGTGCGGAAAACGCCGTCGTGGGGCATTCGCCGCCGCGGAGAATCCCCAGGTCGGGACCGATATGCGGACGGGGGGTTCCGTCTGCGTGACACCGTCGCCTACATTGCCTGCGCATTACACAGGTGATCAGCGAGGGGACGGAGCCGCGGAATGTCAGATGTGCCCGAAGTCAAGCCACCGGTGGTGACACCGGTCCGCGTGGTCATTGCCGTCTGCCTCGTCGCGCCGTTCGTGGCGATGCTGTGGGTCGGCTCCTACGCGAAGACCGACCCGACGTTCATCGGAATCCCGTTCTTCTACTGGTACCAGATGCTGTGGGTGCTCATCTCCACGCTGCTCACCATGACCGCGTACCAGCTCTGGCAGCGTGACCAGCGCGCCCGCGCGACGAAGGACGGGGGTGCGTCGAAGTGAACGACGGCGTGAACGGAGTCGCCCTCGGCGTCTTCATCTTCTTCTTCCTGGCCGTCACGGTCATGGGCTTCCTGGCCGCGCGCTGGCGCAAGGCCGAGAACGAGCACAGCCTCGACGAATGGGGCCTGGGCGGACGGTCGTTCGGCACCTGGGTCACCTGGTTCCTGCTCGGCGGCGACCTCTACACGGCGTACACGTTCGTCGCCGTCCCCGCGGCGATCTACGCGGCGGGCGCGGCGGGCTTCTTCGCGGTGCCGTACACCATCCTCGTCTACCCGCTGATCTTCACCTTCCTGCCGCGGCTGTGGTCGGTCTCGCACAAGCACGGCTATGTGACGACCTCCGACTTCGTGCGCGGGCGCTTCGGCTCCAAGGGGCTGTCGCTCGCGGTCGCCGTCACCGGCATCCTCGCCACGATGCCGTACATCGCCCTGCAACTGGTCGGCATCCAGGCGGTGCTGGACGTGATGGGCGTCGGCGGCGGCGAGAACACCAACTGGTTCGTGAAGGACCTGCCGCTGCTCATCGCGTTCGGCGTGCTGGCCGCGTACACCTACTCCTCGGGGCTGCGGGCGCCCGCCCTGATCGCGTTCGTGAAGGACACCCTGATCTACATCGTGATCGCGGTGGCCATCATCTACATCCCGATCAAGCTGGGCGGGTTCGACGAGATCTTCAAGGCGGCGGGCGAGAAGTACACGGCCGCCGGTGCGGGCGGGGTCGTGCCCGCCGAGGCCGGACAGTGGACCTACGCCACGCTCGCGCTCGGCTCGGCGCTCGCCCTGTTCATGTACCCGCACTCGATCACGGCGACGCTGTCCAGCCGCAGCCGTGACGTGATCCGGCGCAACACCACCATCCTGCCGCTGTACTCCCTCATGCTGGGCCTGCTCGCCCTGCTCGGGTTCATGGCGATCGCGGCCGGGGTGAAGGTGCAGAACGGGCAGCTGGCGATCCCGCAGCTGTTCGAGAACATGTTCCCGGACTGGTTCGCGGGCGTGGCCTTCGCGGCCATCGGCATCGGCGCGCTGGTGCCGGCGGCGATCATGTCGATCGCGGCGGCGAACCTCTTCACCCGCAACATCTACAAGGACTTCATCAAGCCGGACGCGACGCCGCAGCAGGAGACCAAGGTCTCCAAGCTGGTCTCGCTGCTGGTGAAGGTGGGCGCGCTGGCCTTCGTCCTCACCATGGACAAGACGGTCGCGATCAACTTCCAGCTGCTGGGCGGCATCTGGATCCTCCAGACCTTCCCGGCGCTGGTCGGCGGCCTGTTCACCCGCTGGTTCCACCGCTGGGCGCTGCTCGCCGGCTGGGCCGTCGGCATGGTCTACGGCACCTTCGCCGCGTACGGGGTCGCCTCCCCGACGCAGCGGCACTTCGGCGGTAGTTCGAAGGAGATTCCCGGCATCGGGGAGATCGGCTACATCGGGCTGACGGCCTTCGTGCTGAACCTGGCGGTCACGGTCGTGCTCACCTTCGTCCTGCGTGCCGTGAAGGCTCCCGACGGCCTGGACGAGACGTCGCCGGAGGACTACACGGCGGACGCCGGGGACCCGGGCGTCCAGGTGGAGCTGCCGCCGGCCACGGCGGGCACCTCGCATTGAAGTCCCTCTCGTACACACCATGTCGGGCCGCCGGAGGAAAACCGGCGGCCCGACGTCGTTCCCGTCCGGCAGACTCACCCGCATGGACATCATCGTCAGGCGGGCGCTGCCCGGGGAGTACGGGACGCTCGGGGAGATCACCGCACAGGCGTATCTCGGTGACGGTCTGCTCGACTTCGGGGAGGGCGACGGCTACCTGGTGCACCTGCGGGACGTCGCGCGGCGCGCCGCCGCGGCCGAGGTCCTGGTCGCCGTGGACCGGGACGCCACCGTGCTCGGCGGGGTGACGTACGTGCCGTCGGCCGGCAACGCCATGGCCGAGCTGGCCCGTCCCGGCGAGGCCGAGATCCGCATGCTGGCGGTCGCCCCGCAGGCGCGCGGAAGAGGAGCGGGCGAGGCCCTGGTGCGCGCCTGCGTCGACCGCGCGCGGGCCACGGAGGGCTGCGTCCGCGTCGTGCTGTCGACCCAGCGGACCATGCGCGCCGCGCACCGGATCTACGAGCGGCTCGGCTTCGTCCGGACCCCCGAGCGCGACTGGAATCCCGTCCCGGAGCTCGACGACATCCTGCTGCTGACCTACGAACTGACGCTCTGACAGCTGCGTCCACCGCGGCCGACTGACACCCTCCGGAGCCGACACGACACAACATGTGGGGGTGCGTCGACGGCCCGGCACAAGATGTATGCTCATGCTCGCTGTCGCCGCAGGGGAATCCGGTGCGAATCCGGAACTGTCCCGCAACGGTGTACTTGTGCGTGTTCGCGCACACGGTCAGTCCGAGGACCTGCCGACAGTGCGCCCGGCCCGTCCGGTCCGGGTGCCCAGACGTCCGGGCCTCGTGGAGTGGGCCGGTGGACGCACGCGTACCCGTGCCGGGGTGACGTGTGCCCCGCTGCCCTCCCTCCAGGCCCCGTGCCGAGCGAGGGAGAGCCCCACGTGACCATCGCGCCAGCCGATCCGGCCGCAGCGACACCGTCCGCGACAGCGGCGGAGACGGACGGTCCCGGTGCCGCGTTGCTGCGGACCCTGACCGACCTCACCGCAGACCTCCCCGGCGCCGACCCCGGCCGGGTCGCCGCCGCCGCCCTGCGCGGCCGGTCCGCGCGGGCGGACGGGGCGGAGCTGCGCGAGCTGGCCACCGAGGCCGCGGCGGGACTCATCTCCGAGGACCCCGTCTACTCGCGCCTCGCCGCCCGGCTGCTGACGATCGGCATCGCCGCCGAGGCCGCCTCCCAGGGAGTCACCTCCTTCTCCGCCTCGGTCGCCGTCGGCCACCGGGAGGGGCTGATCGCGGACCGCACCGCCGAGTTCGTCCGCCTGCACGCGGAGCGCCTGGACGCGCTCGTGGACACCGCCGGGGACGACCGCTTCGGCTACTTCGGCCTGCGCACGCTGCACAGCCGCTACCTCCTGCGGCACCCGATCACCCGGCAGGTGATCGAGACCCCGCAGCACTTCATGCTGCGCGTCGCCGCCGGCCTCGCCGAGGACGACACCCCGCGCGCCGTCGACGAAGTGGCCGCGCTCTACGGCCTGATGAGCCGGCTCGAGTACCTGCCGTCCTCCCCCACGCTCTTCAACTCCGGTACGCGGCACCCCCAGATGTCGTCCTGCTACCTCCTCGACTCGCCCCTGGACGAGCTGGACTCCCTCTACGACCGCTACCACCAGGTGGCCCGCCTCTCCAAGCACGCCGGCGGCATCGGCCTGTCCTACTCCCGCATCCGCTCCCGGGGTTCGCTGATCCGCGGCACGAACGGGCACTCCAACGGCATCGTCCCGTTCCTGAAGACCCTGGACGCCTCGGTCGCCGCCGTGAACCAGGGCGGCCGGCGCAAGGGCGCGGCGGCGGTGTACCTGGAGACCTGGCACTCCGACATCGAGGAGTTCCTGGAGCTGCGCGACAACACCGGCGAGGACGCCCGCCGTACGCACAACCTGAACCTCGCCCACTGGATCCCGGACGAGTTCATGCGCCGGGTCGACGCGAACGGCGTCTGGTCGCTGTTCTCACCGTCCGACGTGCCCGAGCTGGTCGACCTGTGGGGCGAGGAGTTCGACGCCGCGTACCGCGCGGCCGAGGAGGCCGGGCTCGCGCGGAAGACGATCCCGGCCCGGGACCTGTACGGCCGGATGATGCGCACGCTGGCGCAGACCGGCAACGGCTGGATGACCTTCAAGGACGCCGCCAACCGCACCGCCAACCAGACGGCGGAGCCCGGGCACACCGTGCACTCCTCGAACCTGTGCACCGAGATCCTGGAGGTCACGGACGACGGGGAGACCGCGGTCTGCAACCTGGGCTCGGTCAACCTCGGGGCGTTCGTGGTGGACGGGGACATCGACTGGGAGCGGCTGGACGAGACCGTCCGCACCGCGGTGACGTTCCTCGACCGGGTCGTGGACATCAACTTCTACCCGACCGAGCAGGCGGGCCGCTCCAACGCCCGCTGGCGCCCGGTGGGCCTCGGCGCGATGGGCCTCCAGGACGTCTTCTTCAAGCTGCGGCTGCCCTTCGACTCCCCGGAGGCGAAGCGGCTCTCCACCCGGATCGCCGAGCGCGTCATGCTGGCCGCCTACGAGGCGTCCGCGGACCTCGCCGAGCGCAACGGCCCGCTGCCCGCCTGGGAGAAGACCCGCACCGCCCGCGGTGTGCTGCACCCCGACCACTACGCGACCGAGCCGGCCTGGCCGGAGCGGTGGGCGGCCCTGCGCGAGCGGATCGCGGCCGTCGGCATGCGCAACTCGCTGCTGCTCGCCATCGCGCCGACCGCGACGATCGCCTCCATCGCCGGCGTGTACGAGTGCATCGAGCCGCAGGTGTCCAACCTGTTCAAGCGCGAGACGCTGTCCGGCGAGTTCCTCCAGGTCAACTCCTACCTGGTGGACGAGCTCAAGCGGCTCGGCGTGTGGGACGCGCAGACCCGGGAGGCGCTGCGCGAGTCGAACGGCTCGGTGCAGGGCTTCACCTGGGTGCCGCAGGAGGTGCGGGACCTGTACCGCACGGCCTGGGAGATCCCGCAGCGCGCGCTGATCGACATGGCCGCCGCCCGGACCCCGTACCTGGACCAGGCGCAGTCGCTGAACCTGTTCCTGGAGACGCCGACCATCGGCAAGCTCTCCTCGATGTACGCGTACGCCTGGAAGTCGGGCCTGAAGACGACGTACTACCTGCGCTCGCGTCCCGCGACCCGCATCGCCCGCGCCGCCCGGGCGCAGACCCCCGTCCCCGTGCAGGCGGCCCCGAACGCCGACGCCGACGCCGTCGCCTGCTCCCTTGAGAACCCCGAGTCCTGCGAGGCCTGCCAGTGATGTCCAGCGAGACCAAGAACCTGCTCGACCCGGGCTTCGAGCTGACGCTCCGCCCGATGCGCTACCCGGACTTCTACGAGCGCTACCGGGACGCGATCAAGAACACCTGGACCGTCGAGGAGGTCGACCTCCACTCGGACGTCGCCGACCTGGCGAAGCTGTCACAGGGCGAGCAGCACATGATCGGCCGGCTCGTCGCGTTCTTCGCGACCGGCGACTCGATCGTCGCGAACAACCTGGTGCTGACGCTCTACAAGCACATCAACTCCCCGGAGGCGCGGCTGTACCTGTCGCGCCAGCTGTTCGAGGAGGCCGTGCACGTCCAGTTCTATCTGACGCTGCTCGACACCTATCTGCCGGACCCGGAGGACCGCGCGGCGGCCTTCGACGCGGTCGAGAACATCCCGTCCATCCGGGAGAAGGCCGAGTTCTGCTTCCGCTGGATGGACTCGGTGGAGAAGCTGGACCGGCTGGAGTCGAAGTCCGACCGCCGCCGCTTCCTGCTGAACCTGATCTGCTTCGCGGCGTGCATCGAGGGGCTGTTCTTCTACGGCGCCTTCGCGTACGTCTACTGGTTCCGCAGCCGGGGTCTCCTGCACGGCCTGGCGACCGGCACCAACTGGGTGTTCCGCGACGAGACGATGCACATGTCGTTCGCGTTCGAGGTGGTCGACACGGTCCGCAAGGAGGAGCCCGACCTCTTCGACGAGCGGCTGGAGGAGCAGGTGACCGCCATGCTGCGGGAGGCCGTCGAGGCCGAGCTGCAGTTCGCGCGCGACCTGTGCGGTGACGGCCTCCCGGGGATGAACACGGACTCCATGCGGCAGTACCTGGAGTGCGTCGCCGACCAGCGCCTGACGCGCCTCGGCTTCGCCCCGGTGTACGGCTCGGAGAACCCGTTCTCCTTCATGGAGCTCCAGGGTGTTCAGGAGCTGACCAACTTCTTCGAGCGCCGTCCCTCGGCGTACCAGGTCGCGGTGGAGGGCTCAGTCGGCTTCGACGAGGACTTCTGAGCCGGGCGGGCGCTCCCCCGGGCGGCCCTGAGCTCGCGGTCGACGCGCCACTCGTGGCGCAGGCCGATCAGTGAGGGCAGGGCCAGGACCAGGAAGAGCGCGAGGACGGTGAGCAGGGCGACGGTGGTGTTCACGAGTGTCTCCATGAACACCACTGTCGCGCCGATCGCGCCCCGGGGTCAGTGGCAGTACTGCCGTAGACCCTCGAATTACTGCCACGTTCCAGGCACACTGGCGGCATGCTGAAAAACGTGGCCGTGGTCCTGCTGGACGGGGTGCACCCCTTCGAACTCGGCGTCGTCTGCGAGGTGTTCGGACTCGACCGCAGCGACGAGGGGCTCCCCGTGTACGACTTCGCCGTCGCCTCGGCGGGGCCGCGCACCCTGGGCACGCACGCGGGGTTCACGCTGACGGCCGAGCACGGCCTGGAGCGGCTGGAGGAGGCCGACCTCGTCGTGGTGCCGGCCGGCGACTCCTACGCCGACCGCGCGTACCCCGAGGAGTTGCTCGACGCGCTGCGCCGCACCGTCGAGCGGGGCGCCCGGGTGCTCAGCGTGTGCTCCGGTGTCTTCGTGCTGGGCGCGGCCGGGCTGCTGGACGGTCGGCGCTGCGCCGTGCACTGGCACCACGCGGACGCGCTGGCCCGGCAGTTCCCGCGGGCGGTCGTCGAGCCGGACGTGCTCTACGTCGACGAGGGCCCGGTGATCACCTCGGCGGGCACCGCCGCCGGCATCGACGCCTGCCTGCACCTCCTGCGCAAGGAGCACGGGCCCGAGGTCGCCAACGCCGTCGCCCGCCGCATGGTCGTGCCCCCGCACCGGGACGGCGGGCAGGCCCAGTACATCGAGCGGCCGCTGCCCCGTTCGCAGTGCGACACCGTCGGCGAGGTGCTCGTCTGGATGGAGCGCCACCTGGACCAGGAGGTGACGGTCGAGCAGCTCGCGGCCCGCGCCCACATGTCCCCGCGCACCTTCGCGCGCCGCTTCCAGCAGGAGACCGGCACCACGCCGTACCGCTGGCTGCTGCGCCAACGCGTGCTGCTGGCACAGGAGTTGCTGGAGGCCACGGACGAGACGATGGACGCGATCGCCGGCCGGACCGGCTTCGGCAACGCGGCCGCGCTGCGCCACCAGTTCATGCGCAGCCTCGGGACGACGCCGGGCGCCTACCGCCGCGCGTTCCGGGGTCCGCGGGCCGCCTGAGGCGCGGGGTGCGACCTCCCCCGAGGGCGCACCCCGCGGACCCGGCTCAGCGCGGCTCGGCCCTCAGCACCAGGTCGTGCGGGCGCAGGGTGATGCCGACGCGGGTCGCGTCGTTCGACCCGGCGACCTGCTCGAAGCGCCATCTGGCGGCCACCGTCGCCGTGATGAGCGTGAGCTGCGCCATCGAGAAGTGGTCGCTGGGGCACTTGCGGTTGCCCACGCTGAACGGGCGCATGGCGTACTTCGGCAGGTCCTTGGAGCGTTCCGGAAGCCAGCGGTCGGGATCGAAATCCAGGTGCCGCTCGTACGACCGGGGATCGCGCTGTATCGCGTACGGGCTGTAGACGATGTCGGCACCGGCCGGAATGCGATAGCCGCCCAGCTCGGTTTCGGTCACCGCCCGGCGCGTCAATATCCATACGGCGGGACGCAGTCGCATGGCTTCGACGACGACATTGTTGGTGTGCGTCAGCTTTCGGACGTCACCGAATGCGACAGGCCGGTCCCCTGCGACGGATTCGACCTCCGCACTCACCTTGGCCGCTTGTTCCGGGTGTGCCGTGAGGACGCCCAAGAGCCACATGATCGTGGACGCGATGGTTTCGCTTCCGGGGGTGAGTATCGCGACGACTTGGTCGTGGACCTCCTGCTCGGTGATGGGCTCCCCGTCGTCGTCCTTCGCCTCCAGCAATGCCGTCAGCAAATCGTCCGGCTTTTGACCAGATGCGCGGCGCTCGGCGATGATCTCGTCGACCAGAAGGTGCAAATCGGCCAATGCCCGGTCGAATTTGCGATTGGCCGGAAGCGGCAGCCGATAGAGCGGTCCCGCGGGGATGACCATGCGCTGGTACATACCGCGGAACACCGTCGTGAGCGCGATGCTCAGCCGTTCGGCGCGTTCGTCCATGAACTGGCCGCGCAGCAGGCAGCGGGCCGCGATCCGCACGGCCACCCGGAAGGACTCCGAGGTGCAGTCGACGGGCTTCCCCGACGCCCAGCGGTCGGCGAACGCGCGCGCCTCCTCCTCCATCACGGACGCGTACTCGTGGATGATGTCGGCCCGGAACGCGGGCTGGATGGTGCGGCGTTGGCGCCGGTGGAGGGGGCCGTTGGCGGTCGCGACCCCGTGCTTGCCGAGCAGCCCCTCCAGGGACTCCCACAGCGGGCCGCCGATCTCGTAGTCGGGGCTGAGCGCCAGCGCCCCGGTGAGGGCCGGCGTGGTGACCGCGTACACCGTCTTGGGGCCCAGCTTGAGTCGGACGACGTCACCGTGGTCGCGCAGCTGCGCCAGGAAGCCCAGCGGATCGCGGACGAGTTTCCAGCCGTGGCCGAGACCGGGGATACCGCCACCGGCCAAAGGCGGGATGGACGACTCCGGTGCCTCGGGTGCCGCGGGCCGTACGGACTCGACGGTCATTTCTCACCTGCCGCTTCGTTGTTGACGTACGGGGGTGTGGAACGGTCGTCCCAGCTGTCGACCATGTACCGGCCGGACTCGTGGTGGAACCAGTACACGGAGCTGAACCAGTTCCGCATATTGGAGAGACAGCCCTTCACGGCCACACTCAATTCCTTTCCCCGCACGGTCCCGTCCGCGAGGGTGTCGGCGAGCCGCACCACGTCCTTTTCGACGGCGAGGAATTCTGAAATGCATTCTTCGACGCGTCGGCGCACTTCTGTGACAGCCTCTTCGAGAGTCATCCCCTCGTGTTGGATGAGACTGATTCCGAGATTATGGACTTCGTCTCCCGCGATCTCTTTCGGGAGGGAGCAGAGATCGTTGTACCAGGCGGCGAATTCCTGACTGAGGAGGGCCGCCCGCAGATATGCCGGGTCCTCCCGGACGGCGGCGGGAATTTCGAGCCCCGCGCTCGGCTCCAGCAGATCCGTCCAGATCCAGTGGGCAAAGGTGAGCCGCCGGAGTTCGAGATACTCCTCGACCGTCGGCACCGTGCCCGACGTCCGATTGTGGAATTCCCGGTCGTACGCCTCGATCACCGCGTGGAAGTGCTCGGCGAACCGGGCGTTCCAGTCGGCGCCCAGGAACGAGTACAGCCGGACCATGCTGTCCGCGAACGCTGCCACCAGGGGATCCTGGTGGTGCAGGTGGTCCCGCGGCGAGTCGAGCGCCGCGTGCAGCTGGAACCTGAGCCTCCGCCAGGCGGCCGGGCGGCCGTGGACGATGTCGCGGTCGTGACGGTCGTCCCAAACGAAGAACCACGCGCTGTAGTCCGCTATCGCCTGGAGCACCTCGTCGGGCGCGCCTATGTAGAAGCCCGCCATGAGGTCCGTGTAGCACAGGCCGTCGGCATATTCCGCGACCTTGTCCGCAGGCATGAGGCGCTTTTCGAGGAGCCAGGCCCTGGTGTTCTCCTGCAGCCTGGGCCAATACGGGTGCAGTTGACGGGGAAACGCGGTCTCGATCACCGGAAGAGAGAGCGCCGGTGGCACCGCGACCGCGGTCGTCGTCGATGAAGTGCCGTGTGAGAAAGCATGCACGAACAAACCCCTCTCAGCCGCCTGTTGGCGCTACACCTCTCCCGCTGTGCCGGGCGTGCGCCGTTGCGTATCCCCGCACTTCCCATTCAGCACTACAACTGACCGTTCTGGGAACGGATTTGCCCCACTCACTACCCCAAGGTGCCGAGAATCTCCCCTCGCGTGACTGGTTTCGGATCGCCAGGGGAGCACAAGGGAGCGAACGTGCGACGCACACACGAACGGCGCCTGGTCGGGGAGGTCCCCGGCCAGGCGCCGTCCGACGGGACTCACGAGAGGTCGTGAGCCCCGGCTGTCATTTTCAGTCTCATTCGTTCACCGCGGTGTCCCGGCCACGGCCGCGCCGCCCCGGACCTCCCCGGACACGGTTCAGTCGTTCGCCACCACGGGGTAGCGGGGCTCGTTCTCGGCCATCTGCCGCAGCGCGTCCTTGCGCTCGCGCTTGGAGAGCCGGTCGATGTACAGGTATCCGTAGAGGTGATCCGTCTCGTGCTGGAGGCACCGGGCGAAGTAGCCCGTGCCGCGCACCCTGACCGCATGGCCCTTCTCGTCCTGCCCGGTGACCTCGGCGTAGTCCGGGCGGGCCAACGGCGCGTACGCGGTCGGCACCGAGAGGCAGCCCTCGTTGCTGTCGTCCAGCCGGCGCAGCTCGGCGGGCAGCTCCACGAGCACGGGGTTGCACACCACGCCCACGTGCCGCTTGCCCTCGTCGTCCATGCAGTCGTAGACGAAGACCTTCAGGTCCACGCCGATCTGGTTGGCGGCCAGGCCCACGCCCTCGGCGGTGCGCTGGCTGGCGAACATGTCGGCGACCAGCTGCTGGAGCTCGTCCCCGAACTCGGTGACGTCCTTGCACTCCTTGTGCAGCACCGGGTTGCCGACGACCGTGATCGGCCGCGAGGTGCCGCGCTCGCGGTAGGCCGCCTCGCGCTCCTCGCAGTCCTCGGTGTCGATGACGAAGCCCTCGTCGTCCACGGGGAGCACGCCCGCGTGCTGCTGATCGGTGTCCTGCTGCGCCATGACCGACGTACGCCTTCCTGCGACCTGGTGAGAATTTCTGCGGGTACAGCCTAAAGGGGCGCGTCGCAGACCTCGGCGCGAACGGCGTACCCGGGGCTAACAGACCTCTTCGAGGTCCCGCCAGTCCCGCGAGTCCGGGCTGTCCGCGACCCAGCCGTCGAGCAGGCCCCGGACCAGGGAGGCGGGCGCAGCGAGACCGCACTCGCGCTCGGGCACCCACAGCTGACCGTCGGTCCGGTGCCCGAGCGGCCCCGGATGCCCCGGTTCGCTGTGGTCGTGCGGGTCCAGGTGCTCGCCGTCCCCCTCGTCGGAGGGCATCCGCGACTCTGAGCACATCCGGCACAGCAGCCGCACGGACGACGACCAGTCCTCGGCCGCGAAGCCCGCGTCGGCGGCGAGCCGCTCCAGCGCGTCCCGGTCGTCCTCGGTGGCCGCCTCCAGCAGCACGACCCAGGTCGGCACCGGCGAGGGCGCCCACAGCTCGATCTCGTCGAAGACGGGGTAGGCGTGCCCGGCGGCCGTCGTCCGCTCGCCGTGCGGCACCCCGTCGTGCAGCACGACCTCGCCCCAGCGACGCCCGGAGGACGGCAGCGGGATCGACAGCACCTCGATCCGGGCGGGGTCCAGCCTGCGCCCCCACACCACCTCGGCCTCGCCCTCGGGCGACAGCCGTACGGCGGCACTGCCCAGGTCCATGCCGACCGGCTCGCCGGAGACGGCCGCGCCGCCGGGCACCCGCAGGCCGTACGCCTGCCAGGAGCGCCGAGCCAGCGGCCAGTCCTGGAGCGCGGTGGCCGCGATGCCCACGTTCCACCAGTCAGGTGCGCCCGCCTCGCGGTCGAGCAGTGCGACGGCCCGCAGACCGGCCGCCCGGGCCTGCTCCCAGTCGTGCCGGAACTTGTGCAGCAGCGCCAGGTTGAACCAGGACTCGGACAGCCAGGGCTCCAGGTCCGCGGCGCGCGTCAGCAGCGCTCCCGCGTCCTCGTACCGGCCGTCGCCGATCAGCGTGAACGCGCGGTCGGTGGCCTGCCGCCATGAGGCGGAGGGCCGGTGTCGTCCCTTGCCGAAGATCCTCACGATTCCCGCCTGCCAGTTCCTTGCGTGTCCCGCCTGCCGGTCGCTCGAAGAGTCCCTCGAGGACAGTGCGGCCCCGGGCTGGCCGGTGCCCCCGAACACCCTCTTCCTCGCATCCAACCACGTACCGTCGGACGGCCGCTCATTACCCATGGGTTACCCAGCCCGGGGCAAGGTCAGACCGGGTCGCGACAGGACCCGGGCCAGTGATTCCACGACCTCGGGCTGGTAGTCGCGGGCGGTGCCCAGACGCAGCTTCTCCAGGGCGGTCAGCGGCCCACCCGGCCCTGCTTCCCGCGCCATCTCCTCGTATGCGTTCACCGCCCGGACGATGCGCGCGGTGACCGGCTGCTCCCGGTAGGGGTCGGCCTGCCGCTCCACGACCACCGCCACCTCGGCGTCCACCCCGGTCTGGCGTACGACGGCGCCGCCGAGGAGCGCTATGCGCCGCTGCTGCTCGGCGGGCAGCACGGCGGTGGCCCCCGCGGGCACGGGGTCGACGAGGCTGAGCTGTCCGATGTCGTGCATGAGGGCCGCGTACTCCAGCACGGTCAGGTCCGGTTCGGAAAGGCCCAGCTCGCGTCCGACGGCGCGGCTGAGCGCGGCCACGCGGCGCGCGTGCCCGGCAGGTGTGTACCCGGCGATCTCGGTGGCACGCGCGAGCGAGGCGATCGTCTGCCGGTAGGTGGTCCGCACGGCCGCGTACCGCCGGAAGGACAGCTGGGTGAGCAGCAGCGGCAGGGAGAAGACCGGCAGGGCCCACAGGCCGACGACCGCCACGGCGAGGGACATCACGGCTCCGGTCGCGCAGACGGCCGAGCCGATGCCGAGCATGGCGCGCAGCTCGTCGCGCAACAGGGGTCCGAAGGGCCAGCGGGTGCGGGCGTGCGCCATGACCGCCGCGAGCACGGCGTCGCATAAGGCGGTGAGCACCAGCAGCGCGACCAGGAGCAGGGCGTAGGCGGGGCCGTCCCACTCGCGCAGCCTGCCCTCGTTGTAGAGCGGCTGGAAGCAGACGGCGGCGAAGCCGACGGTCAGCACCCGCCGGGTGAGGTGGTCGAGCGCCGGGCCCCTGCCGTGCGCCACGTGCGGTACGCAGCCGACGAGGGCGGCCGCCACGACGACGGCGACGATCTGGAGGGGGCCGTGGTGGGTGGGGGCGCCGCCGTTCTCGCCCAGCAGCGCGTACGCCAGGGCCCCGGCGGCCCCCAGCGGCGCGGACTCCCGTTCCTCGGCCCCGCTCCAGCGGGCCAGCTCCCCGACGGCGACGAGGACGCCGAAGGCCAGGGCGGCACCCCGCTCGTCGAGCCCCCGGTAGAGGGTGCCGGCGACGCAGACGACGGCGACCAGGGCGGCGCAGGCGTGTACGGACGTGAGGGCGAGCGGGGTCCGCAGCGGCTGCGGGGACCCCTCCCCCACGGCGCTCACGAGGTCCTCCCGCCGGCGGTGTCCCGGTGCCCCCGCGCGTCCTCGGGCGCGACCGGCCGGTCCCCGCCGCGCGGCACGGGGACGCCGGTGCCGGTGTCGTCGGCCGTGACCACGGGGTGCCAGCCGTGCCGGCCGAGCGCCCGCACCAGCGCGGTCACCATCCGCGGGTCGAACTGCGCCCCCGCGCAGTTCTCCAGCTCCTCCAGCGCCGCCGGCACGGGCCGGGCCCGCCGGTAGGACCGCGTGGACGTCATCGCGTCGAAGGCGTCGGCCACGGCGACCACCCGCGCGAACTCCGGGATCTGCCGGCCGGCCAGCCCGTACGGGTAGCCGCTGCCGTCGAGCCGCTCGTGGTGGTGCAGGATGGCCGACCGCGCCTCGCCGAGGAACCCGATCCCGCGCACCATCTCGTGCCCGTACTCGGGATGCAGCTCGATGATCCGGCGCTCCTGCGGGGTCAGCGGCCCGTCCTTGCGCAACAGGCGGGTGGGCACGCCGAGTTTGCCGACGTCGTGCAGGATCCCCGCCAAGCGCAGCCCCTCGACGCGCTCGTCGTCCATGCCGAGCTCGCGGGCGATCATCATGGACGCCTGTCCGACCCGCTCGCTGTGCCCGCGTGTGTAGCCGTCCTTGATGTCGACGGCCTGCACGAGCGCCCGGATGGTGGCCTGGTGGGCGGCCTGCTCGCGGTGGTACTGGGCGAACACCCAGCAGGAGATGTACATCGGCAGCAGGACGAGCAACGCGGCGACCGGGCCGTAGGGACTGCGCCAGAGCACCGCCATCATCAGTCCGGCCAGCCCGTGCACGGCGACCGGGGCGAGGGAGCGCAGGAAGAGGCCGCGCCAGGCGTTGCGCGCGGGCACCCGCTCGGCGGTGGCCAGGATCCCGCCGTCGAGGACGGTCAGGACCAGGCAGAACGCCAGGACCGCGGCCCCGGCGGGCACGAGCGCGTACGGGAAGTCGGACCCGACGACCGCGTCCCGTCCGCCGAGGGCCCAGTGCACCCGGGCCGCCGCCCAGATGCCGAGGGCGAGCTGGGCCGCCCGCCAGATCCGGCGCAGACCGCGCGGGCGCTGTTCGACCCGGGAGAGGAGGGCGCCGGGCAGCGCGACGACCGCCGCGGCCGGCGGCGGCAGCAGGAAGGCCCCGGCCAGCAGGACGGGGAAGAAGGTGCCCATGCCCTGGGGGGCGCGGTGGCCGACGATGCGGCAGCGGGTGAGCTGCTCGCAGCCGGCGTACAGCCCGGCGAGCAGCGCGACCGCCCACCACGGGGTGTGGACGTCCGGGAGCGGGGCGACGCAGAGCAGGGCACCGACGACGACACAGGCCACGTAGACCCGGGCCTGTCCCGGAATCGACCCCATCCCCTGTCCCCTCCCTGCTCAGGCTTGTGGAGCCTAGAGCGGAGGGATCGGCGCGCGGGCGCCAATGGCCGAATCCGCGGGCCGAGGGCCCGCGGATTAGCACGTTCGGGTGATGGACCGGCCTGCGCGGGCGTCCCGGCGGGGAGCGCGCGCGAGCGGGGTCAGGACTCCTGGGGCGCCGAGGTCACGTCGTGCTCGGGCACCGTCTGTCCGGAGCGGATCAGGTCGATGCGGCCCATGACCTTGGCCCGCAGGTCCGTCGGCACGTCGTCCTGGCCGCAGCACCGCTTGACCAGCTTCTTCACGGCCTGCTCCAGGCCGTACTTCTCCAGGCACGGGGAGCACTCCTCGAAGTGCACCTCGAACTTCGTGCAGTCCGCGTCCGGCATCTCGTGATCGAGGAACTCGTAGAGATGGTCGAGGACTTCACTGCAATCCGTCTCGTGCGGCTCTCCGCAGCTCATGAGCCCGAGCCTTTCGCTTCGTTCGACTCTCCGGCGCCGGCCGGGACCAGTCCGCGGTCACGCGCGTAGTCCTCGAGCATGCCGCGCAGTTGGCGACGTCCCCGGTGCAGCCGGGACATCACCGTTCCGATGGGTGTCCCCATGATGTCCGCGATCTCCTTGTACGCAAAGCCCTCGACGTCCGCGAGATAGACGGCGATGCGGAACTCCTCGGGGATCGCCTGCAGCGCCGACTTGACGTCCGAGTCCGGCAGGTGGTCCAGCGCCTGCGACTCGGCCGACCGCAGTCCGGTCGACATGTGCGACTCGGCGCGCGCCAGCTGCCAGTCCTCGATCTCCTCGGCCGCGCTGCGCTGGGGTTCGCGCTGCTTCTTGCGGTACGAGTTGATGAAGGTGTTGGTCAGGATGCGGTAGAGCCACGCCTTGAGGTTGGTGCCCTCGCGGAACTGGTGGAAGGACGCGTACGCCTTCGCGTACGTCTCCTGCACCAGGTCCTCCGCGTCGGCCGGGTTGCGCGTCATGCGCAGGGCCGCCGAGTACATCTGGTCGAGGAATTCGAGCGCGTCCCGCTCGAAGCGCGCGGTGCGCTCGGCGGACGATTCCGCCGTCGCGTCGCTCGTGCCCTGGCCCTCGGGCTGCTCCGCCTGGCCGTGTTCGGTCCCTGCGTCGGTCCCAGTGACCGGACCCACCTCCTCCAACGACGTGGCGGAACCGAAACCGGTCCCACTCGAATCGGAGGATAGACGACGATCCGGTCCGCCCGCCGCCCGAATAGGGGCGGTCTTCGCCGCGTGCAGAACCGACCACTCCAGGTCAGCGGCGCTGCTGCGGCTCGGGCAGATGGTCGAACCCATGCGGCGGACTTCCTCTCGTACGAACGGTCAGCACCTGCGTGTGCTGTCTGATCCGCACAACATCCGCCCATCGGCGGGCATTCCCGTGGGCGTGCCGCGTGCGTCACGCGGGTCACCGGAGTGACATGAGCCACTTCGCCGTCGCGTCGGTGATGATCCGCAGCGCCTCGTCCGGCTCGATCGGGGCGCGCTTGGGTACGGCGAGGCCGTGATCGCCGTAGGGCACCTCGACGAGCTCGTGGGGCCCTTCCGGGAACTCCGCGGGCCTGCCGAAGGGGTCGTTGCCGCCCTGCACGACGAGGGTGGGCACGCCCGCGTCGAGCAGTTCGGCGGCCCGGGACTTCTCGGGCCTGCCCGGCGGGTGGAGCGGGAAGCTGAGCGCCAGGACGGCGTGGGCGCCGAGCTCGCGCGCCGTCCGGCAGGCGACCCGGGCTCCGGCGCTGCGTCCGCCCGCGACCACCGGCAGCCCCGGTGCGCACAGGGCCGGCCACAGTCCCCGCCATCCGGCGTCCAGCGTCCCGGGCGCCGGCGCCAGCTTCTTCCCGGCCACCCGCCAGGGCTGCTCGACCAGGGCGACGCTCACCCCGTGGCCGGGCAGCGTCCGGGCCAGCGCCTGGAGGTCAGCGGCCCCGATACCGCCGCCCGCGCCGTGGCTCACGGCGAGGACGAGCCGGGCCCGCTCGGCGGGATGCCAGGTCACGCGGGCCGTGCCGGTGTCCGTCTCGACCGTCTGTGTCACGTGTGTCGCGTCTGTCACATCAGAAGAGTGTGCCCTCTTCGGGCCCCTCCAGTTCCTTCAGCAGCTCCGGGCCGTTGTTGCGCACGTTGCTGACGGCGGTGGAGACGGGGTAGGCGCGCATCAGCCCGGTGGGCGGCGGCGCGAGCAGTCCGCGGAGGTCGTCGGCGTCGGTGCGCGCCGGGTCGAGCCAGGCGTCCCAGCGGTCCGGGGTGAGCATGAGGGGCATCCGCGGGTGGATGTCGGCCAGCGCGCGCGGGCCTTCGTCGGGCGCTGCGGCGAGCGGCGCGGTCTCCGCCTCGGTGGTGATGACGGAGCACGTCACCCACCAGGCTCCGGGGTGGTCGTCGGGGAGCGTCCGGTCGCGCCAGAACTCGTACAGCCCGGCCATCGCGAAGACCGATCCGTCCGCGGGCGTCACGAAGTACGGCTGCTTGCGCGGCCGCTTCCGCCTGCCCTCGACCTCCAGCTCGCGCTCGGCGGACCCGGTCACCCACTCGTAATAGCCGTCCGCCGGGATGATGCAGCGCCGGGCGGCGAAGGCGCGGCGGAAGGAGGGCTTCTCGTGCACGGTCTCCGCGCGCGCGTTGATCATCCGGGCTCCGCCGTCGGGCGTGGTGGACCAGGACGGGACCAGCCCCCACTTGAGCCTGCGCAGCTGGCGGACCGGCTTCCCCGGCGCGGAGGAACTGGCGGACGCGGACCCGGCGTCCTTCACCGGGCGGTCGAGGACGACGTGGACCTCCTTGGTCGGGGCCACGTTGAAGTCGGGGGCCAGGGTCTCCTCGGGCTCCCACTTCTCGATCTCGAAGATTCCCGCGAGATCCTCGGGCCTGCGACTCGCTGCATACCGTCCGCACATACGTGCCAGACTGCCAGATTCCGCGACACCAGAGGGAGCCATCGCCGACCATGGACAGCACCGCATCCACCTCCGCGGCCCAGCTCTGGGACCAGATATTCGGCAGCCAGCCGGACCCGGATCTGTGGGTGGTGATCGCCACCGCGGCGGCCGCGCTGGCGGTGATCGTCCCGCACGGGCTGTGGCGCCTGTCGCGCAACGCGATCACCATCGCCCACGAGGGCGGGCACGGCCTGGTCGCCCTGCTCACCGGGCGCAGCCTCAGCGGCATACGCCTGCACTCCGACACCAGCGGCCTGACGGTCAGCCGCGGCAAGCCGACCGGCCTCGGCATGATCCTGACCGCGGCCGCCGGCTACACCGCGCCACCGCTCCTCGGGCTGGGCGGGGCCGCCCTGCTGGGCGCCGGGCACATCACCGCGCTGCTGTGGCTGGCCACCCTCCTGCTGGTGGCGATGCTGGTGATGATCCGCAACGCGTACGGCGCCCTGACCGTGCTGCTGACCGGCGGTACGTTCCTGCTTGTGTCCTGGCTCGCCGGACCGCAGGTGCAGGCGGCGTTCGCGTACGCCGTGGTGTGGTTCCTGCTGCTGGGCGGGGTCCGGCCGGCCTTCGAGCTCCAGGCCAAGCGCCACCGGGGCAACGCGGGCGACTCCGACGCGGACCAGCTGTCCCGGCTGACGCACGTGCCCGCCGGGCTGTGGCTGTTCCTCTTCCACGCGGTGTCCCTGTGCTCCCTGATCGGCGGCGGGCGCTGGCTGCTGGAGGTGTGAGCGGCGGCCGGCGGCGCGGACGCGGCCGGTTCTTACCACCGCTCTGTTTCGCTCGGATTTCGCCGCTTTTGATCAAGATCTCCGCCCATCGGCAACCACTAAAGTGGGGGCATGACCGTTAACCCCGCGCACACCGCCCTCTGGCCCGCCCCGCACGCAAGCGGAGCCGTCGACGCGACGGTCCACGTGCCGGGGTCGAAGTCGGTCACCAACCGGGCGCTCGTGCTCGCCGCCCTCGCCTCCGAGCCCGGCTGGCTGCGCCGCCCGCTGCGCTCGCGCGACACCCTGCTGATGGCCGGTGCGCTGCGCGCGATGGGGGTCGGCATCGAGGAGACGGTCTCCTCCAGCTCCACCGTCGCGGTCGGCTCCGACGGCACGGGCGAGGCCTGGCGGATCATCCCGTCCGGCCTGCACGGCCCGGCCACGGTCGACGTGGGCAACGCGGGCACGGTGATGCGCTTCCTGCCGCCGGTAGCCGCGCTGGCCGACGGCCCCATCCGCTTCGACGGCGACCCGCGGTCGTACGAGCGCCCGCTGCACGGCGTGATCGACGGGCTGCGCGCCCTAGGTGCCCGGATCGACGACGACGGCCGCGGCACGCTGCCGCTGACCGTCCACGGCGGTGGCGCCCTGGACGGCGGGCCGGTGGAGATCGACGCCTCGTCCTCGTCGCAGTTCGTCTCCGCCCTGTTGCTGTCGGGCCCGCGCTTCAACCAGGGCGTGGAGGTGCGGCACACCGGATCGCGGCTCCCCTCGATGCCGCACATCCGGATGACGGTCGACATGCTGCGCACGGTCGGCGCCCAGGTGGACACCCCGGAGTCGGGCGGCGAGCCGAACGTCTGGCGGGTCACGCCGGGCGCCCTGCTCGGCCGCGACCTGACCGTCGAGCCCGACCTCTCCAACGCCCAGCCGTTCCTGGCGGCCGCGCTGGTGACCGACGGCAAGATCCTCATCCCCGACTGGCCCGAGCACACCACCCAGCCCGGGGACCGGCTGCGGGAGATCTTCACCGAGATGGGCGGTTCCTGCGAACTGACCGACCGGGGTCTGGAATTCACCGGATCGGGTTCGATCCACGGTATCGACGTGGACCTCGGCGAGGTCGGCGAGCTGACCCCCGGCATCGCGGCGGTGGCCGCCCTCGCCGACTCCCCCTCGACCCTGCGCGGGGTGGCCCACCTGCGGCTGCACGAGACGGACCGGCTGGCCGCGCTCACCAAGGAGATCAACGAACTGGGCGGCGACGTCACGGAGACCGCCGACGGCCTCCACATCCGTCCGCGCCCGCTGCACGGGGGCGTCTTCCACACCTACGAGGACCACCGCATGGCCACCGCCGGCGCGATCATCGGCCTCGTCGTGGAGGGGGTCCGGATCGAGAACGTGGCGACGACGGCGAAGACCCTGCCGGACTTCCCCGATCTGTGGACCGGAATGCTCGGGAACTGACGGGCGGACACGGATCATGCGCCGTTACGGCAAGCACACCGACGAGGACGACATCCGCAGCCGCCCCAACCGCAAGGGCAACCGGCCGCGTACGAACATCCGGCCGAAGCACGAGGAAGCGGTCGAGGGCATGGTCGTCACGGTCGACCGGGGCCGGCTGACCTGTCTGGTCGAGGACCGCCTGGTCACCGCGATGAAGGCGCGCGAGCTGGGCCGCAAGGCCGCGGTCGTGGGCGACCGGGTGGCGATCGTGGGCGATCTGTCCGGCGAGAAGGACACCCTGGCCCGCATCGTGCGGATCGCGCCGCGCAGCTCCGTCCTGCGCCGCACCGCCGACGACGACGATCCCTACGAGCGCGTGGTCGTCGCCAACGCCGACCAGCTCGCCATCGTCACGGCCCTCGCCGACCCCGAGCCCCGCCCGCGGCTGATCGACCGCTGCCTGGTGGCGGCGTACGACGGCGGCCTGGAGCCCCTGCTGGTGCTGACGAAGTCCGACCTCGCGCCGCCGGACGAACTCCTGGAGCTGTACGGGACCCTGGGCGTGCCGTACGTCGTGACCAGCCGGGAGGAACTGGAGAGCGGCGAGGCCGTGGAGCGGGTGCGCAAGCAGCTGGACGGCAAGATCACGGCGTTCGTCGGGCACTCGGGCGTCGGCAAGACGACCCTGGTCAACGCCCTGGTCTCGCTGGACCGGCGGCGCAGCACCGGCGTCGTCAACTCCGTCACCGGGCGCGGCCGGCACACGACCACGTCGGCGCGCGCGATCCCGCTGCCCGGCACGGCCGGCTGGGTCGTCGACACCCCGGGCGTGCGGTCCTTCGGGCTGCACCACGTGGACCCGTCCCGCGTCATCAAGGCCTTCCCCGACCTGGAGCCCGGCACCGAGGGCTGCCCGCGCGCGTGCAGCCACGACGAGCCGGACTGCGCCCTGGACCAGTGGGTGGCCGACGGCCACGCGGACCCGGCCCGCCTCTACTCACTGCGCAGGCTGCTCGCCACCCGGGAACGGAACGAGGACGACTGACCGGCGCGCGGGAGGGGCGGGGGCCCTCCCGGGGAAGACGGCTGACCTCCGCGTTGTTTGCCTCCGCGGCATGTCGGTAAGGGCATAATCGCAGCGAGCCCGATCCGAGCCAGGCGAAGCAGTCGACGTGGTACGCGGGAGGACAAGACATGGCGTGGCTGCTGGTCGTTGTGGCGGGCTTCTTGGAGACCGGCTTCGCCGTCTGCCTGAAACTCTCGCACGGCTTCACCAGACTCTGGCCGACGGTCGCGTTCTGCATCTTCGCGCTCGGCAGCTTCGGTCTGCTGACCCTCTCCCTGAAGAAGCTCGACGTGGGGCCCGCGTACGCGGTGTGGACCGGCATCGGTGCCGCCGGCACCGCCATCTACGGGATGATCTTCCTCAACGACCTCGTCTCCACCCTGAAGATCGTCTCGATCAGCTTCGTGATCATCGGCGTGATCGGGCTCCAGCTGTCGGGCTCCACGCACTGACGTCGCCCTCCGCCGCGCACGCTCTCTCCAACAGGCTTGCAGCCATGGGTGATTGGCGGGTGCTCAGGACGCGGCTCCCAGGGTCCGGGGCGGCGCGGTGAGCGCGGACCGCACCAGCTCCGTGACCCCTCCGGTGCCCGGCGGAGCCGTCACGCAGGAGAGGGAGAGGCGTACGACGAGCTCGCAGGCGCGGGCCAGTTCGGCGGCGTCGGACCGGGTGGTGCCGGGTCCGGAGAGCGCCGAGACCGCCCGGTCGCGCACCAGACCCACGAAGTCGGAGGGCGAGGGCAGGGGCCCGTCCGCCCGCCGCTGCGCCGGCACCGCGGACGAGGACGGCACCGGCGAGAGCGTCGGCGAGGGCAGCCGCTCGCTCCAGCAGCCGGTGAGCATCGCCCGTACCAGCGCGTTGCCGCGGGCCGCCGACGCGGTCCACTCGGCGGCCGCGACCAGGCGCTCGCGCGGGTCGGCGGGGGCGGCCAGGGCCCGCTCGACGCCCGCGAGATAGCCGTCGGCCTCGCGGCGGACCAGGGCGCGGGCGAGCCCTTCCTTGCTGCCGAACTCGTTGTAGAGCGTCTGCCGGGACACACCGGCCACGGCGGCGACGTCCACCATGCGCACGGTGGACCACGGACGGCGTGCGAGCGCCGTGAAAGCGGCGTCCAGCAGGGATTCCCGCGCTGCAGGCATCTTCGCCTCCCAGGGGCGACCGGCTCCGCACCTCAGGTTTGACGGGCGGGAGGGCACTGTCAAGGGTTCGCGGCGGCGCCGAGGGGGCGTGCACCGGACACCGCACGCGGCCCGCTCCGCCGGCCCGGCGGCTCGGCACCGGCCGCGCGCCGGGGTGTGGACGAGGATCACCGACCTCCCCGCCCTGCGGCGTCCGGCCCGTCGGCCGGTCGTGGTGATACGGGCGAGGTGCTGTGGCGATCCCGGGCCGGGCCCCCGTATCGGGCCGGGCCCGTGTGGCCCTGCGGCGAGGCGGACAGATACGGTTCTGTCATGCCCGACTATCGCGATGACCTGCGCCTCGCCCATGTCCTGGCGGACGCCGCCGACGCGGCGACCATGGGCCGGTTCAAGGCACTCGACCTCAAGGTGGAGACCAAGCCGGACATGACGCCGGTGAGCGAGGCGGACAAGGCCGCCGAGGAGCTCATCCGCGGCCAGCTCCAGCGGGCCCGGCCGCGCGACGCGATCCTCGGCGAGGAGTACGGCGTCGAGGGCACCGGCCCCCGCCGTTGGGTGATCGACCCGATCGACGGCACGAAGAACTACGTACGCGGCGTGCCCGTCTGGGCCACGCTGATCTCCCTGATGGAGGCGGGCGAGGGCGGCTACCAGCCGGTCGTCGGCGTCGTCTCCGCGCCCGCGCTCGGCCGGCGCTGGTGGGCCGCGAAGGGCCACGGCGCGTTCTCGGGCCGCAGCCTGTCCGCCGCCACCCGGCTGCACGTCTCGGGCGTCTCCCGCATGGCCGACGCCTCCTTCGCGTACTCCTCGCTGACGGGCTGGGAGGACCAGGGGCGCCTCGACGGCTTCCTGGACCTCACCAAGGCGGTCTGGCGCACGCGCGGCTACGGCGACTTCTGGCCGTACATGATGGTCGCCGAGGGCTCGGTCGACATCTGCGCCGAACCCGAGCTCTCCCTCTGGGACATGGCCGCCAACGCGATCGTCGTCACCGAGGCGGGCGGTTCCTTCACCGGCCTCGACGGACGCCCGGGCCCGCACGGCGGCAACGCCGCCGCGTCGAACGGCATCCTGCACGACGAGATGCTCGGTTACCTCAACCAGCGTTACTGACGGCCCGTCCGCACCCGCGTCACCCGAGTGTCCACGGCGGTCTCCTGCGGTTCCTGAGCGCCTCCGTGACCCGTGTGCGCCCCTGAACTCGCCTCCCGCGCCCTCTTGTTGACCCTCCCTTTAACTGCGACTCTGAGAGTCCCCCCACTTGTGAACTTGTGAACCGCTTCTCGTCGGCGTTTCACCAAGGAGGTGGCTCCATCCCATGCTCGTCCGCGACGCCATGAGCACGGTGGTCCTCACCATCGGCCCGGCACACACCCTCCGCCAGGCGGCCCGGCTGATGTCGGCGCGCCGCGTCGGCGCGGCCGTCGTCCTCGACGAGGAGGCCGGAAACCTCGGAATCCTGACCGAACGCGACATCCTCAACTCGGTGGCCCTCGGACAGGACCCGGACACCGAGACCGCAGGCACCCACACCACCAACGACGTCGTCTTCGCCACCCCCGCCTGGACCCTGGAGGACGCCGCGGCGGCCATGTCGCACGGCGGCTTCCGCCATCTGATCGTGCTCGACGCCGCAGCCCCGGTCGGGATCGTCTCGGTCCGCGACATCATCCGCTGCTGGGCACCGGCCCGGCAGCACGCCACCGCCTGACCCGGCCCTCGTACGCGCGAGCGGGCCGGACCCCCGGTACAGGGGATCCGGCCCGCTCCCTACGGCAAGCGATCCAGTGCCGGCATCAGCCGCGGAGGGCCTGGACCGCGGCCTCCAGCCGCTTGCCGAAGTCTCCGTCGGCCTGACGGAAGTTGTTGATCGCGCGCTCGGCGATGTCGTCGCGCGAGACCTTGGCGATGAAGCCCGCCAGGTTGTCGACCAGACGGCCCTTCTCGTCCTCGGACATCAGGCGGTAGAGGTTGCCCGCCTGTACGAAGTCGTTGTCCTCGGCGTGGACGGGCGCCTCGCTGTTGCCCGTGACCCCGGTGACCGGCACGCCCTGCCACAGCGGGCGGTCGCTCTGGAACGGGCCGCCGAAGCTGTTCGGCTCGTAGTTCTTCGCGCCCTTGTGACGGCCGTCGTA
Organism: Streptomyces sp. NPDC028308; assembly: GCF_055565855.1. NCBI lineage: Bacteria > Bacillati > Actinomycetota > Actinomycetes > Kitasatosporales > Streptomycetaceae > Streptomyces > Streptomyces sp. NPDC028308. The sequence continues at coordinate 103,732 of NZ_JBVHTO010000013.1, forward strand.
CAGGAAGCCGTCACGGGAGTGGGTGCGCGCCTCGGTGGCGTGCGGGCGGTTCACCGGCAGGTGGTCGGCGTTGATGCCGACGCGGTAGCGGTGGGCGTCGCCGTACGCGAAGAGGCGGCCCTGGAGCATCTTGTCCGGCGAGGGACCGATGCCCGGCACGAAGTGCGCGGGGCTGAAGATGCTCTGCTCGACCTCGGCGAAGACGTTCTCCGGGTTGCGGTTGAGCTCCAGCTTGCCGATCTCGACCGGCGGGTAGTCCGCGTGCGGCCACACCTTGGTGAGGTCGAACGGGTTGAAGCGGTACGTCGCCGCCTCGGCCGCCGGCATGATCTGCACCTGCACGGTCCAGGTCGGGAACTCGCCGCGCTCGATCGCCTCACGCAGGTCCCGCTGGTGCGAGTCGGGGTCGAGACCGGAGACCTTGACGGCCTCCTCGGTGGTCAGGTTCTTGATGCCCTGGTCGGTCTTGAAGTGGTACTTGACCCAGAAGACCTCGCCGGCCTCGTTGTTCCACTGGTAGGTGTGCGAGCCGAAGCCGTCCATGTGGCGGTACGAGGCGGGGATGCCCCGGTCGCCGAACAGCCAGGTCACCTGGTGGGTGGACTCGGGCGACAGACCCCAGAAGTCCCAGACGTTGTCCGCCTCCTGCGAGCCCGTGTACGGGTCGCGCTTCTGGGTGTGGATGAAGTCGGGGAACTTGATGGCGTCCTTGATGAAGAACACCGGGGTGTTGTTGCCGACGAGGTCGTAGTTGCCCTCTTCGGTGTAGAACTTCAGCGCCCAGCCGCGGGGGTCGCGCACCGCGTCGGCGGAGCCGAGGTTGCCTGCGACGGTGGAGAAGCGCAGGAAGGTCTCGGTCTGCTTGCCGACCTCGGAGAGGAACGCGGCCCGGGTCCACTGCGAGACGTCACGCGTGAGCGTGAAGGTGCCGTAGGCCCCGGCGCCACGGGCGTGCACGACACGCTCCGGGATGCGCTCACGGTTGAAGTGGGCGAGCTTCTCCAGGAGCAGCTGGTCCTGTACGAGGACGGGGCCGCCGACGCCCGCGGTCTCGCTGTTCTGGTTGTCGGCGACCGGCGCGCCGGCCTCCGTCGTAAGCGGTCCCTGCGTCACGTGCGCCTCCTGCGTCATACCCGTCTTGTCCTGTCCCTTGGCCAATGCCGAACTCGATCCTACGATAGACTTTGTCTAAGTCAAGTGAACTTCCAAAGTCACACCTGTTCGGGATCTGGTCCCCCTGCTGTTAGGCTGGTGCGCATGAGTGACCTGTTGGAACGACTGCGCGGACGCGGCTGGCGCATGACCGCGCAGCGACGTGTCGTCGCCGAGGTCCTCGACGGCGACCACGTCCATCTGACGGCCGACGAGGTGCATGCCCGGGCCGTCGCGAAGCTGCCCGAGATCTCCCGGGCCACCGTGTACAACACGCTGGGTGAGCTGGTCTCGCTCGGCGAGGTGCTGGAGGTGGCCACGGACAAGCGCGCGAAGCGGTACGACCCGAACGCCCACCGGCCCCACCACCACCTGGTGTGCGCGCGGTGCGGCGCGATCAAGGACGTCCACCCGGGCGGCAACCCGCTCGCCGACCTCCCCGACTCCGAGCGCTTCGGCTTCACGGTCTCGGACGTCGAGGTGACGTATCGCGGCGTCTGCCCGAACTGCGCGAGCGCCTGACCCACACGCACCACCCGAAAGCCCCCGGCTCCGATGGACGCCGGGGGCTTTTCGCATCCGCGCCCGCCCGGCGGCCGGTGGACGCACGCGAAAACACCGAAGGCCCGGAACCATTGGTTCCGGGCCTTCGGCCTTCAGTAGCGGGGACAGGATTTGAACCTGCGACCTCTGGGTTATGAGCCCAGCGAGCTACCGAGCTGCTCCACCCCGCGTCGGTGAAATGAACACTACGTCAACCGGGTGGACAGGCGCAAATCACTTGGACGTCAGACAGATCACGCACCCGGCTCACGCCGGTGCGCGCCGGCCGCGGCGACCCCCGTGCGAGTCGCCGGCGGGCGCGGGCAGGGCGGCCGGTCAGGCCGTCAGCTCCTGCCGCAGGGCGTCCCGCAACCGGGCCGCCCGCTCGGCCACCTCGGCCGGCCCGAGGGACACGGCCCGGTCGGCCCACCGGGACCCCTCGGCGAGCTCGCCACGACGCGCGTAGACGAGCGCGAGCCGCAGCGCCGCACGCCCGTGCCCCGCGTCGGCCGCCCGCGTCCACCAGAGGGCGGCCTCGGGCTCGCTACCCTCCCGGGCCAGCAGCAGCCCGAGATTGAAGGCCCCGTTGCGCGACCCGGCCTCCGCGGCCTCGCGGTACCAGCGCGCCGCCTCCACGACATCGCCGCGCGCGGCGGCGAGCATGCCGACCCGCACCTGTGCACGCCGGTGCCCCTGCGCGGCCGCCCGCTCGTACCACTCCTCGCACTCCGTCTTCTCGTGCGCGGGCTCCCCCAGCTCGTGGGCGGGCGCCGGCGGCCGCCGGGCGTCGAGCACGGCGGCGAGCCGGTACGCGGCCTCCGCGCTGCCCCCGCCCGCGGCGCACCGCAGATGGCGCTCGGCGGCGGGCTCGTCCCCCTCGCGCAGCCGCGCGATGGCGACCTGGAGCGCCGCCTCGGTGTGCCCGGCGGCGGCCGCCCGCTCGTACCACCGCAGCGCGGCGGCCTCGTCCTCCTCGCCACCGCGCCCGGCGTGCAGGATGCCGAGGTTGAACGCGGCGTCCACGCTCCCCGCCTCGGCCGCCTTGGAGAACCACGGCTCGGCCCCGGCGGCGTCGCCGACCTGGAGCAGCAGGACGGCCAGCGCGTTCGCGGCCTCCCGGTGCCCGGCGTAGGCGGCGCGCCGGTACCACTGCTCGGCCTGTGCGGTGCGCCCCTGCTCGGCGCAGAGCAGCCCCAGGTTGTACGCGCCGTTCACGTCGCCCGCGTCCATGGCGGCGCGGTACCACCGCTCGGCGGTCTGGTGCTCGCCGCGCTCGGCGTGCAGCGCGCCCAGGGCGTTGGCGGCGTTGCCGTCGCCGTCCTGGGCGGCCCGCAGCCACCACACGGCGGCGCTCTCGGTGTCGCCCGCGTCCCGCAGCAGGAAGCCGAGCGCGCACGCGGCCCTCGCCTCGCCGTCCTTGGCGGACGTCAGGTACCAGCGCCCGGCCTCCTTGAGATGGCCGCGCTTCTCCAGGATCGCCCCGAGGTGGAGCGCGGCCCGCCGGTGCCCGCGGGCGGCGGCCTGCCGGTAATACTGGGCGGCCTCCTCGCCGCCCGCCCCGATGACACCGTTGTCAGCGCCGACCTCGCCCGCGTCGGCCGCCTTGCGGTCAAGGGTGCGCGCCAGCCGGTACGCCGCCTCGCGGTGCCCGCGCTCGGCTGCGGCGCGCATCCAGCGCTCGGCGCCGGGGTCACCGCGGTGCTCCAGCAGGTCCGCGAGCGCGTACGCGCCGAGGGCGTGCCCCTGCTCGGCGGCCTGGCGCAGCCAGTACTCGGCGGCGGGCTCGTCCCCGCGCTCGCGGTGGTGCCGTCCGAGGGCGTGCGCGGCGGCCGCGGAGCCCGCGACGGCGGCGATCCGCCACCAGCCGGCGGCCTCCTCGGCGTACCCGCGCTGATGCAGGAGGACGCCCAGGTTGTTGGCGGCTGCGCGGTCACCGGCGGCGGTGGCGGCACGCAGCTGAGGCTCGGCTCCGTCGAGATCACCGCGGCGCAGCAGCATGGCTCCGAGGACACTCATCGCCTCGGCGTCGCCGGCTTCCGCGGCGAGCCGTTGACGTGCCTCCTCGGCGGCCTCGCCGGTTTCGTCCCGGTCGGAAGGCTGCACAAAACGCCCTGTCTCCAACAGAGTTGCCTTGTCCCCCATAACGTCCATCGTCGCACCACCTGCAACCCGGGTACACCTGGTATACCGCAGTCAGTGAGGTCACTTCAGCGTTTTGTCGACATGCCCACAGAGAGACAAGTCAAACACAGATCTGCCAACTCGCCCCGCAGGCAGCGCCCTTCAGGCGCGTCGGCGCCCAACTCCGCACGCACGTACACACCTTCCGTACGCGCGTCCACGCGGCGCCCGCACAGCCCCTCGGCGCCCGTCCACACGTCCGGACGGACCCGCCCCGTCGCGCGTCCCGGACCGCGCGCTCGCCCCCGGCAGGACACGCCCGCTCCCCCGCTTCCCGTGCCCACGCACACATGACGAAGGCCCGGATCCATAGGATCCGGGCCTTCGCCTTTCAGTAGCGGGGACAGGATTTGAACCTGCGACCTCTGGGTTATGAGCCCAGCGAGCTACCGAGCTGCTCCACCCCGCGCCGTTGTGTTGCAACCGTACCACGGCGCGGGGCGGGCCCCAGGTCAGCCCCCGTCAGCGCTCTTGTCGCTGCTCTTGTCGGTCTTCCCGTCACCGCTCTTGTCGGCGCTCTTGTCCGCGTTCTTGCCGCCGGCGGCCTTGTCGGCCTTGGCCTGAGCGTCCTCGGCCCGCTGGAGCGCGTCCTCGAGGTCCTTCTGCGCCTTGCCGTACGCCTCCCAGTCGCCCTTCTTGAGGGCCGCCTGGCCGTCCTCGAAGGCCTTCTGGGCGTCGTCGAGCGCTTCCTGCACCGTCGGGTCCTGGGACGTCGGCGGCTTGGTCTGCTCACCCTCGTCCGGTGGCTCCTGGGTCGCCCCCTCGGCTCCGAAGACCTTGTTGAGCGCCTCGCCCAGGGTGTCCTCGAAGGCCGTGGCGCCGCCGTAGGTCACCAACACCTTCCGCAGCAGCGGGTACTTGAGGCCACCACCGCGTACGTAGACCGGCTCCACGTAGAGCAGTCCTCCGTCCAGCGGCACCGTCAGCAGGTTGCCGTACTCGACTTCCGAGTCACCACCTCTGAGGAGCCTGATGGACTCGGCGATGGACGGTTCGGAGTTGAACTGGCTCTGCACCCGTTTCGGTCCGTCGACCGTTCTGCCCGTGGGCAGTTTCAGGATGCTGATCTTGCCGTAACCGCCCGTGCCCGCCTCGGCGTTGACCGACATGAAGGCGCTCAGGTTGTCCCGGCCGTTCGGCGTGAGCGTCGTCGTCAGCGAGAACGCCTGGGAGGTCTCCCCGGGCAGCTTCATGCTCAGGTAGTACGGCGGCACCGCGTTGCCCGACTTGTTCGTCGGGTCGTCCGGGACCTGCCACACCTCGCTGCCGCTGAGGAACGTCTGCGCGTCCTTCACGTGGTAGCGGGTCAGCAGCTCGCGCTGGACCTTGAACAGGTCCTGCGGGTAGCGGAGATGGTCCATGAGGGACTGCGGGATGTCGTTCCGCGACTTCACGGTCCCGGGGAAGGCCTTCTTCCAGGTCTTCAGCACCGGGTCCTTGGTGTCCCACTCGTAGAGCGTGACCTTGCCGGTGTACGCGTCGACGGTCGCCTTCACCGAGTTGCGGATGTAGTTGACCTGGTTCTGCTGGGCGACCACCGCGCGCTGGTTGTTGGCGGCGGTCAGCGAGTCGGCCGTCGTGTCGCCCAGGGTGGTGCGGGAGGCGTACGGATAGCCGTTGGTCGTCGTGTAGGCGTCGACGATCCACTCGATCCTGCCGTCGACGACCGCCGGGTAGGCGTCACCGTCGATGGTGAGCCACGGCGCGACCGCCTCCACGCGCTCCTTGGGAGTGCGGTTGTACAGGATCCGCGAGCCCTCGCCGATGGCGCCCGAGTACAGGATCTGCGGCTCGCTGAACGCCACCGCGTACGCGGCCCTGTTGACCGGGCTGGAGAGGTTGACGCCGCTGTCGCCCTTGTAGCTGGTCGTCTTCTCGCCGCTGTCGTCGGAGTAGTCGATCTCCTTCTGCGGTCCGCCGACGATGGAGTACTGCGTGGTCTTCTCGCCGTAGTAGACCCGCTGCTGGTACTCCCCGAGGTTGCCCTTGGACGGCAGGTCGTACTCGGTGAACTCCGGGCGGCCCTCGGCGTCGGCCGTGGTGCCCTTGGCCGCGACCACGCCGTAGCCGTGGGTGTAGCGGAAGTGGTCGTTGATCCAGTTGTTCTTCGGGATGCCCTGGAGGTTCAGCTCGCGCAGACCGATGACGGTGTCCTGGTCCTTGCCGTCCTTGCTGTAGCGGTCGACGTCCAGGTTCGACGGGAACGCGTAGTAGTTGCGCACCTGCTGGAGCTGCTGGAACGTCGGCGAGACCACGTTCGGGTCGAGCAGGCGGATGCTGGCCGCCCCGTCGGCGTCCTTGCGCAGCTTGCTCTTGTCCTCGGTGTCGCTGCGGCCCGCGTACTCCGTCACCTCGGCGCCGTCGATGCCGTAGGCCTCGCGCGTCGCCTCCAGGTTCTTCTCGACGTACGGCGCTTCCTTGGCCTGCTCGTTCGGCTGGACCTGGAACTTCTGGACGATCGCCGGGTACAGGCCGCCGATGAGGATGGCGGAGAGCACCATCAGGCCGAAGCCGATGACGGGCAGCTGCCAGGTGCGCCGCCACAGGGTGGCGAAGAACAGCACCGCGCAGATGACGGCGATGCAGAACAGGATCGTCTTGGCCGGCAGGTACGCGTTCGCGTCGACGTACCTGAGGCCCGTCCAGTTGCCCGTCGCCTTGAAGTCACTGGACTTCACCGCCAGCCCGTACCGGTCGAGCCAGTAAGCGACCGCCTTGAGCGCGACGAAGATGCCGAGGAGCACCGAGAGGTGCCCGGTGGCCGCGGCCGTGGCGCGCGCGCCGGGGCTGGTGATCCGCAGCCCTCCGTAGAGGTAGTGCGTGAGCGCGGCGGCGATCAACGAGAGCACCGCGGCGGCGAAGCCGAAGCCCAGCAGGAAGCGGTACCACGGCAGATCGAAGGCGTAGAAGGACACGTCGAGGTGGAACTGGGGGTCCTTCTGGTGGAAGGGCACCCCGTTCACCCACATCAGCCACGTGCGCCACTGGCCGGCGGCGGACGCGCCCGCGATCAGCCCGACGAGAGAGGTCACCCCGAGGAGCAGCCACTTCTTGTACGGCGCGATGCCCATGCGGTACCGGTCGAGGCTCTGCTGCTCCATCGACATGGCGCTCAGCGGCGGGCGCAGCCGGTGGGCCAGCCACACGTTCACCCCGACCGCGGCCGCCATGAGCAGGCCGAAGACGAAGAAGAGTCCGATCTTGGTCCACAGCGTGGTCGTGAAGACGGACGAGTAGTTGACCGACCGGTACCAGAGCCAGTCCGTCCAGAATCCCGCGAACATCGTGAACGCCATGGCCAGCACGGCCAGGACGCCCAGTGTCATCAGCAGGGTCCGGACACGCCGGGACGGGCGGCCCACTCTGATCCGTGGCCCCGTCGGGCCTCCGCCGCGGTCCGGCATCTGGAAAGCCAAGGTGCGCACCTCGAAGTTCGCTGTTGATCCGTCAGGCCCCCGTGATCGTGGACCCACACCTATGCAACTTACTCACGCTTTACTCGGTTCCCGCTTCCGGGTACTTCCGAGGCAGGATTGTGACCATGTCCAACACTCCCATGGCAGCGAGCCCGCTCACCCGGGCCGTACTCGAGATCGACGAGTACGCCTCCGGCCTCGGCTGGGACCAGCCCGCTCGCCTCTTCGCCCTCGTAGACACCGCGCGACTGCGGGCCCAGGAACCCGGTCTCGCGGCCCAGCTCGGTCTTCAGGACGAGCAGGAGACCACCGGTCTCACCCCCATCGAGCAGGACGAGGTTCCCGCCGACAAGCCGCTCGACGAGTTCCTCGGCACCATCGCCTGGCCGGACGCGGTCGTCGGCTGCGCGCTGACCGTGGAGCGGCTGATGCTGCCGCCGTCGGCGGAGGCCTCGGTCCCGGAGGGCCTCAGCGACAAGAAGCTCGCGCAGTGGGTGGCCGAACACCCGGACCGCCAGGAGGTCCGGATGACCGTCGCGGTGCTGCGGAACGGCTCCCGCGACTCGGCCCTGCGGCTGCGTGCCAAGGACGCGCCGACGGAGGTCCTCACCGGCTCCGAGCTGGTGCCGGGGCTCGCGGAGGCCCTGTCGGCCACGTTCGCGGACTGACACCGTCCGCACCTCTGTCCACGAAGGCTTCCCGTACGGCGACGGGGGCGCGCCCGGTTTCCGGGTGCGCCCCCGTCTGTGTGCGGGCACGTGGAGGTGTGCGAGCGGCCCAGGTCAGCCCTTGGCCGTGCACTTCGGCAGGGCGGCGGTGTCGCCGGAGCGGATGTCCTCCAGGGCGTCCATCGCGTCGTCGATGGTGTTCACCTTGACGAGCGTGAGGCCGTCGGGGGTGTCCTTGGCGGCGGCCGCGCAGTTGTCCTTCGGCGTCAGGAAGTACTGGGCGCCCTTGTCGCGGGCACCGACCGTCTTCAGCTCGATGCCGCCGATCGGGCCGACCTTGCCGTCGTCGTCGATGGTGCCGGTGCCGGCGACGAACCGGCCGCCCGTGAGGTTCCCCGGGGTCAGCTTGTCGACGATGCCGAGGGCGAACATCAGGCCGGCGCTGGGCCCGCCGACGTCGGCGAGCTTGATGTCGATGCTGAACGGGAACGTGTGATCGGTCCCGGCCGAGATGCCGACGATCGCCCGGGCCTCGCCGGTGTCGTCGGACTTCTCCGTGGTGATGGTGATGTCCTCGGTCCGGGTCGCCGTCCTGTTCGCCTTCTCGGCGGCGGCCTGCTCCTTGGCGGGCACGATCGTGAAGTCGACCTTCTCGCCCGGCTTGTGCCTGGTGACCAGCTTCGCCACGTCCTCGGGGGCCTTGACCACCGTGCCGTCGACGGCCTTGACCACGTCACCCGCGTGCAGCTTCCCCTCGGCGGGGGTGCCCTTGACGACGGTGGAGACGATCACCCAGGACTTCACCGGGATGTCCAGCTCCTTGAGCGCCGCGACCTTGGCGCTCTCCTGGGACTGGCTGAACTCCTCTGCGTTCTCCTGCGTCGACTGCTCCTCCGTCTTGCCGTCCGGATAGAGCGTGTCGTGCGGCACGATCTTGTTGTCGTGCGCCAGCCACCCGTAGACCGCCTCGACGAGGTTCATCTTGTAGTCGGCGCTGGTGACCCTGACCGTCGTCATGTTGAGGTGACCGGTCGTGGGGTACGTCTTGCGGCCGGAGATCTGCAGCACCGGCTCGCCCGCGTGCTCCCCGAGCGTGTTCACCGTCGGTCCCGGTGACATCTCCGAGTACGGCACGTCGATGAACACTCCCGCGCACAGGAGTGCGATCAGCATCAGGGTGGAGGCGAGCATCGTCGCGGTGCGGCGTGGCATGGAACGACAGTACGGGACCACGCCGACAGCGCACTGCGGGGGCCGCCCGTACGGGGACCGGCCCCCGCTCACGTCCCGGAGTGCGACTTCTCCATGGCCTCACGGAAGCGCGTGTAACCCGCGAGCTCGGTTCCGTCTCCCGTGGTCTTGCGATTCCGTCCGACCCAACTGCCCCACAGACCGGCGCCGATCGCAGCGAAAAGCGGAATCAGCAACCAGGCGAGCGCTGCCATGCCGACCTCCCAACCCCATGAGCGACCGCAACTGAGTGATCAGCAGATTAACCATCCGCCTGCTCAACGCTCACGCCCGGGGTGCGGTTACGCAACCGGAGGACCAGGCGGGGGTGAGGAGTTCACGACGCGGCCCGCGCGCGGGTGCCGTCCACGAGTCCTCGGCGGGCGTCCGCGGCCCCGCGCGTCGCCCGTTCGGCTCAACAGGCCCCGACCCACTCCTCCGTACCGTCGGAGAACGTCTGGTGCTTCCAGATCGGCACCTCGTGCTTGAGGTCGTCGATCAGCTTGCGGCACGCCTCGAAGGCCTCGCCCCGGTGCGGGCACGACACGGCGACGACGACCGCGAGGTCTCCGACGGCCAGGTCACCCACGCGGTGGACGGCGGCCAGCGCCCGCACGGGGTACGCGGCGACCACCTTCTCGGCGATCCGCCGCATCTCCGCCTCGGCGGTGGGGTGGCACGAGTACCCGAGCCGGTCGACGTCGGCGCCCGAGTCGTGGTTGCGCACGGTCCCCACGAAGAGCGCGGTCCCGCCGGCGGCGTCGTCCCCGACGGCCCGGAAGACCTCGTCGAGGGAGAGCGGCGTCTCCCGGATCGCGAGCAGCCTGATGGGGTCCTGCGCCGCCTGCTCGCCCGGGTGGTCGTACATAGGTGCCATGGCCCCATCGTGCCGCACGCCACCGACAAGTCGGAATAGCCGTTTCGCCCGGCACACGCGCGTGGCCGCTTGGAGCCTCCTACAGAAGCGGACCGCCACCCGTGCGGAGTACGGACCACCGCTCCGTCGGCGGCGCCCCGGCCAGCACCCCGCCGGGCACCGCGCGGGACGGGCCGCCGGCCCGGCGTCAGATCCGACGTCGGGCCTTGCGGGCCCGGCGGACGAGGGCCGCCGTACCGAGCAGGGCGACCGTCGCTCCGGCGGCTCCCGCGGCGGTGGCGTCCTTGCGCCCGAGCCGCCGCCCGGCCACCGTGTGCCGCCCGGCGACCTCCTCCAGCAGCTCAGCCATGACCTCCTCGTTGGTCCACCGGGGCCGCCACCCGGCGTCGTGCAGCTTGTTCCCGCTGACCACCCAGGGGTACATCGTGTACGCCAGGTCACCGGCCGGCGAAGGCGTCAGCCCGATCCGGTGCAGCCGGGCGGCCGCGCCGAGCGCCACCGCGGACGGCAGTTCCATCCGCCGGATGCCGCTGAGCTCCTCGACCTCCTCCTGCTCCAGCCACCCGTCGCAGCCGACGACCAGCTCGCCGTCGACCTTCTCCAGGACGGCGTACTCCAGGGCGCTGCACAGGTCCTCGACGTGGCAGAACTGCCAGGCGGGCCGCGAGCCGGCCACCACCAGCAGCCGCGGCGACTCGAAGTACCTGGTCAGCGCCGTGTCCGTGCCGCCGACCAGCACCGCGGGCCGGACGACGGTGACGTTGAGGCCCGGATGGGCGCGAGGCGCGCGCCGCGCGAGCCGCTCGACCTCCAGGAGGTCCCCGACGCCCGTGGCCTCGGCGGTCGCCCGCAGTTCTGCGTCCTCCGAGAGCGGCAGCTCGTTGTCGGGCAGCGCCCCGTAGACCATCGACGAGGTGCACAGCACCACCCGGTGGACCCCGGCGGCCGCGGCGGCCGTCAGCACCGTCTGCGTGCCCCGGACGTTGTAGGCCGTGCGGGCCGCCGGGTCGCTCTCCAGGTCCAGGTCCAGCGCCAGGTGCACGACGACGTCGGCGCCGCGCAGCTTCTCGGCGATGGCCGGGTCCCGCACGTCGAGGATCTGCCACTGCGCCCCGGCGCACTCGCCGCGCCGCTCGTCGATGGCGATGACCTGCTTGATCTCCTCGCTGGCGGCCAGCCGCTCGGTGAGCAGCGCGCCCACGCCGGACGCCGCGCCGGTGACGGCGACGACGGGCCCGCGGGCGGCCGGGCTGGTTGAGGGGTTTCGCGCTGCGCGAACCTGCGGATCTGGGGAACTCACCGGGCGTCTCCAGCGGTTGTCTTCAGTAACGAACGCGCGTGACGCGTGCGTACCAGGTGGCATCCATCCTGCCGCAGGCGGAGAGTCGGCGAAGCACCGAGGCCCGATCGGCCCTTGGTGTCTACGCTGGGTGGTGTTGTCGGGCAGCCGCCGTCGGAAAGAACCGGCGGCCTTACCAGCCGAGGAATCCCGTGAGTGACACCCCATTCGGATTCGGCCTTCCGCCGGAGGAGCCGGAGAACGGCGACGAGGGCAAGAAGAAGGACCAGGAGAGCGGCGGTGGTCAGGGACCGGCCAACCCGTTCGGCTTCGGGTTTCCCGGAGCCGGCGGTCCCGGCGCCGACAATCCGCTCGCCGCGATGTTCGGTTCCCTGAACCCCAACGACCTGGGCGCCGCGTTCCAGCAGCTGGGCCAGATGCTCTCGTACGAGGGCGGCCCGGTGAACTGGGACATGGCCAAGCAGATCGCCCGCCAGACGGTCTCCCAGGGCACGTCGGAGGGCACCAAGGACGCGAGCGTGGGCCCCGCCGAGCGCACGGCGGTGCAGGAGGCCGTCCGTCTGGCCGATCTCTGGCTGGACGACGCGACGTCCCTGCCGTCCGGCGCCGGCTCCGCCGTGGCCTGGAGCCGCGCGGAGTGGGTCGAGGCGACCCTTCCGGTGTGGAAGGAGCTCGTCGATCCGGTCGCCGAGCGTGTCGGCGCGGCCATGGGCGACGTGCTGCCCGAGGAGATGCAGGCCATGGCGGGCCCGCTGATCGGCATGATGCGGTCCATGGGCGGCGCCATGTTCGGCACGCAGATCGGGCAGGCCGTGGGCGTGCTCGCGGGCGAGGTCGTCGGCTCCACCGACATCGGCCTCCCGCTCGGTCCCGCCGGCAAGGCCGCGCTGCTCCCGCTGAACATCGAGGTGTTCGGCAAGGACCTGGGCGTCCCCCAGGACGAGGTACGGCTCTATCTCGCCCTGCGGGAGGCGGCCCACCAGCGGCTCTTCACGCACGTGCCGTGGCTGCGCTCGCACCTCTTCGGTGCCGTCGAGGGCTACGCGCGCGGGATCAAGGTCGACACCGCCAAGCTGGAGGACGTGGTCGGCCAGTTCGACCCGCAGAACCCCGAGCAGCTCCAGGACGCGCTCCAGCAGGGCATGTTCCAGCCGGAGGACACCCCGGAGCAGAAGGCCGCGCTCGCCCGTCTGGAGACGGCGCTCGCGCTGGTCGAGGGCTGGGTCGACGCGGTCGTGCACGCCGCGGCCAAGCCGCGGCTGTCCTCGGCCGACGCGCTGCGTGAGACGCTGCGCCGCCGCCGTGCCTCGGGCGGTCCGGCCGAGCAGACGTTCGCGACCCTGATCGGCCTGGAGCTGCGCCCGCGCCGGCTGCGGGACGCCTCGCGCCTGTGGGCGTCCCTCACGGACGCGCGCGGGGTCGACGGCCGCGACGGCCTGTGGGCGCACCCGGACATGCTGCCCACCTCGTCCGACCTGGACGACCCGGACGGCTTCGTGCACCGCGAGCAGCTGGACTTCTCCGAGCTCGACAAGATGCTCGGTGAGGCGGCGGGCGGTCCCGGCGGACGGCAGAACCTGAAGAAGGACGAGACCGGCGAGACCCGGGGCAAGGACACCGAGGACACCAAGGACACCAAGGACGACGGCAAGGGCGACGGCACCGAGTGACGCTCCACGACGACGCGGTCCTCGTACTGAAGGAGTACGGGGACCAGGAAGAGCTGCGCCAGGTCTATCTGGACCATCTCGCGGCGCATCCGGACGGCCTGTGGAAGGCCTGTACGGCGGGGCACCTCACGGCGAGCGCCCTGGTGGTCGACCCCGAGCGGGGCCGGGTGCTCCTGACCCTCCACCGCAAGCTGCGCATGTGGCTCCAGATGGGCGGTCACTGCGAGCCCGGCGACGCCACGCTGGCGGCGGCCGCCCTGCGCGAGGCCACGGAGGAATCGGGCATCGCGGGCCTGACCCTGGTGCCCGGCGGCCCGGTGCGCCTGGACCGGCACGCGATCCCGGCGCCGTGCCACTGGCATCTGGACGTCCAGTACGCGGTGCTGGCGCAGCCGGGGGCGGTGCACGAGATCAGTGACGAGTCGCTGGACCTGCGCTGGTTCGCGTACGACGAGGTCGCGGGAGTGGCCGACGCGTCGGTCGTCCGGCTGCTGGAGGCCGCCCGGGCCCGGCTCTGAGCGGCTGCGTCCCGACGGACGGGTAAGGGGCGGTCGCCGCGGCGACCGCCCCTTACCCATACCTCCCGGGAGGCTGCGCCCGCGGCTAGCTCCAGGCGTTGCCCTGGTTCTGCGCGTGGGCGCCGTGCTGTCCCATGCCGTACTGCGCGCGCACGCCCTGTCCGATCTGGGCGTTCTGCGGCGGCAGCAGCTCGCTCGGCTGGACGAGGATGTACCCCTGGCCCATGAAGCTGAGCTCCCAGCCCTCGCCGGTGCTGCCACGGCGCCGCCACACCCCGGAGGAGTGCGTCTGCGCCTGCATCTGCACCCGGAGGGCGGTCGACCAGGCGACGATCGCGTCCGCGTCGCAGTTGACGTACTTGTCCGGCGTGACCTGCATCATCAGCGGCATCCCGGACGTCATCAGGGCGACCTTGCCCCGGCCCGTGATGTTGAGCTGGTACTTGCCGGACCCCGAGATGCCGTACTGGCTGTCCACGGCGATCACCTCGTGGTGCAGCGCCGAGTCCATCGCCAGGACGTAGCTGCTGTCGACCGTGAGGCCGTCCTGGTCGACGTCGACCACGTGCACGTGCTGGGCCAGGTTGGCCAGGTAGACCGTCCCCTGTCCGTGGCAGCGCATCAGGTCCAGGCCCTCGCCGGTCATCGCGCGCGACCGCCGCTGCCCGTTGTTCTGGTACTCGGCGTCGAACTCGACGAGTCCCTGGTAGGCGACCATCGTGCCCTTGCGGGCCAGGATGTCGTCGTGCCCCTCAAGGGAGACCCGCAGCATCTGCGAGTTCTGCAGGCTGTAGCGGTCCTGGGACTGCTGTTCGTTGTAGCCGAAAAGCGGGCTCTGCATGGTGTCCTGTTCCCCCTCAGCCCCGGATCCGGAGGCGGTCGGTGCTGTCCTCGCTGGGCTGGACGACGACGATGCCCTGCCCGGAGAACGCCATCTGGTACGCCTCGCCGCTGCCCCGGCCGATCAGGGACTGCGCCTTGAAGCTGCGCTTGCCCTTGACCTTGAGGTTCGGGGACCAGGCGACGAGCGCGTCCGGGTCCACGTACGTCTCGTCCTCGCCGCCGCCGCAGTCCACGACGATCGGCTTGCCGCGGGAGGTCAGCGCCACCCAGCCCTGGCCGGAGATCTTGGTGTTCCACAGACCCTGCCCGGCGAACTTGGCGAGCCCCTTGACGCGCTCGACGCCCCAGGTGAGGTGCGCATCGAAGGCGAGCAGGTTGGTGGCGTTGACGGAGATCGCGTCCCCGTTGAGGTTGATGACGACCACGTTCGCGCCGTAGTCGGCGAGATACAGCAGACCGTCACCGGTGCACTTCATGAGGGGCGCGCCCTCACCGGTCATCCAGTCGCGCGCGATCTGGCGCACGGCCGGCGGGTTGGGCTCGTACTGGACGAACCCTTCGTAGGCGACCATCGAGCCCACGCGCGCGAAGAGGTCGTTTCCGGTCTGCATGGCGACCTTCAGCATGTGATTGCCGTGGTTCTCCATGCGGGCGGTGACGGGTGCCGGGGCGAAGCCCGCGAACGGCTGATTCATGACGGGCTCCCTCAGACCTCGTACGGCTGGACGACGATGAAATTGCCGGGAGCGCCCCGGAACTGCAGGTTCACGCTCTCGCCGGTGTCGCCCGGGTAGGCGTTGCGACGCATCCGCACCTGGCTGGAGACGATCACCTGGGACGCCGAGGACCACGCCACGACGGCGTTGCAGTCGGCGAACGTGGTGGGCGTGACCGGCAGTACGACGGGAGCGCCGTGGGTCTTCACCACGATCGTGCCGGTCCCCTGGAACTGCATCGTGAACAGGGCCCCACCCGGGATGCCGTGCCCCTCGATCCGCCGCACCTCGTACTGGAGCGTCTCGTCGAAGGCGAGGACGTTCTCCGCGGAGACGCAGATGCCGTCGCCCTGGAGTTCGATGGGGTGCAGCATCGTCGAGTTGTCGGCGAGGAACACCTGGCCCCGGCCGGAACAGCGCATCAGCTGCATCTCCTGGCCGGTCGCGTTGCCCACGATCCGGCCGGCGAAGCCCGCTCCCTTGTAGGTGAAGTCGACCTTGCCCTGGTAGAGCACCATGCTGCCCTGCCGGGCGAGGACCGCCTGGTCGCCGCCGGCGCCGAGGTCGACGCGGACCAGCTTCTTGTTCTGCTGGGTCCACCGCTGGCCGGTGGGCGTCTCCTTGTACGCCTGGAGCGCGGCGGCCACACCGGCGCCGCCCTGCGGGGCGCCCTGGGGGGCACCGTAGGGCGAGGGCGCGGCCTGGCCGGGGACCTGGCCGTACGGAGGCTGCTGCCCGTAGCCCGGAGGCGGGCCCGGCTGTCCGTAGCCGGGGGGCGCGCCCGGGGGCTGCCCGTAGCCGGGCGGCATGGGGGCGCCCTGCCCGGGAGGCTGCTGTCCGTAGCCGGGCGGCGGGCCGGGCTGGCCCGGCGGCTGCGCGTACGGCGCGGGTCCGGGCGGCGGTACGGTGCCCGCGCCCGGCGGGGTCAGCGGCGCGATGATCGTGGGCGCGGCGTGCACCGCGGGCGCCGGTGCCGGCGGCGGAGTCGCGCCCGGAGGCGGCGTGAAGCCCTGCGGCGCGGGGGCCGGGGCGCCGAAGGCGGGCGGCGCGGAGGACTGGGCGGGCGGCGCGAAGGACGGGGAGGCGCCGGCCTGCGGCTGCGGGGCCACGGGTGTCTCCTCGGCGACCTCGCCGCCGAAGTTCTTCAGCAGCGCGTCGAGCCCGCCGTCGAAGCCCTGTCCGACGGCGGCGAAACGCCACACGTCCTTCAGGTAGAAGTCGCCCAGCATGACGGCGCGTTCCGTCGAGAACTCCGCCCCGCTGAACGCGTACCGGGCGACCTCCTCGCCGCCCGCGACGATACGGAGGTATCCGGGAGCGATCTGCGACATCTGCCCGGCGCCGTCGATCGTCGCTGTGAACGACAGCTTGTGGATCTGCGGCGGGATCCTGTCGAGGGTGACGCGGAAGGACTCCGTGTCACCCGCCTGGGCGCCCAGGAGCTGGACGGACTCCTCGGGGGACTTCGGCTGGTTGAAGAAGACGAAGTACCGGTCGTCGGACAGCCGTTCGTCGGCGTCGAGGCCGAAGCAGCTGATGTCGAAGGTCAGCCCGGGGCCGGTGATCTGCACGCCTACGTACAGATCGGTGCCCGCGGTGAGGTCACTGATCTTGGCCTTGTGGCCGCGTTGGAATTCCCTGGCCATGCGTAACGACCGTCCCCCATCCCGAATGCGAGTGCGTCGCGTCAGGCTAACGGCAAATTCCGGGAGCGGACGAAGCCGGTACAGACCCGGTACACAATCCCTGCCCCGCGCGCGTCGGGCCGCTCTCAGTCCTCGGCGTCGGCGGGCTGGTGGGGCAGGCGGTCCGCGGCGGCCACCCCTTCGAGGTAGCCGCGGGCACGCTCGGTGCGCGGATAGGCCTCCAGGAGCCGCCAGAAACGGGGGCCGTGTCCGGGTACGAGCAGGTGCGCCAGTTCGTGGACGAGGACGTAGTCGACGACGTACTCCGGCATGCCCTGCAGCCGGTGCGACAGCCGGATGCTGCCCTCGGACGGGGTGCACGAGCCCCAGCGCGTGTTCTGGTTGGTGACCCAGCGGACCGAGGTGGGACGGGCCCGGCCGTCGAAGTACAGGTCGGAGAGCCGGGCCGCGCGCTCGGACAGCTCCCTGTCGCCGAGCCTGCGCTTGCTCTCCTGGGCGGCCAGCTTGTCGAGCATGACGCTCACCCAGCGCTGCTCCTCCGCCTCGGACATCCGGGCGGGGATGAGCACAACGGTGCGATCGCCCTCGCGGTACGCGGAGACCGTCCTGCGCCGTCGGGCACTCCTGCGGACCTCGATCGCGCTCGCCCCCGAGCCGCCTGGCGGCAGGCTCGTCGTGCTGCGCTGTGGCTTTCCGGCGCGGTGCAGTGGGTCGGCGGGCACGCCCCGACGTTACCCGTTGCACATGGTGAAAGTCCCGCCTCCGGGACGGTTCCGTGGCGATCCGCACTCCGTGCGCTGGATTCGTACGACGAATGCGGCAGCCTGTGGACAACTTTCGGCGCGGTGGCGGCCCGGGCGGGCATGCTGGCGGTCGTCGGCGGAGCTGGACCGCGGCCCGCCGGCACACGGGACGATCCGAGGGCTACGGGGGCCGGTCATGCATCCGATGGTGAAACCCGCGCTGCGGCGCGGCTGGCGGGATCTCAACACCGTGCAGTTCGGCATGGCCCCGGCGCACGCCATAGTGCTGGGCCCGATGGACACGGCCACGGGCAGCTTCCTGACGCTGCTCGACGGGACCCGCGGGCTGCCGCTGCTGCGGGACGAGGGACGCCGGATGGGTCTGCCGGACGGCCATGTGGACGGCCTCGTCGAGCGCCTCGCCGGCGCCGGACTGCTGGACGACGCGACCGGTGGCGGGCCGGCCGCCGACGCCCTGCGCGGGAGGAAGGCTTTATTGGACCGGCTCCGCCCGGACTTCGCCTCGCTGTCGCTGGTCGCTCCCGGTCCGGGCGAGGCGATCGAGCGCCTGGCCGCCCGCCGCTCCCTGCGGGTGCAGGTGCGCGGAGCGGGTCGGGTGGGTGTCGTGCTCGCCTCGCTGCTGGCGGGCGCGGGCGTGGGCGAGGTCGACGTCCGGGACGGCGGCCGGGTGGAGCCAGGCGATGTCGCTCCGGGCGGTCTGCCCGCCGAGTCCATCGGCGAGCGCAGGGAGGAGGCCGCCCGGCGGGCTGTGCGGCTCGCCGCCCCCGACCGGCCACCCCGCCGCAGACGGGCACCCGCACCGGATTCACCGGGCTCACCGGGCTCACCGGGCTCACCGGATGAGCAGACGCCGCCTCCCGCGGAGCCGACCTTCCCGGAAGGACGGGCGCACCTCCTCCCGGACGAGTCCGGCTGGTCGCTGGTGATCCTCGCGCCCCGGGACGGACTGGCGGTCCACGCACCCGACCCGGCCGCCGCCGACCAGCTCATCGCCTCCGGGACGCCGCACCTGTACGCGGGAGTAGTGGAGGGGACGGGTGTGGTCGGCCCCCTGGTCCTGCCCGGCGAGACCGGATGCGCGGGCTGTCTGGACCAGGCACGCGCCGACCGGGACGAGACCTGGCCGCGGCTGATCGCCCAGTGGCGCTCGGGTGGCGTTCGCCACGTCCAGGCCTGCGATCTCGCCCTGGCGGCCGCTGTCGCCGGGCTGGCCGCGAGCCACGCGCTCGCCTTCCTCGACGCCACGGCGCCCGCAGGCACCGGGATCCGCTGGGAGGCGTCCGTGCCGGAACCGACCTGGCACGCCCGGCCTGTGTGGCCCCACCCCACGTGCCCGTGCGGGGCGGCGGAGAGAGGTAAGGAAGAACACACCCCCGGGGACGGGGAACCGCACGAGACAATGGCGGAGCAACAGCCGCCGACGGGGTCACGCCACGAGGCACACGCCGCGCGGCTGTCTGGGACTTGGAGGGCGCATGTCTGATCTTCCCCGCAAGGCGGTCACCCGGACCGCCAAGCTCGCGGCGCTCCCGCTCGGCTTCGCCGGGCGGGCGACGTGGGGGCTCGGCAAACGCATCGGCGGGAAGTCGGCGGAGATCGTGGGCCGCGAACTCCAGCAGCGCACGGCGGAGCAGCTGTTCAAGGTGCTCGGCGAGCTCAAGGGCGGTGCGATGAAGTTCGGGCAGGCCCTGTCCGTCTTCGAGTCCGCGCTGCCCGAGGAGGTCGCGGGCCCCTATCGTGCGGCGCTGACGAAGCTCCAGGAGGCCGCGCCTCCCATGCCGACGCGGACCGTGCACACCGTGCTGGAGGAGCGGCTCGGCGAGGACTGGCGGGAGCTCTTCCAGGAGTTCGAGGACAGGCCCTCCGCGGCGGCCTCGATCGGCCAGGTGCACCGGGCCGTGTGGCACGACGGGCGCGAGGTCGCGGTCAAGGTCCAGTACCCCGGCGCGGGCGAGGCGCTGCTCTCCGACCTGACCCAGCTCAGCCGCTTCGCCCGTCTCCTGGGTCCGCTCATCCCCGGCATGGACATCAAGCCGCTGATCACCGAGCTGCGCGACCGGGTCTCCGAGGAGCTCGACTACGGGCTGGAGGCCCAGGCCCAGGCGGCGCACGCGGAGGAGTTCGCGGACGACCCGGACGTGGTGGTCCCCGCCGTCGTCCACCAGAGCGACCAGGTGCTGGTGACGGAGTGGATCGACGGGACGCCTCTCTCGGAGGTGATCGCCGACGGCACCCGGGAGCAGCGTGACCGGGCGGGCCAGCTGCTGGCCCGTTTCCTGTTCTCGGGTCCCGCCCGCACCGGTCTGCTGCACGCCGACCCGCACCCGGGCAACTTCCGTCTCCTGCCGGACGAGGAGAAGGGCTGGCGTCTCGGCGTCCTGGACTTCGGCACGGTGGACCGGCTGCCGGGCGGCCTGCCCAGCACCATCGGCAGCTCGCTGCGCATGACCCTCGAAGGAGAGGCGGAGGCGGTCTACGGACTTCTCTGCGAGGAGGGTTTCGTCAAGGAGTCGATAGAGCTGGAGCCGGACGCGGTCCTGGACTACCTGCTCCCGATCATCGAACCGGCCCAGGCCGACGAGTTCACCTTCACCCGCGGCTGGATGCGCAGCCAGGCCGCACGCATCGCCGACCCCCGCTCCCCCGCCCACCAGCTCGGACGGCAGCTCAATCTGCCGCCGTCCTACCTGCTGATCCACCGGGTCACCCTCAGCACCATCGGTGTGCTGTGCCAGCTGGGTGCGACGGTGCGGCTGCGGGACGAACTGGAGGAGTGGCTGCCCGGCTTCCTCGCAGAGGAGGACCCGATGGAGGAGCTGCTGGAGGAGGAGTCCGCCGCCGAAGCGTGATCGGGCCTACCACCAGGCCGAGTCGAGGCGGCCCTCGATCGCCCTGAGGTTGGCCCGGGCGCACGCCTCGCAGAAGTAGTGGCGGGCGCCGTTCTCCACGGAGCAGGTCCAGGTGACCGGTGGTTCTTCGGCGGAGGTGCCGCAGCGGGCGCACACGACGCGCGGGGGCTCGGCCGGGTCGTTCCGCGGCGTGGAGCCGTTGTCGTCGTTGTCCCCGGGAAGGCTCGTCACCCGGCGACGATAGCGCCGCACCGAGCGGCCCGGCGCCCACAACGCACCGCGGGGGCCGGTCCGTTCGGACCGGCCCCCGCTCTGACATCTCGTCTACTTCTCGTGACCGCTTACGGTCACTGCATGACGGCCATGGCCAGCGCCCGGCGAGCACGCATCGAGGCGCGCTCGGCACGGCGCTGCATCCGCCGGGCGGTGGCCAGGCGCACGGCCTGTCGTTCCCGCTCGGCTTCGTGCAGGCGGTCGTGCATATGCGCACGAGCCATGGCTTCTGGGATGAGTTGCATCTCGCGGGTCCTGTTCTGGCGCGAGTCGTTCGCACCGGTGGTGGAGAAGTCTGGGATCGCGGAGCCGACGGGCTCGGTGGTGGACGGCTTCATCGGGGCCTGCTTCTTGGGGTCGTTCGTGAGGGGGCGGTCGATCGTTCCTGCGGTGTTCATGCTGTGACCGGGTTCTTGCGCGGACGGCCACGCGGCCGCTTGCGGGCCACGACGACCCCCTGCACGAAGAGCTCGCCACCCCAGACGCCCCAGGGCTCGCGCCGCTCCTTGGCGCCGGCGAGGCAGGCCTCGACCAACGGGCAGGTGCGGCAGAGGGACTTGGCGTACTCGACATCGGCCGGCGACTCCGCGAAGAAGACCTCCGGGTCGTACGAGCGGCAGGGGACGGGTACGCCGAGGTTCTCGATGGCGTCGTCGAGCGCGGTGAGCGCGGTGAGCGCGGTGAGCGGAGTCAAGGTGGAGTCCTCCGTGAGGCCGGGCGGGGGGATCGTCTCGGAAGGCGGTACGGACGGGGCGTGCGCTTCGAGTTGCACGGTTTGTTTTCCTCGTCTGGTCGTGCCGGCCGGTTGGCCGGTTGGCGGCTTGGTACCGGGTTTTCTTGTCCCGAGGCCCCTTCGCTCCGGCTGTCCCCGGTCGGGGACAAACAGAAGGGCCGCGGATCCCGGGTGGGGTTCCGCGGCCCTGAAGGCGCCGGCCTGATCGAGAATCAGGCTGGATCACTCCAGGGTTCAGGCCCACGGAAGGCCCACATCGTGTGGTGCTGCTTCGTCTGCTCCAGGGATCCGGCACCGGCCGCCGCAAAGGCATAGGTCCGCACCTGTGCCGCTACTGCTTCCAGTGCCTGGATCGGTCGCTCATTGCGCTCACGAACGGGAAGACCCGCGAGAGCCACACTGGACGCCGGACGGACGGCGGAGATGCCGGACAGACCGGTGCCCAGGATGGAGACGCCGAGCGTGCAGACAGAGGCGACCGAGGGATCGGTCATTTTGACGGTGCTGGTGGAGCTGAAGTTGATGCTGATCACTGGAATCGCCTCCTCTCGGCGTCTATGGGGACCGGGGTGAACCGGTCCGACGGTTGTTAAGTACATCACGAAACCAGGGCCTCGGAGAAGGCCGCCGTTTCCGTGTTAAGAACCTATGGGGATCGCTGGGGCATGCGCAAACTATTTTTTCGACGAGTTTGAATCAGTCGACGTCGTCGTCCCCGCCGGGCTCGCGACCTGCGCAGATGGCCAGAACATCGGCTCCGAAACGGTTCAGCTTGCGTACTCCGACCCCCGGGATCCGCGCCAGCTCGCGCTCGTCGTCGGGCACGGACTCCGCGATGGCCATCAGTGTCTTGTCGGTGAAGACGCAGAACGCGGGCTGCCCACTGCGCTGCGCCTGCACCGCGCGCCACTCCCGCAGCCGCTCGTAGAGCCCCTCGTCCATGTCGGAGGGGCAGTCCTCGCAGCGCATCAGTTTCATCTCGCCCGCGTCGGTGAGCGTGCGTCCGCAGACCCGGCAGCGGGCCGGTGTCCGGCTGGTGCGCCGCACGGCGCTGCCGCCCGCTCTCCCGATCCCCCGCTCTATCCCGCCGGCGCCGACCGCTCCCGCGCGGCCCGCCGTGGCGACGGAGCCGGGGCGCAGCCCGTCGAGGAAGCGGCTGGGACGGCGGCTGGCCCGGCCGCCGGGCGAGCGGGACAGCGCCCAGGAGAGGAACAGGTGCTCTCTGGCCCGGGTGACGCCGACGTAGAGGAGCCGGCGCTCCTCCTCGATCTGCTCGTCCGTCTTTGCGTAGGTGATCGGCATCATGCCCTCGGCGACCCCGACCAGGAAGACGACGTCCCACTCCAGGCCCTTGGCGGAGTGCAGCGAGGCGAGCGTGACGCCCTGGACGGTCGGCGCGTGCTGGGCACCGGCGCGTTCGTCCAGCTCCGCCACCAGGTCGCCCAGGGTGGCGTCCGGTTTGGCCGCCGCGAAGTCCTGCGCGAGGTTCACCAGGGCGGCCAGCGACTCCCAGCGCTCCCGGACCGCTCCCGAACCGGCGGGCGGCTGGGTGGTCCAGCCCTCGCCGGAGAGGACCGCGCGGACCTGCGAGGGCAGGTCGACCACGTCGTCCAGGAGGGAGTCGTTGCCGCCGAAGCGGGCCGCGCCGCGCAGGGCGACGCCGGCCTTGCGCACCTCCGGGCGGTCGAAGAATCGCTCGGCTCCGCGCAGTTGGTAGGGCACCCCGGCGTCGGCGAGGGCCTGTTCGTAGATCTCGGACTGCGAGTTCGTGCGGAAGAGGACCGCGATCTCCGCGGCCGGGACTCCGGAGGCGATCAGGTCGCGGATGCGGCGGGCCGCGCCCTCGGCCTCGGCGGGCTCGTCCGTGTACTCGGTGTAGACGGGTTCTGGGCCGGGGCCGCGCTGGGAGACCAGCTCCAGTCGGTGGTCGGCGGCCCGGCCGCGGGCCTGGGCGAGCAGCCCGTTGGCGAGGTGGACGACCTGGGGCGAGGAGCGGTAGTCGCGGACGAGCTTGACGACGGTGGCCCCGGGGTGGCGGGTGCGGAAGTCGAGCAGGTGGTCGGGGGTTGCACCGGTGAACGAGTAGATCGTCTGGCTGGCGTCGCCGACGACGCAGAGGCTGTCGCGCTCCCCGAGCCACAGCTCCAGGAGGCGCTGCTGGAGCGGGCTGACGTCCTGGTACTCGTCGACGACGAAGTGCTGGTACTGGGAGCGGACCTGCTCGGCGATGTCGTGCCGGTCCTGCAGCACGGCCACGGTCAGCAGCAGGACGTCCTCGAAGTCGATGACCGCGCGGTCGCGCTTGAGGTCCTCGTACGTCGAGTAGAGCTGGGCGATCTCGGCCGGGTCGCGGGGGGTCTCGCGGCCCGTCTTGGCGGCGGCGGCCGCGTAGTCGCCGGGGACGGTCTGGGTGACCTTGGACCACTCGATCTCGGCGGTCACGTCGCGCAGCTCGCCCCGGTCGAGCCTGATGCGGCAGGCGGCCGCCGCGTCCGCGACGATCTGGATCTTGCGGTCGATGATGCGGGGCATGCTGCCACCGACTGCTTTCGGCCAGAAGTACTGGAGCTGGCGCAGGGCGGCGGAGTGGAAGGTGCGGGCCTGGACACCGGAGGCGCCGAGCTGCCTGAGGCGGCCGCGCATCTCGCCCGCGGCACGGTTGGTGAACGTGACGGCCAGCACGCTGGAGGGCTGGAGGATCCCGGCGCGTACTCCGTAGGCGATGCGGTGGGTGATCGCCCGCGTCTTGCCCGTGCCGGCTCCGGCCAGCACGCACACCGGACCGTGCAGGGCGGTCGCGACCTCGCGCTGCTCGGGGTCGAGCCCGTCGAGCACCGCGTCGGCCGTGTCCGGTACCTGAGGGAAGAGGGTGGAGTGCGTTGCTGCTGTCACACCGCCATGCTGCCAGGTCGCGGGAGACGGGTGAGCCGGTTGTCCACAGGGGGGCACCACTTGTCGTACCAATGCGGCAGGCGTCACAGCCGTCACATCGCAGGACTCGGCACCGGACCGGCGCCGGACCCGGGCCGTGCGCCGGCCCGCCCGCGGGAATGGCGGCCCGGTCACGTACGTTCCACTGACTGCGAACACGCACCCTCTGCCGCGAAGGAGCACAACAGACATGCCGGGCACTGTGACGATGTACAGCACCACGTGGTGCGGCTACTGCCGCCGGCTCAAGAGCCAGATGGACCGGGAGGGCATCACGTACAACGAGATCAACATCGAGCAGGACCCGGATTCCGCCGCGTTCGTGGAGAAGGCGAATGGCGGAAACCAGACGGTTCCGACCGTCCTCTTCCCGGACGGGTCGACGCTCACGAACCCCTCGCTGGCCCAGGTCAAGCAGAAGATCGGCGCGTAGCGCGGGACGTCGTCGGCACGCGGCCGTCGGCCGCGGCGTGAGCGTGACGATCGCGAAGGCCGGGCACCCCATGGGTGCCCGGCCTTCGCGTTGCCGTCCCTGAGACCGGTCGCACGTCGTCCGCGCGCGGCCCGGCGCCCGTCAGGGGCGTGACCTCACGGACGCGGCAGGGGCTTGCCGTACCAGAGCTCGATCAGCCGGGCCGCGATGGAGATGCCGTACGGGGGCAGCACCTCGCCGGACTCGAAAGCGGCCCGCAGGTCCTCGCGGGAGAACCAGCGCGCCTCCTCGATCTCCTCGCCGTCGACGTCGATCTCCGACGACGTGGCGCGGGCCATGAAGCCCAGCATGAGGCTGGAGGGGAAGGGCCAGGGCTGGCTGGCGACGTACTCGACCTCGCCGACCGTGATCCCGGCCTCCTCGAAGACCTCGCGGCGCACCGACGTCTCGATGGACTCGCCCGGTTCGACGAAGCCCGCGAGCGTGGAGAAGCGACCCTCGGGCCAGTGCACCTGGCGGCCCAGCAGGATGCGGTCGTCGTCGTCCGTGACCGCCATGATCACGGCCGGGTCGGTACGGGGGTAGTGCTCGGCTCCGCAGGCCGGGCAGCGGCGGATGTGGCCGGCGGCCGCGATGACCGTGCGCTCGCCGCAGCGCGAGCAGAAGCGGTGCAGCCGCTGCCAGTTCTCCAGGGCGACCGCGTGCACCATCAGTCCCGCGTCGCGCGGGGACAGGAGCAGCCCCGCCTCCCGCAGGCCGGCCGGGCGGGCGGACTGGTCGATGCGCCCCGGCAACGCGTCCTTCTGCAGGGCGAAGTAGCTCACGCCGTCGTCGTCGGTGCCGAGGAAGTAGCGGTGCGCCTCGGTCAGCGGGGCCTCGAAGGACGGGGTCATGACGAGTTCGGTGGTGCCGTCCGCCGCCTCGTCGATGAGGACCTGACCGCCGGAGACCACGAAGACGCGGGTGGTGGGGTGGCTCCACGCCGCCGCGAGCCAGGCCTCGTCGAGCCGGTGGTGGGCGGCCCGGTCGATGCCGCTCGGGGCGGTGAGCGAGATGGGACGGTCGGCGCTGTGGTCGGTCCAGGTGGTCACGGGTGCTTCCAACTCCCCCGATGGAAAGGTTGTTTCGGCTGGCGGTGCGGCGGGACGGGTGCGGAGGTCGTTCTTCGGCGTGCGGCCGGCCTTCTTCAGTGTGCCTCGCCCCAGTTCTCGGCCAGGTCGCCCCAGAGGTGGGCGGTGGTCTCGACGCCCTTCATCAGGAGGTCGAGCTCCACCTTCTCGTTCGGCGCGTGCCAGCCGTCGGACGGGACGGAGATCCCCAGGAAGAGCACCGGCGCCCCCAGCACCTCCTGGAGGTCGGCGGCGGGACCCGAGCCGCCCTCGCGGGTGAAGCGGACCGGCTGCTCGAAGGCGCGGCCCATGGCGCGTACGACGGACTGCAGCGCGGGGTGGTCGAGCGGCGTCAGGCAGGGCCGGGTGGCCGCGCCGAAGGTGATCTCGTGCCGGATCCCCGCGGGCAGCTGATGGGCCGCCCAGGCGCGCACCGCCTTCTCGATGTGGTCCGGGTCCTGTCCCGCGACCAGCCGGAAGGACAGCTTCACCATGGCCGAGGACGGGATGATCGTCTTGCTGCCGGGGCCCCGGTAGCCGCCGCCGATGCCGTTCACCTCGGCGGTCGGGCGGGCCCAGATGCGCTCCAGGGTGGTGTGCCCGGCCTCGCCGTGGGTCGCGGCGGACCTGGCCGTACGTAGCCACCGCTGCTCGTCGAAGGGCAGCTCGGCGAAGAGTTCGCGCTCGCGGTCGGTGAGTTCGACGATGCCCTCGTAGAAGCCGGGGACGGCCACGCGCGCGTGCTCGTCGTGCAGGGCGGCGACCAGGCGGGCGGCCGCGGTGGCCGGGTTCGGCACGGCGCCGCCGAAGGAGCCGGAGTGGATGTCCTGCTCCGGTCCGTGCAGCTCGATCTCGCACTCGGCCAGGCCACGCATGCCCGTGCACACCGTCGGGGTGTCCTCGGACCACATGCCGGTGTCGGAGACGATCACCGCGTCCGCGGCGAGCCGGTCCGCGCGCTGTTCCACGAGAGCGCGGAAGTGCGGTGAGCCGGACTCCTCCTCGCCCTCGACGAGCATCTTCAGGTGCACCGCGGGGGCCGTGCGACCGGTGGCGGCGAGGTGGGCGCGGACTCCGAGTGTGTGGAAGAACACCTGCCCCTTGTCGTCGGCGGCCCCGCGCGCGTGGAGGCGGTTCCCCCGGATCACCGGTTCGAACGGCTCGGTGTCCCAGCCGTCCGCGCGGGCGGCGGGCTGCACGTCGTGATGCCCGTAGACGAGGACCGTGGGCGCCTGTGGGTCGTCGGCGGGCCACTCGGCGAAGACGGCGGGCGCGCCCGGCGTCTCCCACACCTCGCTGACCGGGAAGCCGGTCTCCTTGAGCTTGGCGGCGAGCCAGTCGGCGCTGCGTGCCACGTCCGCGGCGTGGTCGGGCTGCGCCGAGACCGAAGGGATCCGCAGCCACTCCGCGAGGTCGTCGAGGAAGGCGGCGCGGTGCGCGGCGATGTACGTGCGGATGGTGCTGACAGCGCTGTCAACGGGCTTGCTCATGGCCACGAGCCTAGCGGCCCCCGCCGACACCCTCGTCCGGCGGATCCTCGGGAGCCCCGTCGGCGTCAGCGGGATCCTCCAGCAACAGCCGTTCGAGCGCCGCCCGGTCGGGGAGCCCGTCGAGGTTGACGACCTCGCCACTGCGCACGTACAGGAAGGTGGCCCGGACGGACGCGAGGGGGACGCCCTGCTGCTCGGCCCAGGCCAGTCGGTACACGGCGAGCTGGAGCGGGTCCGCGGTGCGGGTGCGGCTCGTCTTCCAGTCGACGATCTCGTACGTGGTGCCCTCGGCTCCGTCCTCGCGGTAGACGGCGTCGATGCGGCCGCGCACGACGCGTCCCGCGACGGACAGCTGGAACGGGGACTCCACCCGGTACGGGGTCCGGTGCGCGTACGGGCTGCGCTCGAAGGCCTCCTTGAGTGCCTCCAGGTCGCGCTCGTCGGCGATCTCGGCCTCGCTGCCCGGCAGCTCGTCCGGTTCCAGCATGGGCAGCCGCAGCGCCTCGAAGCGGGATTCGACCCAGGCGTGGAAGCGGGTTCCGCGGCGGGCCGCGGGCTGGGGCGGGCGGGGCATGGGGCGGGCGAGCTCCTGGGCGAAGCCGTCCGGGTCGGCGGCCAGCCGCAGCAGCTGCGAGGCGGTCAGGGACGCGGGCAGGGGTACGTCCGTGACGCTCGCGCGGGACCGCAGGAGCTCGCCGGTGAGAGCGTCGAGGTCGCGGTCCCAGGAGGCGAGGGTGCGGGCTTCCTCCGGGGTGAGCGGCGCGCCCCCGGCCTCGGACGCGTGATCGAGGTCGTCGGGGTGGGAACGGGCGTGCGGGATGACGGGCCGGTCGTCCTCGCCGGACGGTCCCGCCGTCGGTTTCTGCTCCCGCTCGTGTTCCTCGGGAAGCGGCACGCGCGCGTGGGGCGTGCCTGCGGGGCGGTCCGTCGTCCAGGAGTCCCAGTCGGCGGCGGCCTCCTCGGAGGGGTCGGCGTCGTAGGAGTCGTCGGGGAACTCCTCGTCGTCCGGTGGCGGCGGCCAGTCCGGGTCGTCGTGCGAGGAAGGGTCGTGGAGGGCCTCGGGCCGGCCCGCCCCCGGGTGGGTCTCGTCATGGGAGGCGAGCCGCTCCAGGTGCGCCAGCACGGTCTCCGCGGCGGCGCGCCGGCGAGCCAGCGCCAAGTCGTCCAGGGGCAGCGGCCACGCGTGATCGGCGGCGGCCTCCTGGAGGGCGGGGTTCTCCTCGTCCTCGGCCGGCTCGTCCGCCCAGACCTCGATCTCGCCGTGGCCGGACGCGCAGTGCTCGTACAGGGCGTGCAGGAAGTCCGAGGGGCCGCGCGGGCGCTTCTGCGAGGGGCCCCACCAGTGGCCCGAGCCCAGCAGCAGGGAGCGGGGGCGGGTGAAGGTGACGTAGCCGAGCCGCAGTTCCTCGGTGTGCTGGTGCTCCTTCATGGCGTCGTGGAAGGCCTTCATGGCCCTGGCGTCCCAGGAGTCGATGTCGGGCAGCGTGTCGGCGTCGCCGCGCAGCTCGTGCGGCAGGACCTTCCCCTGGGCGGTCCACTTCTCGCGCCCCTGGGTGCTGGGGAAGGTCCCGGTGACCAGTCCCGGCACCGCGACGACGTCCCACTCCAGGCCCTTGGACTTGTGCGCGGTGAGCACCTTGACGGTGTTCTCGCCGCCGGGGAGGGCGTTGTCGAGGCCCTTCTCGTACTGGGCGGCGGTCCGCAGGAAGCCGAGGAAGGCCAGCAGGGTCGCCTCCCCGTCACCGGCCGCGAAGGAGGCGGCGACGTCCAGGAAGTTGGAGAGGGTCTCCCTGCGGCGGGCGGCCAGCGCGTGCGGGGACGCCGACAGCTCGACCTCCAGTCCGGTGACGGCGAGCACCCGGTGCAGGACGTCCATCAGGGGGTCGGACAGGGAGCGCCGCAGGTCGCGCAGTTCGGCGGCGAGACGCGCGAACCGCACCCGGGCGTCGGGCGAGAACGGCAGCCCGTCGTCCTCGGCCTCGGCCCCGAAGGGCATCTCGAGGAAGGTGTCGAGGGCGTCCGCGAGCGATATCACCTCGGCGGGGTCGACCCCCTCGACGGCGGCGGCGAGCCGGCGGTCCGGGTCGTCGTCGTCCCCGCGCGCGTGGGACACGAGCAGCCGGGCCCGCCGCCCCAGGAGCGCGAGGTCGCGCGGGCCGATCCGCCAGCGCGGTCCGGTGAGCAGGCGTACGAGGGAGGCGTTGGCCCCGGGGTCCTGGAGGACTTCGCAGACCGCGACGAGATCGGCCACCTCGGGCAGGTGCAGCAGGCCGGAGAGGCCGACCACCTCGACCGGGATGTCCCGGGCGACGAGCGCGCCCTGGATCTCGGCGAAGTCCGTCGCCGTGCGGCACAGCACGGCGATCTCGCCGGGTGCCTTCCCGGTGCGTACGAGGTGGGCGATCGAGTCGGCGAGCCAGTCCATCTCCTCGGCGTGGGTGCGCAGCAGCGCGCAGCGGACCGTGCCGTCGCGCTCGGCTCCGGGGGCGGGGCGCAGGGCCTCCACGCCCGCGTGCATCGCGCGCAGGGGTTCCGCGAGGCCGTTGGCGAGGTCGAGGAGCCGGCCTCCGCTGCGGCGGTTCTCACTGAGCGACTGGCGGGCCGCCGGGCGGCCGTCGGCGTGCGCGAAGTGTTCGGGGAAGTCGTCCAGGTTGGCGACGGAGGCGCCGCGCCAGCCGTAGATCGCCTGGCAGGGGTCGCCCACCGCGGTCACCGGATGGCCCGTGCCGGCGCCGAACAGTCCGGCTAGCAGGACGCGCTGGGCCACCGACGTGTCCTGGTACTCGTCGAGCAGCACCACGCGGAACTCGTCGCGCAGGATCGCGCCGACCTCCGGGCGGGTGCGGGCCAGGGTCGCGGAGAGGGCGATCTGGTCGCCGAAGTCGAGCAGGTCGCGCTCCCGCTTGGCCGCGCGGTAGCGGCCCACCAGCTCGGCGAGCTCACGCCGGGCCCTGGCCGCCTCGGGCACCTTGCGGAGGTCGGCGTTGCTGAGCCGGGCGTCCTCCAGGGAGCGCAGCAGCTCGGCGTCGTACGCCCGCAGGTCCTCGATCCCCACGAGGTGCTCGGCCAGTTCGGAGTCGAGCGTGAGGAGGTCGCCGACCAGGTCGGGGAAGGAGCGGGTCAGGGCGGGATAGGGGCCCGGGGCCTCCCGCAGCACCCGCGCGGCGAGCTGGTAGCGGGTGGCGTCGGCGAGGAGGCGTGCCGTCGGTTCCAGCCCTATGCGCAGGCCGTGGTCGGTCAAGAGCCGGCCGGCGAACGCGTGGTACGTCGAGATGACCGGCTCACCCGGCGGGTTGTCCGGGTCGATCACGTCGGGGTCGGTGACGCCGGCCCTGACCAGCGCCTTGCGGACGCGCTCGGCCAGCTCACCGGCCGCCTTGTTCGTGAACGTCAGGCCCAGCACCTGTTCCGGGGCGACCTGTCCGGTGCCGACGAGCCACACCACGCGGGCCGCCATCACCGTGGTCTTGCCCGAGCCGGCTCCGGCCACGATCACCTGCGGGGCGGGCGGTGCGGTGATGCACGCCGTCTGCTCCGGGGTGAACGGGATGCCCAGGAGCTCCTTGAGCTGCTCGGGGTCGGTGATACGGACTGGCACGTCAGAGAGGCTAGCGGCGCCCACTGACAGCGGAGACCGCATCGGCGCACGGGACGGAAGAAGCGCTGGTCAGCTCACGAGGTGCGGTATGTCACTCGGGCCGCGCCGACCGTCGGCGGGCAGCCGCCGCGGGGCGCTCGTACGTCGGCGGGCGGCCGCCCCGGGGTGCGCGGGGCGCTCGTACGTCGGCCGTTCGAGGGACGCCTCACTCGATCACCTGCCGCCCTTCCGGCCGGGCGCTGCACGACGCCCGGAACGCGCAGTGCGTGCAGTGCTGTCCTGTGCTCGGCGTGAACCGTTCGTCGAGGACCTTGCCCGCGGCGGTGGCGAGGAGGTCGCCGACCCACTCCCCCGTCAGCGGCTCCTGCGCCTGGACCTTCGGGAAGGTCTCCCCGCCGTTCTTCTTGGCGGCGCCCTGGCGCAGCTGGACGAGTTCGGCGCCGCCCGGCTCCGGGCGCACCCCGTCGAAGACCTCGTCGACGGCGCCCTGGTTCACGGCCAGCTGGTACACCGCCAGCTGCGGGTGACGGGCGACGTCGGCCGCCGTCGGTGCCTGCTTGCCGGTCTTGAAGTCGACCACGTAGGCGCGGCCTTCGGTGTCCGTCTCGACGCGGTCCATGGAGCCCCGGATGCGCACTTCGTAGGAGCCCGCCTCCAGGGTCACGTCGAAGTCGTGCTCACTGGCCACCGGCCTGCGCCCCGTGCGGTCCATGACGTGCCACCGCAGGAAGCGTTCGAGCGCCACGCGCGCGTGCTCCTTCTCCTGCGACGACTTCCAGGGCGCGTCGAACGCGAGCGCGTTCCACACCGAGTCGAGGCGTTCCATGAGGACGGCGAGGTCGGCGGGCGTGTGCCCGGAGGCCACCTCGTCGGCGAGCACGTGCACCACGTTGCCGAATCCCTGGGCGGCGGTCGCGGGTGCGTCCGCCTTCACCTCGCGGCCCAGGAACCACTGCAGGGCGCAGGTGTTGGCGAGCTGGTCCAAGGCGCTCCCGGAGAGCACCACCGGGTGGTCGCGGTCGCGCAGCGGCACCTTGCTCTCGGTCGGCTCGTACATGCCCCACCAGCGGTAGGGGTGTGCGGACGGCACCAGGGGGCGCCCGTCCTCGTCGCCGAGCGCGGCGAGCCTCGCCAGCCGGCGGGCCGCGGCCTCCCGCAGGGTGTCGGAGACCCGCGGGTCGACGGTGGTCGCCCGCAGTTCGGCCACCAGGGCGGCCACGGACAGTGGGCGGCGCGGGCGGCCGGTCACGTCCCTGGGCTCGACGCCGAGCTCGGTGAGGAAGCGGGAAGGCTGGTCCCCGTCGTCCGCCGGGGCCTTCACCGCGGTGACGACGAGGCGTTCACGCGCGCGCGTGGCGGCCACGTAGAACAGGCGGCGCTCCTCGGCGAGCAGCGCGCCGGGCGTCAGCGGTTCGGCGAGGCCGTCACGTCCGATGCGGTCGGCCTCCAGCAGGGAGCCCCGCCGACGCAGGTCGGGCCACAGCCCCTCCTGGACACCGGCGACGACGACGAGCCGCCACTCCAGGCCCTTGGAGCGGTGCGCGGTCATCAGGCGGACGGCGTCGGGGCGTACGGCCCGGCGGGTGAGCGTGTCCGCGGCGATGTCCTGCGCCTCGATCTCCTCCAGGAAGTTGAGGGCGCCGCGGCCTCCGACGCGCTCCTCGGCGCGGGCGGCGGTCGCGAACAGCGCGCACACGGCGTCGAGGTCGCGGTCGGCGTTGCGGCCCGCGGCGCCGCCGCGCCGGGCGGAGCGCTCCAGCCGCTGCGGCCAGGGTGTGCCGTCCCACAGGTCCCAGAGGGCCTCCTCCGCCGTCCCGCCGCCCGCGAGCCGCTCCCGGGCCTTGCGCAGCAGCACGCCGAGCCGTTGGGCGCCCCGCGCGTACGCCGGGTCGTGCGCCACCAGCCGTTCCGGCTCGGACAGCGCCCGGGCCAGCAGTTCGTCGGAGGGCGGCGGTACGTGGTTGCCGCCGGCGCGCTCCTCCTCGCGCAGGGCCCTGCCGAGCCGTCGCAGGTCGGCGGCGTCCATACCGGCGAGCGGGGAGGTGAGCAGGGTGAGAGCGGTCTCGGTGTCGAGCCACGAGCCCTCGGGACGTGACCCGGGCGTTCCGGTCTCCGCACCGCACTCGACGGGATCCGGGGTTTCCGTGTCCTGGCCGGGCTCGGTGGAGTCCGGGGTTTCCGTCTCCTCGCCGGGCTCGGTGGAGTCCGGGGCTTGCGCGACCTCCCCGGATTCGGGGGATTCCGTGATGCCGGTGTCCTCGGGCTCCGCCGTCTCGGCCGTCTCCGCCTCCGCCGTCGCGACCGCCTTGAGCGCCGTGAGCAGCGGCGCGACCGCCGGTTCGTGCCGCAGGGGCAGGTCGTCGCCGTCGATGTCCAGGGGGACCCCGGCGGCCGTGAGGGCACGCCGGAACGCTGGGATGGTGCGGGAGCCCGCGCGTACCAGGACCGCCATGTCGCCCCAGGGGACGCCGTCCTCCAGGTGGGCGCGGCGGAGGATGTCCGCGATGTTGTCCAGCTCCGTGCCGGACGTCGGGTACGTGTAGACCTCGGCCCGCCCACCGCCGCGGACCGGCGTGAGTTCGCGGTGGGCGCGGACCTTCTCCGCCGGGAGGCGGGTCAGGGGCATGCGCTGGGTGACCAGACGGGTGGCCTCCAGCAGGGCGGCGCCCGAGCGGCGGGACGTGCGCAGGACCTCCACGGGGGCCGGACGGCCGTCCGCGCGCGGGAAGGCGTGCGGGAACTCCAGGATGCCGTTCACGTCGGCGCCCCGGAACGCGTAGATCGACTGGTCGGGGTCTCCGAAGGCCACCAGGGTCCGGCCGCCTCCAGCGAGAGCGTGCAGCAGCCGGACCTGCGCGGGGTCGGTGTCCTGGTACTCGTCCACGTAGACCGCGTCGTACTGGGTGGCCAGCCGCTCGGCGACCTCGTTCCGTCCGGCGAGCAGCACCGCGCGGTGGACGAGTTCGGCGTAGTCGAGCACTCCCTGCATGTCGAGGACGTCCAGGTACTCGGCGAGGAAGGCGGCGGCGGCCCGCCAGTCCGGGCGGCCGATGCGGGAGGCGAAGGCGTCCAGGGCGTCGGGGCCGAGCCCGAGTTCACGGCTGCGGGCCAGCACCGCGCGGACCTCGTCGGCGAAGCCGCGGGTGGTCAGGCAGGCGCGCAGTTCGTCCGGCCAGCGCACGTGCGCCAGACCGAGCTTCTCCAGGCCGGGCTGGCCGGCGAGCAGCTCGCGCACCGCCACGTCCTGCTCGGGGCCGGACAGCAGCCGCAGGGGCTCGACGAACAGCTCGCTGTCCTGGTGGGCGCGCACCAGGGCGTAGCAGTACGAGTGGAAGGTGGTGGCGCGCGGGGCGCGGGCCGCCCCGATGCGCAGCGCCATGCGGTCGCGCAGTTCCACGGCCGCCTTGCGGCTGAAGGTCAGCACCAGGATGCGCTGCGGGTCCGCGCCCCGGGCGATGCGCGCCGCCACGGACTCGACGAGCGTCGTCGTCTTTCCGGTGCCGGGACCTGCCAGGACGAGCAGCGGGCCCGCCTTGTGGTCAACCACCGAGCGCTGTGCCGCGTCCAGACGAGGGGGGTCCGGCCGGGCGGGCGGGGTACGCACCAGTCGGTAAGCGCCACGGCTCCCCTGGCGCACCTGGTGGTGCGACAGACGCCTGGTGGAAGAAGAGGAGCTCACGTGGTTCGCCGGTCCTGGTGGTTGTGCGATCGGTCACTGCCGGCGCGGGGCGCCGTCCTTCAGGGGTGGTCGGGTGACGGGCGGGCGGGCCGCCGCACGGGGCGGGCGGTGACCGCGAGGTGAGGGAGACGCGCGTCGTCGGTGCCACGCGGGTGGACGCCGGGGAAGACGCTACGCCGGTGGACACCGTGGAAGGAGGCCTTCCCCTTCTTCCCTCGTGCCCCGTGCGTCCCTCGCTCCCCGAACGTACGGCATGTCCCGCGGGTGCCCCGTTTCCCTCGTACGGGCCACAGGTTCCCCGTTCGCCGGTCCGATGCCGGAAGCTGTCAGGTGTGACCCTCCGCGCGCCCGCCCCCGTCCCATCTCGCCCGTCTCATGTCGACGCGGGGCAGATGACCTGCGGAGGCCCGGCCCGCTTCCTTCAGAGGCGTGCCCTCCGCGCGGTAGTGGCCCAGCGCCTCCAGCTCGTGGCCGGGGACCAGCACCCCGTCCGCGCGTATGACCCGCCACCAGGGAACCGCGCCTCCGTAGAGGGCCATCACGCGGCCCACCTGTCGCGGGCCGCCCTCCTCCAGCCATTCGGCGACGTCCCCGTACGTCATGACGCGCCCGGACGGGATCAGCTCGGCGACGTCGAGCACCCGCTCCGCGTACTCCGGCAGGGCGTCCGCCGGAAGGCTCTCCTCGCTCATCCGACCCATCCTGCCCCACCCCACCGACAATTCGACCGGGCGGTCACGCTGCGTACGCGTCGCCCCGGGACCACACTCGAGGCAGGCCGTTGGACCCCGTATTGCACCCTCCTGCCCCCGTGTCCCGGCGGGGCATGCCACCATCGTGCGGGCGGTGACAGGTGATACGAGATCAAGAAGAGACGATGAAGCAGCAGGGTGTGCACCCCGAAGACGCGGAGGGCACCTCTGAGGCGTCGTCGCGCCCGGACGCCGCCCGGACGGACGACGGAGCGGCCGAGGACGTGTCCGAGGAGAACGCCGACTGCGCCGAGGACCAGCACAGCGACGAGGTCGAGGGCGACGAACCGCTGCTCCCCGCGCGCGTGCACCGGCCTTCCGACCTCATGCGGCTCCTGGTCGGGATCCTCGCGATCGTGGTGCTGCTGGCCATCGCCGCGTTCGCGCACGGCACCACCTCGGGGCTCGAACAGGACATCAACAAGGGCACCGGCCAGGCACCCGATCTGCTGATCAAGATCGCGGGTCTGGCGTCGAGCATCGCGATCCTCCTGGTGCCCGTCGCCTTCGCGATCGAGCGGCTGATCAAACGGGACGGCCTGCGCATCGCCGACGGCGTGCTCGCCGCGGTCCTCGCCCACGGTGTGACACTCGCCACGGACCTGTGGGTCGCCAAGGCCGCCCCGAACTCGATCCAGGAAGCGCTCACCCAGCCCTCACCCGGCGACGTCCACGCCCTCACCGACCCGGTGCACGGCTACCTCGCGCCCGTCATCGCCTACATGACGGCCGTCGGCATGTCGCGCCGCCCGCGCTGGCGGGCCGTGCTGTGGGTGGTGCTGCTGCTGGACGCCTTCTCGATGCTGGTCACCGGCTACACGACACCGTTCTCGATCATCCTCACGGTGCTGATCGGCTGGACGGTCGCCTACGGGACGCTGTACGCGGTCGGCTCGCCGAACGTGCGTCCGACCGGCCGGACGCTGATGGCGGGGCTGCGGCACGTGGGCTTCCGCCCGGTGAGCGCGGCCCGCGACGAGGCCCCGGACACCACCGAGAACGGCGACCGAGGGCGGCGCTACTTCGTCACCCTGGAGGACGGCCCACCCCTCGACGTCACGGTCGTGGACCGGGAGCAGCAGGCGCAGGGGTTCTTCTACCGCGTGTGGCGCCGGCTGACGCTGCGCGGCATCACCACGCGCCGCAGCCTGCAGTCCCTGCGCCAGGCGCTGGAGCAGGAGGCCCTGCTCGCGTACGCGGCCATCGCGGCCGGCGCCAACGCGCCCAAGCTGATCGCGACCTCGGAACTCGGCCCCGACGCCGTGATGCTCGTCTACGAGCACACAGGCGGCCGCACCCTCGACTCGCTGCCCGACGACATGATCACCGACGAGCTCCTGAGGGACACCTGGCACCAGGTCCACGCCCTCCAGTCACGGCGCATCGCGCACCGCAGGCTCGCCGGCGACGCCATTCTGGTGGATCGTTCCGGCACGGTGATCCTCACCGACCTGCGCGGCGGTGAGATCGCGGCCGGCGACCTGGTGCTGCGCATGGACATCGCGCAGCTCGTGACCACGCTCGGACTGCGTGTCGGCGCCGAACGCGCGGTCGCCTCGGCGGTCGGCGTGCTGGGCCCGGACGCGGTCGCCGACTGCCTGCCGCTGCTCCAGCCGATCGCGCTGACGCGCTCCACGCGCGCGACGCTGCGCAGACTGGCCCGCGAGCGCGCCCAGCGCGAGCGCGACGCGGTGCTGGAGGCCTCCCGGCAGGACAAGCTCGCCCGCACCGAGGAAGCCCACGAGCAGACCGGACCCGTACTGGAGAAGCCGGGCAAGAAGGCCGTGCGTGCCGAGCAGCGGGCGGAGAAGCGGGCCATCGACGACGCCGTGGAGGAGGCGCGCGAGGAGGACCTGCTCACCCAGATCCGCCACCAGGTGCTGCTGATCAGACCGCAGGCGCCCGTCGAACCGGCGCGTCTCGAACGCGTCCGCCCCCGCACGCTGATCAGCTTCATCGCCGGTGCCATCGGCGCGTACTTCCTGCTCACGCAGCTCACCCACATCGAGTTCGGCACCCTCTTCGACAGCGCCGAATGGGGCTGGGTCGCCGCGGCCGTGCTGTTCTCGGCGCTGAGCTACTTCGCGGCGGCGATGAGCCTGCTGGGCTTCGTGCCCGAGCGGGTGCCGTTCATGCGGGCCGTGGCCGCGCAGGTCGCCGGCTCGTTCGTGAAGATCGTGGCGCCCGCCGCGGTGGGCGGAGTCGCTCTCAACACCCGCTTCTTGCAGCGCGCCGGGGTCCGCCCCGGACTCGCGGTGGCGAGTGTCGGCGCCTCGCAACTGTTCGGGCTCGGCTGCCACATCCTGATGCTGCTCTCGTTCGGCTACCTGACCGGCACCGAGAAGACACCCTCCCTCTCGCCGTCCCGCACGGTCATCGCCGGCCTGCTCACCGTCGCGGTCCTGGTGCTCGTGGTCACGTCGGTGCCGTTCCTGCGGAAATTCGTCGCCACGCGCGTGAGGTCGCTGTTCGCCGGCGTCGTGCCGCGCATGCTCGACGTCCTCCAACGGCCGCAGAAGCTGATCACCGGCATCGGCGGCATGCTGCTCCTCACCGCCTGCTTCGTGATGTGCCTGGACGCATCGATCCGGGCCTTCGGCCACGACGAGACGACCACGCTCAGCCTCGCCAGCGTCGCCGTCGTCTTCCTCGCGGGCAACGCGCTCGGCTCCGCTGCGCCCACCCCGGGCGGTGTCGGCGCGGTCGAGGCGACGCTGACGGTCGGTCTGATCGCGGTCGGGCTCCCCAAGGAGGTCGCGGCGCCCGCGGTGCTCCTGTACCGGCTCCTGACGCTGTGGCTCCCGGTGCTGCCCGGATGGCTCTTCTTCAACCACCTGACACGCAAGGGCGCCCTCTAGACGCGTACCCGGGTGACCGCCTACGCGCCGGGCGCTCCTCACCCGCACGGCCCGTGCCCCGAGCGTGCCGTCCGGCGCGACCTCAGGATGGGATCATGCCGACCCCTCCCCGACTGCGCGCCGCCGCCATGACCGCCGCCGCCGTACTTCTGTCGTCCCTGATGACGGGCTGCAGCGACGACGACTCCAAGGACGAGGACCTGACGGCTCAGAAGCTGAGCTGGAAGGAGTGCCCGGCACCCTCCGAGTCCGAGGGCGGCGGCAACGCCCCCTCCCCGTTGCCGGGCGGCACGGAGTGGCAGTGCGCCACCATGAAGGCGCCGCTCGACTGGGACGAGCCCAAGGGCGACACGATCGGCATCGCGCTGATCCGCGCGCGGACCAGCGGGGCCGAGAGCGAGCGCATCGGCTCACTGATCTTCAACTTCGGCGGTCCCGGCGGCTCCGGCGTCGCCACGCTGCCCGCCTTCGGGGAGGACTACGCGAAGCTGCGCACCCGCTACGACCTGGTGAGCTTCGACCCCCGGGGCGTCGGCCGCAGCGCGGGGGTGAAGTGCGAGGACGACCAGCAGCTCGACGCGTACTTCCAGCAGGACGCCACGCCCGACGACGCGGCCGAGCGGACTGAGCTGCTCGACAACACCAAGCAGTTCAACTCGGCCTGCGAGAAGAACTCGGGCCGGACCCTGCCGCACGTGCGGACCACGGACGCGGCCCGCGACATGGACCTGATGCGTCAGGTGCTGGGCGACGACAAGCTGTACTACTTCGGCGTCTCGTACGGCACCGAACTGGGCGGTGTGTACGCGCACCTGTTCCCCACGAAGGTGGGCCGTGCCGTCTTCGACGCCGTCGTCGATCCGACGCAGACACCGGAGCAGGGCTCCCTCGGCCAGGCCAAGGGCTTCCAGCTCGCGCTCGACAACTTCGCCCAGGACTGCACCAGCAAGGTCGAGGACTGCCCGGTCGGCGACTCCCCGCAGGACGTCAAGGACCGCATCGCGAAGCTGCTGGCGGACCTCGACCGCAAGCCGATCCCCGGTGTCTTCCCCCGGGAGCTGACCCAGACCGCGGCCACCGGCGGCATCGCCCAGGCCCTGTACTCCAAGGACTTCTGGGAGTACCTCACCCAAGGCCTGGAGGAGGCGTACGACGGGGACGGCAAGGTCCTGATGCTGTTGTCCGACTCGATGAACGGACGCAACGAGAACGGCCAGTACAGCAACATCACCGCGGCGAACGTCGCCATCAACTGCGCCGACGACAAGGCGCGGTACACGACGGGTGACGTGGAGACGCGGCTGCCCGAGTTCCGGTCCGCCTCCCCGTTGTTCGGCGACTACCTGGCCTGGGGCATGGTCAGCTGCACCGACTGGCCGGTCGCGGGCGCCGCCGACCACCCCGACGTGAGCGCGCCGGGCTCGGCCCCGATCCTCGTCGTCGGCAACACCGGCGACCCGGCCACCCCGTACGAGGGCGCGAAGAAGATGGCGGACGCGCTGGGCCGGGGGGTCGGCGTCGAGCTGACGTACAAGGGCCAGGGGCACGGCGCCTACGACAGCGGGAACAAGTGCGTTCACCAGGCGGTCGACAGCTATCTGCTGGCCGGGACCGTGCCCTCGGCCGGAACCGTCTGCTCCTAGGAAACCGCAGGTCAAAAGGTTATCCACAGGCCGCGACGGCGGTCGGACGCCGACGCCTAGTATGGCTTGCGTGTGATCCGCGACTCCGGCGGAGCACTGGCGAGGGGGGAAGCACATGACACGTTTCGCACGGTGGACGGCGGTGGCCGCAGCCGCACTGCTGCTGGCCGGCTGCAGTGACGGCTCGTCCGGCGAGGCCAAGGGCGGGGCCGGGGACAAGGACCGCCCCGACTCGTCGGCCACCGCGTCCTCCTCGGGTGCGTCGCCGGGGCTGCCGTCCGCCCTGACCTCGCAGAAGCTGGACTGGGGCCGCTGCAAGGCCACGTCGGACTCCCCCGCCCCGGGGAACGCGTGGCGGTGCGCGACGCTCAAGGCGCCCCTGGACTACGCGAAGCCGGACGGCGACACCATCGACCTCGCGCTGATCCGCTCCCAGGCGACCGGCGGCCGGAGCAAGCACATCGGCTCCCTCGTCTTCAACTTCGGCGGCCCCGGCGCCTCGGGCGTCGCCACGATGCCGGCGTACGCGAACGCGGTCTCCAAGCTCCACCAGCGCTACGACCTCGTCAGCTGGGACCCGCGCGGGGTTGCCGCCAGCGAGGGCGTGCGCTGCCGCGGCGACAAGGAGATCCAGGCCGCCGAGTCGGTGGACGCCACCCCGGACGACGCAACTGAGGAGAAGACCTACCTCAAGGACGCGACGGACTTCGGCGAGGGCTGCCGCAAGAGCGCCGGGAAGCTCATGTCGCACGTCTCGACGACCGACACCGCCCGCGACCTCGACCTGATGCGCCAGGTCCTCGGCGACCGCAAGACGCACTACTTCGGCATCTCCTACGGCACCGAACTCGGCGGGGTGTACGCCCACCTGTTCCCGAAGAACGTGGGACGCGTCGTCCTGGACGCCGTCGTCGACCCGAGCGCCGACACGGTGGGCCACGCCAAGAACCAGACCCGGGGCTTCCAGCGCGCCCTGAACGCCTATCTGAAGTCCACCGGCCAGAACCCGGAGCAGGGCTCTCAGAAGATCGTGGACCTGCTGAAGCGGCTCGACGCGAAGCCGCTCCCCGCGTCCCCCGGCCGCAAGCTCACACAGACGCTGGCGGTGACCGGCATCGTCCTGCCGCTCTACAGCGAGCAGGCCTGGCCCACCCTGACCAGCGCGCTCAAAGCCGCCGAGAGCGGGGACGGTTCACAGCTGCTGGCGCTCGCCGACGGCTACAACGAACGTGACGCCTCGGGGCACTACGGCACGACGACCCACGCCCAACGGGTCATATCGTGCCTGGACGACAAGCAGCGGCTGACGCCCGAGGAGTCGAAGAAGCTGCTGCCGGAGTTCGAGAAGATCTCCCCCGTCTTCGGCGCCTTCATGGGCTGGGACACGGCGGGCTGGTGCCACGACTGGCCGGTCGCCGGTCAGTTCGACACCCCGGAGGTCAGCGCGGCCGGATCGGCGCCCGTCCTGCTCGTGGGCAACACCGGGGACCCGGCGACGCCCTACGAGGGCGCCCGAGCGATGGCCGACGAGCTGGGGAAGGACGTGGGCGTGCTCCTCACCTGGAAGGGCGAGGGTCATGGGGCGTACGGGAGCGGCAGCGACTGCGTCGACTCGACGGTGAACGGCTATCTGCTGGACGGCACGGTGCCGAAGGACGGCAAGGTCTGCTCGTAGGACGGCCCGCGGGCGGCCGGGGCACGACGTCCCGGCCACCCGGGACCGTTCCGGCGGCAGGGGCACGGGCCTGGGTATTGGGGAGGTGCCCGGCACGAGCCACGGTACCGGAGAGGTGCGTGGCACCGGTCTCTGCACCGGAGTGGAGCCCGGCACCGGCCTTGGCACGAGTCCCGGTACGGGAAAGGGGCCCTGCACACGAGGTGCCGGGCCCCTCCCGGAAGGCCGTACGTCCGGCGAACCGGTTCGGACGCCTAGTAGACCGGCTTGTCCGGCTCGATCTGGTTGACCCAGCCGATCACGCCGCCGCCGACGTGCACGGCGTCGGAGAAGCCCGCGGACTTCAGCACGGCGAGGACTTCCGCACTGCGGACACCCGTCTTGCAGTGCAGGACGATCTTCTTGTCCTGCGGGAGGCTCTCCAGGGCGGTGCCCATGAGGAACTCGTTCTTCGGGATCAGCCGGGCGCCGGGGATCGAGACGATCTCGTACTCGTTGATCTCGCGGACGTCGATGATGTCGATGTTCTCGCCGTCGTCGATCCACTCCTTGAGCTGCTTCGGAGTGATCGTCGAGCCGGCCGCCGCCTCCTGGGCCTCCTCGGACACGACGCCGCAGAAGGCCTCGTAGTCGATGAGCTCGGTGACGGTGGGGTTCTCACCGCAGACCGCGCAGTTCGGGTCCTTGCGGACCTTGACCTGGCGGTACTGCATCTCCAGGGCGTCGTAGATCATCAGGCGGCCGACGAGCGGCTCGCCGATGCCCGCGAGGAGCTTGATGGCCTCGTTGACCTGAATGGACCCGATGGACGCGCACAGCACGCCCAGGACGCCGCCCTCGGCGCAGGAGGGGACCATGCCCGGCGGCGGGGGCTCCGGGTAGAGGCAGCGGTAGCAGGGACCGTGCTCGGACCAGAAGACCGAGGCCTGGCCGTCGAACCGGTAGATCGAGCCCCACACGTACGGCTTGTTCAGCAGCACGCAGGCGTCGTTGACCAGGTACCGGGTGGCGAAGTTGTCCGTGCCGTCCACGATCAGGTCGTACTGGCTGAAGATCTCCATCACGTTGTCGGCTTCGAGCCGCTCCTCGTGAAGGACGACGTTCACGTACGGGTTGATGCCGAGCACCGAGTCGCGCGCCGACTCGGCCTTGGAGCGGCCGATGTCCGCCTGGCTGTGGATGATCTGGCGCTGCAGGTTCGACTCGTCGACCTCGTCGAACTCCACGATGCCGAGCGTGCCCACGCCCGCGGCGGCCAGGTACATCAGTGCCGGCGATCCGAGGCCGCCGGCGCCCACACAGAGCACCTTCGCGTTCTTCAGCCGCTTCTGCCCGTCCATCCCGACGTCCGGGATGATCAGGTGGCGGGAGTACCTGCGGACCTCGTCTACGGTGAGCTCGGCAGCCGGCTCGACCAGGGGTGGCAGCGACACGGTTACTCCGTTAATCGGTCAATCAATGGGTGTCCCCCCGTTCGGGCGCAGCCGGGACCGGGGGAGGTCGTTCTCCCCGTAACACTGCCACGCCCTTCTTCATTCCGAGACACCCGTTCCGACTCGCGAGACGATCTCGTCCCAGTAGCCGGGCATGCTCGCGTAGGGGTCGGCGCGGCCGCCGTGGTCGAGGCGGTCGGTGAAGTAGATCGTCGACGCGCCCTGCCAGCGGGCGATGCGCAGGGCCTCCTCCAGGTGACCGCGGGGTACGCCGTGCACGAAGTGGCAGAAGCGCTCGGGCGGATAGTCGGCCGTCCACTCGGCCACCTGCGACCAGCGGTAGTCGGTCCAGGGGCCGGAGAAGGTCACCAACTGGTCGGCGTTCTCGGCGTATCCGGGGTAGGGGTGCGTGCCGTGGCCGAAGACGATGTGAGCTTTGTCGCGCAGCGCACGCAGTGTGGTCACGGTGCGGCGGATCTCGGGAAGCGCGGTGCGCTCGGTGGGACAGCGGTCCAGGTAGAAGCCGTCGGCCTTGTACCAGTCGAGGTAGCGGTGCGCGTCGGAGACGAGTTCCCCGAAGGTGCGGGCGCCGTAGGCGGCGTCCAGATGCCCCAGGACGCGGACTCCGGCGTTGCGCAGCCGTCCCGTCGCCTCCAGGCAGCGCGGGTCGGGGCGGGTGCCGGGCCCGTCGGCGACGTTCAGGACGACCCAGTGCAAGGGGGTGCCGGGGCGGGCGAGCTCACCCCATTCGAGCGGGGCGACGAGGGGGTGCGCGTAGCCGGGGATGCCGAAGCCGACGCCCAGACCGGTGCGTGCGGTGCCCGCCGCGGAGCGGGTCAGATACGGCATGCCGCCTCCATCCAGATGTCGGCGAGGGATTCCTCGAGGTTGATGCGGGGACGCCAGCCGAGCCGGTCGCGCGCGGTGCGGACGTCGGCCTGCTGCCAGCTGCCGCAGCCGTCCGGGTACGGGAAGGCGGCGGCCGGCACGTGGTCGGGTTCGTTGCGGGGATGCACGATGGACGGCCGCAGTGGGCCGGGCGGTCCGTCGAGCTCGTGCAGCGCCCCGCCGTATCCGGCCACCCGTGCGAGGACGGCGGCGGCGTCGCGGAGGCGGACGGCGCGTCCCGAGCCGATGTTGATGACGCCCTGGGCGGCGGAGAGGGAGGCGGCGTGGACGGCGCGGGCGACGTCGCGGACGTC
Organism: Streptomyces sp. NPDC028308; assembly: GCF_055565855.1. NCBI lineage: Bacteria > Bacillati > Actinomycetota > Actinomycetes > Kitasatosporales > Streptomycetaceae > Streptomyces > Streptomyces sp. NPDC028308. The sequence continues at coordinate 147,914 of NZ_JBVHTO010000013.1, forward strand.
GATGAAGTCGCGCTGGACGCCGAGTCCGCCGAGCTTGAGTTCGCCGTCGCCGGACTGCATGGCGCGGCGCATGGCCTCGGCGAGGCGGCCGAGGGGGGACCCGGCGGGGGTGCCGGGGCCCGCGGGCGAGAAGACTCGGAGGACGACGGCGTCCAGACCGGAGCCGAGGACCAGTTCGGTGGCGGCGAGTTTGCTGACGCCGTACGGACCGCCGGGGCGCGGTACGGCGTCCTCGGCCGTGGAGGAGCCGGGCTGGCTCGGCCCGTACTCGGCGCCGCAACCGAGCTGTACGAGCCGTGCCCCACAGCCGCTACGGCGCAGGGCCTCGCACACGGTGGCGACGGCGACGGTGTTGTGCCGGGTGAGTTCGCGGGCGCCGCCGCGGGTGGCGCCGGCGCAGTTGACGACGACTCCGGGGTGCACCGCGTCCAGGAAGCGGGTGAGGGCGCCGGGGCTGCCCGAGGCGAGGTCGAACCGTACGTCGGCGTCGTCGCCGCGGCCGAGCGCGGTGAGCTGGACGGCCGGGTCGGCGAGCAGCCGGTCGGCGACGAAGCGGCCGAGATATCCGTTGGCTCCGATCAGCAGGACCCTCATCGGGCGGCTCCCGGGGCGGACTCTCCGGTTCGGGAGGTGATCATCTGGCGTTCTCCTTCAGGGGTGGTGCCGTGGATCGGGAGTAAGGCCCGCGGTGTCGGCCCCGCGGGAGACAAGGGGGTGCTCGGGCCGGAAGCCGGCCTCACGGTGTCGCTCCGGCCGGTGTCGCGTGGGCCGAGGCGCGGGTCAGGGTGCGGGTGGCGTGGATCAGGAGGACGAGGGCCGCCGTCCCGCACACGGCCGCCGGGACGGCCCCGGGTCCCCCCGCGGCGACGACGGCCTCGACCGGTACCGAAAGGAGGGAGCAGCCGGGGAGGCGGCCGGCGAAGACGGACGACAGGGCGGTCGCCTCGGCCGCGCCCGCCGCGGCGAGCACGACGGCCGGGGCGTGGGTGAAGCCGTGCGCGGTCAGGAGCCGGGCGAGGAGGAGCAGTGCTCCGAGGGCGCCGGCTCCGGCGTACGCGGCGGGCTCGCCGAGCAGAGCCCCGCACACGGCGAGCAGGACGCCGACGGAGCAGAGGAAGAGCCCGAATGTACCCAGGAGCAGGGGCTTCACGGAGTCGGCGAACTCCTCCAGGCCGCGGCTCGCGGTGAGCCGGCGCCGGGCGCGTACGGCGAAGAGGTGGGCGCACCAGGCCGCCGGGGCGCAGGACAGGGTGAGGGCCAGGACGGGTGCGACGGCCAGGGGCCAGGGCCCGTCGGGGCCGCCCTCGATGCCGGCGTCGAGCAGTCCGTCGCCGACCAGTGCGTACGTGAGGAGCCAGCAGATCCAAGCGCGGGAGGAGTTGCGGTCAGGGGCCCTGAGGGGTCCCCGGCGCAGGGCCGCCCGCAGGCCGATCGCGACGGCCAGGACACCGGCGGCGGCCACGGCGAGGCGCGGCTGCCCCTCGGTGAGGCGCAGTCCTGCGACGGTCGCCGCGCAGAGGGCGCCCGGGAGCAGGGCGAGCACGGCCCAGCGGGCGGGGGCGCCGGGAGCGTCGGCCGTCTCGGGCCGTGCGGTCGGCTCCCCGTCGCGGGGCACGCGGGCGTACATCTCCTCCGCCAGCGAGAACACGTCCCGGTGCCGGAAGCGGGCGGCGGTCCGGTCGGTCACGCCGTGCGCCTCCAGGCCGGCGGCGATCTCCAGCGGGTCGACGGCGCGTTCGCAGAGTTCGCGGTGCCGGTGCATCAGGGCCTTCACGGGGTCGACGGCACCCCGACGGCTCACGGCCCGCTGCGCCACACCGAGGCCCCCACGGAGCCCGGCGCCGCCGCTCACTCCGGCGCGGCCTTCGGCTCCGGCACCCGACGCGGCTTCGGCGCCCACTCCGACTCCGGCGTGCCCGTCTAGCCCGGCGCGTCCGCGCACTCCGGCGCCGCCGCCGACTCCGGTCGGGCCTTCGAGCCCGGCGACCGAATCGGCTTCGACGACATGGCCCGCCGTTTCGAGCGGACCAAGCGTCTCCAGAGGTACTGCCTCACCGAACCCACCGGGCTCCCCAGTCACCTCCGCAGCACCAAGCCCGCCGAGCCCGTCGGCAACCTGGCCCCCGCCAGGCCGACCGAACGGCGCCGTCCCTACGACCTCACCGAAGTCACCGGTCGCCTCAGCCACTTCCGCTGCATCGAGCCCACCAAGCCCACCAAGTCCCCCGAGCCCGTCAGCAACCTGGCCCCCACCGAGCCGACCCGGCCCTTCCAGAGCTACCGCCTCACGGAACCCACCGGTCGCCGCAGCCACTTCCGCAGCACCGAGCCCAGCGAGCCCGCCGAGCCCGTCGGCAACCTGGCCCCCGCCGAGCAGCCCCAGCCCTTCCGGAGCTACCGCCTCACCGAACCCACCGGCGTCCTCCGCCAAGTCCTCTGCCGTAACCCCACCAAGTCCGCTGAGCCCCTGAGCAACGGCCCCCGCATCGAACCGGCGCAGTTCCTCCGCACCCGAGGCCCCACCGGCTCCGCCCGCTCCCCCGGCGAGCTCCCCCAGCTCGCTCGGTCCGCTGCACGCGCCGGAGTTGGTCGTACTGTTCGCCCCGGTCATCTCGCCCGCTCCGCTCATCGCACGCCCTCCCCGGCAGGGACCACCTGGGGGGCCGGGACGGTCACCGTGGCGCGTACCGGTGCGCCCGCCGCCCAGCGCGGCCGGCCCGCGGCCATCAGGCGGGACTCGGTCCAGCGGCCGGGCACGTGGGCCTCGGCGGGGACACCGAAGGGCAGCGGTTCGCCGGCCTCGTCGACGACGACCCGGCGTACCGGGGAGTGCGAGACGATCTCCAGGTAAATGCCGTGAAATGCCGCGATGTTCTGCTCGACGGTGAAGAGTTCGAGGGCGCGGGCGCGGGCGGCGGCGCCGAGCCGCTCACGGCGCTCGGGGTCGCGCAGCAGCGCCACACACGCCTCGGCGAGCGCCCGCGGATTGCGCGGGGGCACCACCAGCCCCGTACCGCCGATGACCTCGACGACCGCGCCGACGTCCGTGGAGACCGTGGCGCGTCCGCAGAACATGGCCTCGACCAGGCTGATCGGGAAGCCTTCGACGACGCTCGACAGGACGACGACGGCTCCCGCCGCGTACGCCTCCGCGAGGGTCGGGACCTCGGGGCCGCCGATCTCCTCGAAGGACACGGGGTTGTCGCCGACCGCGTGCACGCCCTCCGCCTCGTCGGGGAAGAGCTGCGCGGCCAGGGCCTTGCAGTGGCCGAGGTAGGCGGTGCCCTCCGCACCCGCGGCGGCGCCGACGATCCGCAGCCGCGTCTTCGGTTCCTCCCTGCGGATCTCGGCGAAGGCGTGGAGGAGGGAGATGAGGTCCTTGGCCGGTTCGATGCGGCCGACCCAGACCAGCGTGTCGGGGTCCGCGCCGGCGGCGCCCTCCGGGTTCTCCCCGACCTCGGCGAAACGGGAGGCGTCCATGCCCGGGTAGACCGTGCGCAGCTTGGCGCGGTCGGCGCCGCAGCGCTCCTGCCAGCGGCGGGCGTGCGTGTTGCCGGGCGTGATGAAGGAGGCCCGGCGGTAGACCTCGGAGGCGAGCCTGCCGTGGAAGGCGGCGAGCAGCGACCGCACCGCCGGGGGTGCCTGGGTCGACGCGAGGTAGTGGGCCCGCAGTTGTACCCCGTACTCGGTGACGAGGAGCGGGACGCCGGAGAAGTGGTGTGCCAGCAGCCCGGGCAGCGCGGCGGAGCCGCCGGCGGCGGCGTGGCACAGGTCGACCGAGCCGAGCCCGTCGTCCTCGTACCAGTCGAGGGAGAGGGGGCGCAGCGCCCGTTCGATGTGGGCGGCGACGGCGAGCAGGTCGGGCACCCGGGCGGTGCGGGCGGGCCGGAGTGCGCCGGGCGCACGACAGGCACGCTCCAGGGCGCGTACGGCGACCTCGGACCGCAGGGCTCCGACCAGGCCGCCCTCGTCCCGGGCGAGTTCGGCGAGGGCGTACAGCGCGTTGCCGAAACGGTCCGCCTCGACGCCGTCGGCGGTTTCGGAGCCCTCGGGGGACCCTGCCGCGCCGGTGCCGGAGGGTCCGGCGCAGACCACCGCTGCCAACTCGGCGTACGCGTCGGCGAAGCGCCTGCGTGCCCGTCGGCCGTGGACCACGCCGTCGCCCTCGGCCGTCCACAGGGGCGCGGTCCGCACCCGGCTGACCTGGGGCGGGAGTTCGATCCAGCCCTCGTCCTCCTGCCGCTCGCTGCGGCTGAGCGCGTAGATGTCGAACTCGTGCTGCCCGAGCCCGCGTACGAGCCGGTCGCACCAGAGCCTGGCATCACCGCTCACATACGGATAGCCACCCTCCGTAAGCAGTCCGATGCGCACGAGTGCACCCCCGATCTCCCGTATGGGGAGCCGCCGTTGGCCCGGCGGCTCGCAGCGGGACGAACGTATGCGGACAAGGCGGTGGCGCGACGGACGGTTGTCCATCGCGCCACCAAAAGGGGTGAACGGTCGTAACTTTCCCGCGCGGTCGGCGTTCCGTCGCGCTAAGGGATCATGCGGTCACATTCCGTCAGACCGCGGTCAGTTCCCGCCGGGCGGCCCGGCGCCGCGCCGCGACCTGCGGATCGAGCGCCGGTACGGCGGCGAGCAGCTGCCTGGTGTACGGGTCCCGCGGGGATTCGTACACCTCGTCGACCGGGCCCTGTTCGACGATGCGGCCGCGGCTCATCACCGCGACCCGGTCGCTGACCCGGCGCACCACCGCGAGGTCGTGCGCCACGAACACCAGCGCCAGCCCGAGTTCGCGCCGGAGTTCGCCGAGGAGGGCGACGACCTGGGCCTGCGTGGTGACGTCGAGCGCGGAGACCGGCTCGTCGCACACGATGACCCGCGGCTCGGCGGCGAGGGCCCGTGCGATGCCGACCCGCTGGCGCTGTCCGCCGCTGAACTCGTGCGGGTAGCGGTCGTAGTGCGCCGGTTCGAGCCCGACGCGCTCCAGCAGACCTCGCACACGCCCCCTGATCAGGTCCTCGTCCCGCTCGCCCCTGGCCCGCAGCGGATCGGCGATCGACTCGCCGACGCTGCGCCGGGGGTTGAGGGAGGAGACGGGGTCCTGGAACACCATCTGCACGGCCGGACCGACGCCGGAGCGGGCACGCCCCTGGTACCGGACGGAGCCGGCCGTCGGCTCCAGGAGGCCGACGAGCATGCGGCCCAGCGTGGTCTTGCCGCTGCCGCTCTCACCGACGATGCCCAGGGTCTCGCCCCGGTGCACGGTCAGCGTGACGTCGTCGACCGCCGTGAACCGGTGCTTGCCGCGCCCGAACTCGCGCCGCAGGCCCACCGCTTCGAGGACGACCTCACCGACGGCACCCGGCCCACCACCGGAACCGGACGCGGACTCGGACGCGGACTCGGCCTCGGACGCGGACTCGGCCTCGGACGACGTGCCCGCCCCACCGGACGAGGACTCGACCGACTCACCTGGCCCTCCGGACGAGGAACCAGCCGACCTGCCCGCCCCTCCGCCCGAAGGCCCGGCCGATGCCGATGTGCCCAGCGCTCCGGCCGAAGGCTTAACCGACGGCGCCGGAACACGCACCCGAGACCCGGCCCCCCGGGACTCGTGCGCACCGGGACCGCCCACTCGCGGCTCGTCCACCCGTGGGACCGCACTCAGCAGTTCCCGGGTGTACGCCTCCCGCGGGGCCCCCAGCACCGCGCCGACCGTTCCGTGTTCGACCGCGCGCCCGTGGCGCATGACAAGGACGTCGTCCACGCTCTCGGCGGCGACGCCGACGTCGTGCGTGACGAGCAGCAGCCCCATCCCCGTCTCCTCCCGCAACGTGTGCAGCAGGTCGAGGATCTGGGCCTGGACGGTGACGTCGAGGGCGGTCGTCGGCTCGTCGGCGATCAGCAGGTCCGGCTCGCACGCCAGGGCCATCGCGATCAGCGCGCGCTGCCGCATGCCCCCGCTGAACTCGTGCGGGCGCGAGCGGGCCCTGTGTGCGGCGCCCGGAATCCCGACCCGGTCGAGCACGGACACGGCACGCGCGCGGGCGGCCCGCCGGGACGCCCGGGTGTGCACCCGGTACACCTCGGCGATCTGGTCGCCGACGGCGTAGTACGGGTCGAGGGACGAGAGCGGGTCCTGGAAGACCATCGCGGCCTTCGCGCCCCGCAGTCGCCGGAGTTCCTCGTCGGATGCCGCCCCCACGTCCACTCCGGCCACGCGCAGCACCCCGCCGACGCGCGCGCCCGTGCCGCGGTGCAGCCCCAACAGGGCCGACGCCACAGTGGACTTACCGGAGCCGGACTCGCCGACCAGGCCCAGCGCGGCCCCCTTCTCCAGCCGGAAGGACACCCCGTCGACGGCACGCAGCTCCCCGAACGCGACTGTCAGATCACCGACTTCGACGAGGCTGTCGCCCGTTCTCCCGTCACGCGGGTCGGCCCCGGCGGCGGAAAGGGCACTCCGCTCACCGCCGCCGGAACGCTCACCGCCGACAGAGGCATGGACGTCACGGCCGGAACCCGTACCATCGGGCCCCGCCTTGTGGTCCTCCCCGACCGGGCCCCGGTCGGTCTTCCCAGAGCTCATGAGAGCACCACCCGTCGGTCCGCCACCGCGAACAGCACGTCCGCGACAGCATTGGCCACAACCACGAAGAAGCCGGTCACCAGGACCATGCCGACGACCACCGGCAGGTCGACGACCTTCACCGCGTGCACGAGTTCGCGCCCGAGGCCGGGCAGACCGAACATCGTCTCGGTGAGCACGGCGCCGCCGATCGCCGACCCGAAGTCGTTGGCGCTCAGGGCGATGACCGGCGCGACGGCCCCGCGCAGGGCGTGCCGTCCGATGACCGACCGTTCGCCGACGCCGTACGCGCGAAAGGTCCGCACGGGGTCCTCGGCGAGCGTCTCCAGCATGGCGGCGCGGGTCAGCCGGGCGTACTTGGCGGCCTCGATCACCGCGAAGGCCAGCCACGGCAGCAGCAGGTTCCAGGCCCACTGCTCGGGGTCCTCGGTGAAGGGCACGTACTGCGGGAAGGGCAGCAGCTGGAGCTGCCCGCACACGACGATCATCAGGACCAGGCCGATGACGAAGACGGGCGTGGCCGTGCCGGCGAGTGTGATGCCGGTCAGCAGCCGTTCGCTGATCCGTCCGCGCCGCCACGCGGAGAGCACTCCGGTGCCGACGCCGAGGATCAGCCAGAGCACCATGGCGCCCAGCACGAGGGAGAAGGTGACCGGCAGCTTCGCCCAGATGAGCTGCGTGACCTGCTGGTCGCTCTGGTACGAGAGACCGAGGCAGGGCGCGCCGCAGTGCCGCACGGAGGTGCCCGTGGAGTAGTCCTGGCCGGCGAAGATGCCCTGGAGGAAGTGCCAGTAGCGCAGGTAGAGCGGGTCGCCGAGCTTCAACTGCTCGGCCACCTGGTGCACTTGGGCGGGCGAGCAGCGCGGGCCGCAGGTGATCTGCGCGACGTCGCCGGGGGCGACGTAGAACACCGCGTAGATGATGACGGTGATGGCGAGCAGGGTGACGACTGCTCCGACCAGCCGGCGCAGGGCGAACCCGGCGAAGCCGGCCGTGAAGGGGACCGCGCTCATGCCTTCGCCTCCCGCCTGCGTCCCGTGCCGACGCGCAGCCGGGAGGCGGCGCGCGGGTCGAGCGCCGTCCGCACACCGTCGCCGAGGACGGTCAGGGCGAGCACCGTGACGAACAACGACCCGGCGGGGAGCAGCAGATACTGCGGTGCCGCCTGGTACCAGACGTCGGCCGCGGTGAGCATCTGCCCCCATGAGGGCGTCGGCGGTTTCACGCCGACGCCGAGGAAGCTGAGCGCCGCCTCGACGGTGATGTTCATCGGGACGAGCAGGGCGGCGTACGTGATGACGGGCGCGGCGAGCGCGGGCAGCAGCTCGCGGCGGGCGACCCGCCAGGAGCCCCAGCCGCTGAGCCGGGCCGCCGCCACGTAGTCCAGCTGCTTGAGGGTCAGGGTGTGCGCGCGCACGATCTTCGCGATCGATCCCCAGGCCACGAGCCCGATGATCAGCGCGACGAGGACGGGCCGCGGGAAGCCGCCGGGCACGATCGCGAGCAGCGCGAGGGCCACGATCATGAGCGGCATCGCGATGATGACGTCGGTGGCGCGGCTGAGCAGCTGGTCGACCCAGCGGCCGCCGAGGGCGGCGGCGACGCCGACCACGACGCCGATGAGGACCTGTACCAGCGTCGCCGCGAGCGCGACGCCGAGGGAGACGCGGGCGCCGTAGACGAGTCGGGCGAAGAGGTCGCGGCCGGTCTGCGGTTCGACGCCGAGCCAGTGGTCGCCGCTGACTCCGCCGAAGGAGCCGAGGGGGACGCCGCCGCGCGCCGAGTCGATCAGCGAGGGGTGGTAGGACGTCGGGTCCTGCCCCTCGATCGCCGTGAGGAGCGGTGCGACGAGCGCGACCAGGACGAGCAGCGCCACGACGGCCGCCGCCACGAGGGCGGAGCGCTGGGCACGCAGCCGCCCCCAGAACTGTCGGGCCCCCGAGACCGCCGGGACGGACGGATCCGTCCCGGCTGCCTCCGAGACCACAAGGGCCTCACTCATCTGACTACTTCACCGCGACCTGGGAGATGTCCAGCACGCCGGTCCAGTCGCTGATCACGATGTTCTTGACGTCCTTGCCGTACAGGCGCTTGTAGACGGGGTGGAACAGCGGCACGGTCAGCGCCTGCTCGCCGATCTTCTTGTCCAGCGCGCCCCAGCGCTTCGCCGCCGCGTCGAGGTCGGTCAGCTTGTTGATGGCGTCGATCTCGTCGTTGACGGACTTGTCGTTCAGGAAGCCGGTGTTGAAGTTGGCGCCGTCCTTGACGATCTGGCGGCCGTCGAAGATCGGGGCGAGGAAGGGGCCGCCGGAGGGCCAGTCGGCTCCCCAGTGGGCGAGGAAGAAGCCGGGCTCGGTCTTGGCGCTGTGGATCTTGTCGGCGTAGTCGTTGTCCTCCAGGCCCTGGAGCTTGACGGTGATGCCGGCCTTCTTGAGGGCGTCCTGGACGGCGGTCGCGATCTCCGGGCTGGTCTCGAAGTCCTTGGCGTTGGAGTGGGTGAGCGTGACCGTGAGCCCGTTCTTGTGACCGGCCTCCTTCAGCAGCTCCTCGGCCTTGCCCGCGTTGCCCGACTTGCCCGCGGGGAAGTGGTCGTACGGCGTGTAGCCGAAGGACTTCTGGTCGGGCAGGTACGTGGTCGCCGGCTCGGCGAGGGAGGAACCGCCGGCCGCGTTGATCACCGACGAACGGTCGACGGCGTACGAGATCGCCTGGCGCACCTTCGGGTTGTCGAAGGGCTTCACCTTCGGGTTGAAGGCGATGTAGTTCGTGTAGCCGAAGTGCCCGGTGCCGACGCGCGAGGCGAGTTCCTTGTCGCCGCTGACCTTGGCGAGTTCGGCGGGACCGAGGTTGGTGTCCGTGGTGACGGCGGCACCGTCCGCGCCCTGGGACGCCGAGAGCCGCTGGTTGATCACGGAGGAGTCGAGCCCGGACCGTACGTCGATCTTGTCGGGGTAGGCCTTGCGCTCCGCGTCGGTGGCCGCCGACCAGTGGGTGTTGCGCTCCAGGATCAGCCGCTCGCCGTCGTTCTCGTTCTTGACGACCTTGTACGGGCCCGAGGAGACGGGGTGCTCCTCGTACTTGGTGCCGGTGTCCTTGGCCTTGGGGACGGGCGTGAACTGAGTCTGCGTGGCGAGGTAGGGGAACTCGCCCTCGGGCTTGTTGAGCCGGAAGACGAGGGTGCGCTCGTCCGGCGTCTCGATCGAGTCGAGGCCCTTCTTGTCCTTGTACGGCCCCTGGTAGTCGGCGCCGCCGATCAGCCAGTCCCGCAAGTAGGGGGCGCCGCCGGAGAGTTCGGCGGCGAAGGAGCGCTCGATGCCGTACTTGACGTCGGCGGAGGTGATGGCGCTGCCGTCCTCGTACTTGAGGCCCTTCTTCAGGGTGTACGTCCACACGGTCGCGTTCTTGCTGGGGCGGCCGGTGTCGGTGGCGAGGTCGGGGACGACCTCGGCGCCGGCCGCGCCGTCCTCGCGGTTGCGGGTGGTGAGGGTGCGGAAGACGAGCGAGGGGACGTTACCGCCGCCGGAGGTGTAGAGGCGCGCGGGGTCGAAGTCCTCCTGCGGGTTGGCGTTCAGGACCGTCAGCGTGCCTCCCTTCTGCGGCTCGGAGCCGCCTCCGGTGCCCTTGGCATCGTTGTCCTCAGGACCGCAGGCGGCGGCACCCGCTGCCACGACCAGGCTGACGGACACCGCGGCCACGCGGCGCGCTATGAGGGACGGTTGACGCATCGGAAGACGACCTCTCGGGGAATGTCTCGTATGGCGAGACGAAACGACACAGAGTGAGACGAACATGTGCAGAGCTCGCCCCGGGCGTCGAAGTGCGCGTCGAGAGAACGGCCGTGAAGGACAGACGGAACCCGAAGAAGGGGAACGTGACGCACGCGCCGGGGGCGGGCGTCAGCGACAGTGAATGTCGGCCACGCAGAGCGCGGTCACACCGATGAGCGCCAGCTCAAGGGCGGCGCAAGCGGAGGCGTGACGAGGCGACATGCGGAGAAATATGAACGAACTTTCGTCCGATGTCAACGCGGCTTCCGGGGCCGGTGTCAACTCCCGGGATACTGCCAGGGGTTGGCCTTGCAGTGGATTCCGTCGTGGTCGAGGAACTTGGTCTGCTGCTGCATGACGGGCGCGAGGTCGCCGTCCTTGCCGCAGGTCACATGGCCGTAGCCGAGCCGGTGACCGACCTCGTGGTTGATCAGCATCTGGCGATAGGAGTGGATCCGGTCACCGTAGGTCTCGGAGCCCTGGGCCCACCGGTAGGCGTTGATCATGACGCGGTCGGTGGCCGCCGAGTCGCACGACACGTTGTCCTCGGTGGTGTCGAGCCCGGACTTGGCACACCAGTCGGCGGTGGTGCCGGGACTCGCCAGCGTGATCACGAAGTCCGGCTCGCCGGAGGAGATCCGCTCAAAGGTGCGGGCCCCGTCGTGCGCCCAGCTCCGGTCGTCGTTCAGGGTCTTCTGCACGGCCTCGGCGAAGAGCTCCGCGTCCAGCCCGAGGCCCTGCTCCACGTCGACCCGGTAGGTGTACTTGCGTCCCTTGCCCGGCGCCTTGTCGAAGCCGAGGACGGCGTCGAACTTCCCCGACCCCGTGAACTCCGCCCCGAGCGCGTACCTCTCCGCCATCTTCTGCTCGTACGTCAGCGGTGCCACGCTCGGCGTCCCGGTGGGCGTGGGACGGCGGTCGCCGCGCGAGGCGGAGTCCCGGGCGTCCCGGCCACCGGCGCCGGCCGCCTGCGCGCGCACGGTCTTCTCCGCACGCCCTTCGGTGACCTGCCCGGCGACGACGACCGCCAGCACGGTCGTGACCGCGGCGGCCGCGATCCCCGCGAACGTCCGGCCCCTGCCGCCGCCTCTGCCCTTCTCCGGAAGCCCCGTCTCCGGGAACACCGGCCCGCCGCGGCCGGCGCCCGCGTCCGGGAGGGCGGACGCGGCCGGCGGACCGGCGGCGCGCACGCCCCCGGTGCCGGGCGCGAAGACGTCGTCGTCCTCGTCGAAGGCGTCGAGATAGGTCTGTCGTGGGCCGCCTGCGCGGACGTCCTCACGCTGTGGCGGTATCCGCGGCCCCGACCGTCCGCCGGGCGCACCCTGCGGCAGGTCGAGGGAGACGCCCTGAGGCGCCGCGAGGGGCAGACCCGGCGCCGTGCCGTACCCGGGCCCGGCGGTCGGCCGCGCCCCGGTCCGCAACTCGCCCCAGCCGCCCCCGATCTCGTGCTGCTCGGGGTGCCCGCCCCGCACCGGGGACGCTCCCCGCGCGGGAGCGCCGTCGGGCAGCCGCGGCACACCACGCGCGGGTGTGCCGTCACCGAAACGAGGTACTCCGTGAGCGGGCGTCCCGTCGGTCAGACGGGGCATCCCGTGCGCCGGTGTCCCGTCGGAGAAACGCGGCACGCCGTGCGCCGGCGTGCCGTCGGGCAGACGAGGTACTCCGCGAGCCGGCGTCCCGTCGGAGAACCGGGGCACTCCGTGAGCGGGGGTGCCGTCGGGCAGACGTGGCACTCCGCGCGCGGGGGTGCCGTCCGGCATCCGGGGCATCCCCCGGGGCGGGGTCCCGTCCCTGCGGGGCTGCGCCGCCGCTCCGGCCGGGGGCAGCACGACTCTCGGAACGGACTGCTTCTCCTCGGCCTTGCCGCCGGTACCGTTCTTGTCGGCCCGCCCGCGGCTGTGACGTCCCACGCCCCGCCTCAGCTCCCCGCGCTCGCGCTGCCGACCCCGTCCTTCGCGGCCGGGGTGTCCGTGACCGCCGACCCGTCCAGCTCGCCCGAGTCGACCAGTAGTTCACGGAATGCCGTGGCCACCGTATCGGGATACTCCATCATCGCGACATGGCCCGCATCCGGAAGGGTCAGCAGCCGGGAGTCGCGGAAGGCCCGGGCCGCCCGCTGGGCCATGCGGTACCCGACCAACTGGTCCCGGCCGCCGTAGACGAGCAGCGTGGGCGCGAGGACCCGTTCGGCCTGACGCCAGAGCCCGTGCTGGCCGCCCAAGGTGTACGCGTTCACGATGCCGCGCGTGGAGCGGGCCATGGCGTCCCAGAAGTAGGGGAGCGCCAGCCGCCGTTCCATCTCCTCGACCGCGTTGCGAAAGCCTTCGGGCGTGACCATGGAGGGGTCCCCGTAGCAGAGGGCGGTGACGCCGCGTACGCGCTGCTCGGCGGTCCAGCCCTTGGTGAACCGGGTGAACAGGGCCGCGACGCCGGGCAGCGCCAGCGCCGCCGTGGGCCACGCCGAGCGCTGCGCGCGGATCTCCGGGAGCGCGGGCGAGACGAGCGTGAGGGTGCGGACGAGGTCGGGACGTACGGCGGCGACGCGCGTCGTGATCGCTCCGCCGAGCGAGTTGCCGAAGAGGTGCACCGGCCCGCGCCCGGAGGCGTCGAGATAGCGGATCACCGCGCGCGCGTGCCCGGTGACCGAGTAGTCCCCGTCGTCCGGCGGCGGTGAGTCCCCGAAGCCCGGCAGGTCCAGTGCCTCGCTGTCGACGAGCTGGTCGAGCAGCGGCATCAGCGCCGACCAGTTCTGTGAGGAGCCGCCTAGTCCGTGCACGTACAGCGCCGGCGGCAGTCCGCTCCGGGCCGGCGGCCGCGACCGCACCGTCAGGGTGACGCCCGGCAGGCCGACCGACCGCAGCCGCTCCCCCTCCGCGACCCGTACGGAACCGACCCTCGGTGTGACGGTGGAGGCCAGTACGGACGGCAGCTCGGTCGAAGACATGCGGGCAATGTTACGAGACGATCACGTACTGGTTCATGTGTTCGCCGTCACAGGAGGCGGGGTACCGGGGCGGGGCCCGGGCGCCGCGAAAGCACGCCGAATCGCATCGCGTCCGGATCAGGTGTCTCCTAGGCTCGAAACAGGGCACCCATATGTGATCCCTGCTTCGCAGCGCGCAGGGAGTACGAGCACGTTCCAGGAAGGGAGCCCGCCATGGCCATCGACCCCACGGATCCGGAGACGTTCGAGGACGAGGAGACGACTCCCGGGATCGACGAGGAGACCCCGGAGGCCGACGCCGCCGAGCAGCACAAAGAGGTGGCCCCGGACCGCGACGACCCCCTCACGGGCGCCGACCCGGCCAGCGCCAACGAGGCCGACCTCGCCGAGCAGGCACGCGTCGTCACCCTCGACGAGGACGACTACCGTTGACAGGGAGGCGGACGCACTGACCGCCGTGCCCCCCTTTGCCGCCCTCTGCGTGGCTATCGCCCTTGTCCGGTCCGTGAAATTGTGCGTCCTCGGCGCGCACACGGGGGTTACCGAAAAGTACGATGGCGGCGCGGCGCACACCGCATGTGGACGATTTTGGGAGGCGGCGTGACAGCCATCGAGCAGACAGAGGCGGCGCGCCCGCGGGGCACACGCCTGCCGCGCCGTGCCCGACGCAACCAGCTCCTCGGCGCGGCCCAGGAAGTCTTCGTCGCGCAGGGGTATCACTCGGCCGCGATGGACGACATCGCCGAACGCGCGGGCGTCAGCAAGCCGGTTCTCTACCAGCACTTCCCGGGCAAGCTCGACCTGTACCTGGCCCTCCTGGACCAGCACTGCGAGTCGCTGCTGGAGGCGGTGCGCACGGCGCTGGCCTCCACCTCCGACAACAAGCTGCGGGTCCGCGCCACGATGGACGCGTACTTCGCGTACGTCGAGGACGACGGCGGCGCCTTCCGGCTGGTCTTCGAGTCCGACCTGACGAACGAGCCGGCGGTGCGCGAGCGCGTGGACCGGGTCACGGTGCAGTGCGCGGAGGCCATCTGCGACGTGATCGCCGAGGACACCGGCCTGTCCCGGGCCGAATCGATGCTGCTGGCCTCCGGGCTGGGCGGTCTCGCGCAGGTGGTGGCCCGCTCCTGGCTGCACAGCGACCGCAGCGTGCCGCGCGATCAGGCGGTCCAGCTGCTCACGTCGCTGGCCTGGCGCGGCATCGCCGGCTTCCCGCTGCACGGCAGCGAACAGCACTGACGTACGGCGGGCGCGTTTGTTCCCGTCCGCTGTTCGCTGATGGCGTTCTCGGACGGAACGTGTACGTCCCCTCACCGGGCTAATGTGTGCAGCGTACGGCGCGAGCAACGCGCACATCACTGACCGTCGGAGGGACAAAGCCGTGGAGGTCAAGATCGGCGTGCAGCACGCGCCCCGCGAGATCGTTCTGGAGAGCGGTCAGACCGCCGAGGAGGTCGAGCACGCGGTGTCCGAGGCGCTGTCCGGCAAGTCGGCGCTGCTGAGCCTCGTGGACGACCACGGCCGCAAGGTCCTGGTCCCGGCCGACCGTCTCGCGTACGTGGAGCTCGGCGAGCCCACCGCGCGCAAGGTGGGCTTCAGCGCGCTCTAGCAGAGAGTGCAAGGGGCCCGGCGGCATCGGCCGCCGGGCCCCTTTCTCATGACCTGAACTGCACAGACGGAGCACATCTTCCGCACAGGGGAGGGTTGCTTTCCGGCCCTCGGGGGTAGATCGACTACGACCGATTTGCCCCAGCCGTGCGGGAGGGAACCCACGATGTTTTTGGAAGCGCTCGGCTCCGCGATCCTCGGTCTCGCCCTCGCCTGGGCGGCGGCGTACCGCCTGCCCCACCGGCTCCCCACGCGCAGCCTGGTGCTGTCGACGGGCGTCGCGGGAGCACTCTTCGGAGCCTTTCTGACCCACAGCGCGCTCGGTCCCGGCCACTTCTCGCTGACCCTCGTCGGCGCGGTCGCGGTCTCGGCCGCCTCGCTGTCGCTGCTGCTCCGTCCGGCGGAGCGCTTTCGCCGCCGTTCGGCGCCGGCGTAGGACCGCCGCCGGCCGGACCCCGCGAGGCCGTCCGCGTCACCGTTCATCGAGCCGCCGGAAGCCACCGGCGGCTCGACGGCCGTCCGCGTCCGGGGACGCTCAGGCCGCGAGGCCCAGGGCGGCCATGCGCTTGGTGTGGGCCTCGGTGATCCGGGAGAACATCCGGCCGACCTCCGCGAGGTCGAAGCCGTCCGCGACTCCGCCGACGAGCATGGTCGACAGGGCGTCACGGTCGGCGACCACCCGCTGCGACTGGGACAGCGCCTCGCCCATCAGGCGGCGGGCCCACAGGGCGAGCCGGCCGCCGACGCGGGGCTCGGCGTCGATCGCTGCCCGGACCTTCTCGACGGCGAAGCTGGCGTGCCCGGTGTCGTCGAGGACCGCGAGGACGAGCGCGCGGGTGTCGGTGTCGAGACGCGCGGCGACCTCGCGGTAGAAGTCGCTGGCGATGGAGTCGCCGACGTACGCCTTGACGAGTCCCTCCAGCCAGTCCGAGGGCGCCGTCTGGCGGTGGAAGCCGTCGAGCGCGGCCACGAAGGGCTCCATCGCCCCGGTCGGCTCCGCGCCCACGGCGGACAGCCGGTCGCGCAGCTGCTCGAAGTGGTGGAACTCGGCCGACGCCATCTTGGCCAGCGCCGCCTTGTCGGACAGCGTGGGTGCCAGCTTGGCGTCCTCCGCGAGCCGCTCGAACGCCGCCAGCTCGCCGTACGCGAGCGCTCCGAGCAGGTCCACGACCGCGGCGCGGTACTGGGGGTCGGCGGAGGCCGTGTCCCAGTTCTGCGCGGCGACTCCGGTGGCCGCGGGAGTGGCTTCGGCGGGGGTGGCAGCGGCGTTGTCAGGCGTCGTCATGAAGCGCACAATAGCCCGCTCGCCGCGCCACGGAAGTCCCTGGTCAATCAGTGTGACGACGACCATGTGACCAAATCGGCCATCGCGTGTGCGCGATTCCGGGGTATGGTGGTAATGCGCCCGGCGAGTCATTCGACGGGCCGCGTGAATGAGGATGCCCGGTCGGTGGCCCGATCGGCTCCGACCCGACAGACCTCCACGTCCGTACGGCACCTTGCGTACGACACCCGGAGGAACCCTCAGCGGTACGAGCGCTCGAGCGTCGGCAGTGGTCCCATGCCACTCGGCCAGCCCGCAAAGCGGCCGACGTCCCCGGCACGGTCCAGACACGACCCCCGCGCTCGCCTCGCACCGCGTTCACAGAAGAGGCAGCACCCTGACTACGACTTTTCGAGACCTCGGAATCCTTCCCGAGACCGCCGAAGCCCTTGAGGCCGTCGGCATTCTCAACCCCTTCCCCATCCAGGAGATGACGCTCCCGGTCGCCCTCACGGGCAAGGACGTCATCGGACAGGCCAAGACCGGCACCGGCAAGACGCTGGGCTTCGGTCTCCCGCTCCTGGAGCGCGTGACGGTCCCCGCGGACGTCGAGGCGGGCCGCGCCCTGCCCGAGCAGCTCACGGAGGCCCCGCAGGCGCTCGTCGTCGTCCCGACACGTGAGCTGTGCACCCAGGTCACCAACGACCTGCTGACCGCGGGCAAGGTCCGCAACGTGCGCGTGCTCGCCATCTACGGCGGCCGTGCCTACGAGCCCCAGGTCGAGGCCCTGAAGAAGGGCGTCGACGTGGTCGTCGGCACCCCCGGCCGCCTGCTGGACCTCGCGGGCCAGAAGAAGCTGAACCTGAAGCACATCAAGTCGCTCGTCCTCGACGAGGCCGACGAGATGCTCGACCTGGGCTTCCTGCCCGACGTCGAGAAGATCATCAACATGCTGCCGGCCCGCCGTCAGACGATGCTGTTCTCGGCCACGATGCCGGGCGCCGTCATCGGCCTGGCCCGCCGCTACATGTCGCAGCCGACGCACATCAGCGCCACCTCGCCGGACGACGAGGGCGCGACGGTGCGCAACACCGCGCAGCACATCTACCGCGCGCACAACATGGACAAGCCGGAGATCGTCTCGCGCATACTGCAGGCCGACGGCCGCGGTCTCGCGATGGTCTTCTGCCGCACCAAGCGGACGGCGGCCGACCTCGCCGACCAGCTCCAGCAGCGCGGTTTCGCGTCCGGCGCGGTCCACGGCGACCTCGGCCAGGGTGCCCGCGAGCAGGCGCTGCGCGCCTTCCGCAACGGCAAGGTGGACGTCCTCGTCTGCACCGACGTCGCCGCCCGCGGTATCGACGTCGAAGGCGTCACGCACGTCATCAACTACCAGTCCCCCGAGGACGAGAAGACCTACCTGCACCGCATCGGCCGTACGGGCCGCGCGGGCGCCAAGGGCATCGCGGTCACGCTCGTCGACTGGGACGACATCCCGCGCTGGCAGCTCATCAACAAGGCGCTGGACCTCGGTTTCCCGGACCCGCCGGAGACGTACTCCACGTCCCCGCACCTGTTCGAGGAGCTGAAGATCCCGGCCGGCACCAAGGGTGTCCTGCCGCGCTCCGAGCGCACCCGCGCGGGCCTCTCCGCCGAGGTGGTCGAGGACCTGGGTGAGACCGGTGGCCGCGGTCAGCGCACCGCCCGCGGTGGACGCGCCGCCGCCGCGCCGGTCGCGGAGCGCGACAGCGAGCGTGAGCGCCCGGCGCGCACGCCGCGCCGCCGCCGCCGTACGCGCAACGGAGCGCCGCTGGAGGAGACGTCCGCGTCCGCCGCGGTGACGCCCGTCGAGTCCGCCGGGACCACGGAGGCCACCGAGCCGCGTACCCCGCGCCGTCGCCGCCGCACCCGTAACGGGGCCGGCGCGGAGCCGGTCGCGGTGACCGAGGCCGTGGCCGAGCAGCCGTCGGCCGAGGCCGCTGTGGACACGGCCGAGGGTGTCACCGAGGAGAAGCCGCGCCGTCGCCGCACCCGCAGGGCCGCGGAGACGACGGCCGTCGAGGCGCCCGCCGCCGAGGTCGCCGGGGTCGTGGAGACCACCGAGCCCGAGGCCAAGCCGCGCCGCCGCACCCGGAAGGCCGCCGATACCGCCGAGACCGTGGTCGACACGGCCGAGGCCGCCACGGAAGCCCCCGCGAAGCCGCGTCGCACCCGCGCCAAGGCCGCGCCGGTGACGGAGGCCGCCGAGACCGCCGTGGACACCGCGGAGGCCGCCGAGGCCAAGCCGAAGCGCCGTACCCGCAAGGCCGCGGTCGCTACCGTCGACGCCGAGATCCCGGCACAGACGGCCGACGAGCCCGAGGCCAAGCCGCGCCGCCGCACCCGCAAGGCCGCCGAGACCGCGGTCGACACGGCCGAGGCCGCCACGGAGGCGCCCGCGAAGCCGCGTCGCACCCGCAAGGCCGTCGCCACGGCCGCGGACGCCACGGCCGAGGTCGCCACCGAGGCCGCGGAGGCCAAGCCGCGCCGCAGCCGTGCCAAGGCCACGACGGCGGCGGTCGCCGAGACCGCCGGGGAGCCGCAGCCGAAGCGGCGTCCGCGCAAGGCCGCGGTCGCCACCGTCGACGCCGAGATCCCGGCGCAGACGGCCGACGAGCCCGAGGCCAAGCCGCGCCGCCGCACCCGCAAGGCCGTTGCGGCCACGGAGCCCGCGGACAGCTGATCCCCACCTCGAACGGCCCGGCCCCTTTCCCAAGGGACCGGGCCGTTCGACATCCCGGGTACGGGTCCCCCGCCTCCTAGCCAACTCGGCTCCCCGGAGCCTTGGTTGACGTAGCCCCAGGGCCGCCGCCCCCGACACCAACGGGGTGCCGCTCGTAGCGGTTCACTCCCCCTCGCCTGCATCAGCACCCGACGCTGAGCCCGACGTCGGAGTGGGCCGGCGAACCCGGCGTCTACGGGTGCCGTCCCCGGGTGGGCCAACTCCCGCTCCTGCATCGGCACCCGGCGCCGCAGCCGAGGCCGAGGTGGGACGGCGAACCCGGCGCCAACGGGGAGCCGCCTGCGCCCACCCGTGCCGCCCCAGCGGCACGATTGCCCGCAGCTGTAGCGAGAACGGCCGACCCACGCCGCACGCCTGCCCGCAGCGGGAGCGGACGGACCTCCGTCGCCAACCGGGTGGGCGCCGCACGCCTGCCCGCAGATGGAGCGGGCGGACCGCCTGGCCCCACCTGGGCGGACGCCGCACGCCTGCCCGCAGCGGGAGCGGGCGGACCGCCGTCCCCAGCCGGGTGGACGCCGCACGCCCGTCCGCAGCCAGGTGGGCGTCGCCCCGCCAGCCCGCACCGGAGCCACCGGGCCCGAGCCCCCGCGGCTCAGCCGCCCACGGCCCGCAGTCGCCCTGCGACCGAAGGGGCCGTGCCGGTACATCAAATGGCCGTCGAGACGGGGACGTACCCGACCGAGGAACGCTGGTGACGGACGCCCACAACAACTACCGACGGCCGGATGTACCGGCACGGACCCGACCCACCCACCGGCCCCACCGCGCCGGACGCCCACCACAGCGCCCCTCAGCAGTCCCAGATAGCCTCGGGGCATGAGCAGGCCGCCCAGTTTCGTCCCGCCGCCCGGTGTCCGGGCGTACCGTCTCGCGACCGCACGCGGCGACTTCGCCGTGCTGGACGCCGCCCCGACGGCCCCGCCGAGAGGAACCGCCCTGCTGCTCCCGGGATTCACCGGCAGCAAGGAGGACTTCATCGCCCTGCACGAGCCCCTCGCCGCCGCCGGCTACCGCACCGTCGCCGTCGACGGACGCGGCCAGTACGAGACACCCGGCCCCCCGGACGACGAAACCCCGTACGCCCAGGCCGAGTTGGCACACGACGTCCTGGCCCAGGCGGCAGCCCTCGACGCCCCGGTCCACCTCGTGGGCCACTCCCTCGGCGGTCAGATCGCCCGCGCCGCGGTCCTGCTGGACCCGACCCCGTTCAGGTCGCTCACCCTCATGTCCTCGGGCCCCGCCCAGGTCTCCGTACCGCAGCAGCAACGCGTGAAGCTGCTCCGCGACGCCCTCGCGGTGATGAGCATGGCCGACGTCTGGGAGGCCATCCAGGCGATGGAACCCCCGGAACCCCCGGAGGAGTCCACCCCGAGCAACCCCGACTCGGCCGACCTCGACTCGGGCGACCTCGACGCCGGCCTGGACGACCGCGCGGACCTGCGCCGCCGCTGGCTGGCCAACAGCCCCGCGCAGCTCATCGCGACGGGCCGGCAACTGTGCACGGAACCCGACCGCGTACCCGAACTGGCCGCCGTACCGCTCCCGATGCACGTCATCTCCGGCGACCGCGACGACGCCTGGCCCTTGCCGCTGCTGGACGACATGGCGGTACGGCTGGACGCGCGGCGCACCGTCGTACGGGGGGCGGAGCACTCCCCGAACACGGACCGGCCGCAGGACACGGCAAAGGCACTCGCCCGCTTCTGGGACGACTGCCCCCCGGCCTGAGCCGGCCCCCCTCGAACGACGGGACCTAGAACTGCGACTGGAGATGCGCCCAGAAGCCGTCCCGGAGCGAGCGACGGAGATCGGCCTGCCCCCGCAGGGAGTACTGGAGCAGCCCCTCGGCCTCGACGAGCAGATCCTGGTCGACGGACCCGGGCAGATACGGATGCCCGGGAAGCAGCTCGCCCAGCGACTCCCGCCCCCGCGCCGCCAGCCACTTCGCGGCGATCTGCGCACCCACGAACCGCACGTCGTCCCGAGCAGGGCGAGCCGTCCCGGCGGCGTCGTACGTGGCGGCGGTCCGCCGGGTCACGTACGGCTTGAAGAAGTCGAGGTCGAACGTCCGCTGGCTGTCGACCTCCCAGAGCAGCGGCTCGGCCTGGTTGCGGCCCTCGGGCGCCTCGATCCCCCAGAGGTGGACCCGCGCCCCGTAGCCCTGGGCCGCCTCGACGGCCGACACCAGGTCCTCGTCGCCGCCGAGCAGCGCGGCGTCGCTGATGGCGCGGTGCCGGGCGAGTGACTCCAGGTCGCTGCGGATGATCGAGTCGACGCCCTTCTGCTGGTTGTTGGCGTTGAGGTTGCCCAGGCGGACCTTGACGTCGGGCAGCTCGGCGATCGACTGCTGCTCGGCGGTGTGGATCCGGCGCCGCGCGCCGTCGTACCAGTAGACGCGCAGCAGCCTGCTGTCGGCGAAGATCGTGCGAGCCCGGTCGATGAGCGCCTCGATGAGGCCCTCGGCGTCGAGGTCGAAGGCCCGGCGGTCCTCGGTCCCGGCGACGAGCCGTCCGGCGGCGGCGTACAGATAACCGGCGTCGACGAAGATCGCGTGGGTCGAGGGCGTCTTCGCCACCTCGGCGAGCATGCGCTGGAGCAGCTCGTTCGTACGGTCGATGCGGCCGCCGAGCGCCGCGAGGTCGTCGTTCATTGCGTCCATTGTCCCGGCCGTCACGCTGCGAACACAACTGCTCCCGGTCGGTCCCGCCGCCGCCCGCGCCGCCTTCTGCCGCCTCGCCACGCCGTCGCCCCACCCGCCGGGGCCGATCGTTTACCCGTCAGTAATTAGGTTCTCGAAAATTTTCCTTAGCGTAGGGAATGTTTGTAACACGCATCCCGTTGAATCCGTATGAAGCGGAGGGGCACTGCTGCCTCACGCCTCACACATCAGTAGTTCTCCTCAGGAGGATGACCAGACGAAGGGAGAAGCCAATGCGCTTCGAAATCATGCGACTCGACGATGTCGACGGCACCCCCGTGGACACGACCGTCGTGGACGCCGCCTCCGTCAACCGGATCGTTCAGCAGGCAGCCGCCATCGGGCAGCGCCTCTGGATCCGCCCGGCCGACTCGACTGCCTCGTAACACGCGGGTGTTTTCCACGTAACCCGCAGACGCTTCGCAGACTTCGGAGCCCCCGTACGGCACATGCCGTACGGGGGCTTTGCACGTTGCGGGCGGCTCAGGCGCCCTGGATCACCTGCGTGACGCCGTTGATGATCTGCTGGACGGCGATGGCGGAGAGCATCATGCCCGCGAGGCGGGTCACCAGCACGACACCGCCGTCCTTGATGACGCGGATGATCAGCAGCGAGTACCGCATGACGATCCACAGCACGACGTGGATGGCGAGGATCGCGGACCACACGGACAGCTGGGTCGACGCGCTGTCGGCCTTCTGGACGGCGAGGATGACGGACACGATCGCGCCGGGCCCGGCCAGCAGCGGCATGCCGAGCGGGACGAGGGCGACGTTGACGTCCTTCGTCTGCTTGGGCTCGTCGGTCTTGCCGGTCAGCAGGTCGAGGGCGATAAGCAGCAGGAGCAGCCCGCCCGCGATCATCAGCGCGGGTACGGACACGTGCAGGTAGTTCAGGATCTGGTGCCCGAGCAGACCGAACACGGCGATCACGCCACCGGCCACGCAGACGGCCTGGAAGGCCATGCGCTTCTGCACCTTGCCGGGGCGTCCGGCGGTGAGCGCGAGGAAGATCGGGGTGATCCCGGGGGGATCCATGATCACGAAGAGGGTCAGGAAGAGCGAGCCGAAGACGGCGACGTCGAACACGGTGGTGCCTTGCTGTGTGCGGTGGAACGGGATGAACAGGACGAGGTGGCGCACCGCGACGAGGGCGGACGCCATGGGGACAGAAGTCGGGACGGAACGAACGAAGGGGGCCGCGTCGCGCGCGGGCACGGCGTCTCACGGCACGGGAAGCACTGAGCACGGGTCACGGACCGGCGGCGTACGCGCCGCAGCCACGACACGGACCGGATCGAGACGGCCCCGGCGACCGGCCGGACCGAGACAGCACCCGGCACCGGACCGCATCGAGAAAGCCCCGAATCACAACCGCGCCGGGCTGGAGCCCTCCGAGAGGACCCTGGACCGCAGCAACGGAGAGCAGCCGCACGCGAGCCGCACCACGACGGAGTGAACCGACCACCCGGCGGCGCCGGGATCCCCGGCACCCAGCCGAACCAGAACCACCACCGAGCGAACCAGGCACCCGGCAGTCCCGGCGATCCCGGGACCCCGAAGCGCACGACCGAGCGATTCAGCGATGGAGCGGCCGAGCGACCCTTCGCCTAGCGGGAGCGGCGGCTTCCCCCCGCCCCCGGGACGGGGAACGCCCCGGTGGCCCGCCGGGTGATCTCCCCGTAGACCTCGGGGTCGGTGGTGTACTCGCCGAGCGCGCAGCTCTTGCGGCTGCCGTGGTAGTCGGAGGACCCCGTGGTGAGCAGCCCCAGCTCGCTCGCCAGCCCGCGCAACCGCGCCCGGGTGGCCGGCTCGTGGTCCATGTGCTCGACCTCGATGCCGTCGAGGCCGGCGGCGGCGAGCTCGGCGATGGCGCTGTCCGGCACGGTCCGTCCGCGCTTGGCGGCGGCCGGGTGCGCGAAGACGGCGACGCCGCCCGCGCCCTTGATCAGCCTGATCGCCTCGAAGGGGTCGGTCTCGTGCTTGGAGACGTACCCCCGGCCGCCGTCGGCCAGCCACTCGCCGGTGAAGGCGTCCCCGACGCTCGGTACGACACCGAGCTCGACGAGGGCGGAGGCGACGTGGGGCCGGCCGACCGAGCCGTCGCCCGCGATCCGGGCGACCTGCTCCCAGCTGATGGGGACGCCCAGTTCGCGGAGCTTGGCGACCATGGCCTGGGCGCGCGGCACCCGGTCGTCCCTGACCAGCTCGCGCTCGGCGAGGAACGCGGGCTCCTCGGGGTCGAAGAGGTAGGCCAGGACGTGCATGCTGACGCCGTCGAGGCGGCAGGAGAGTTCGGCGCCGGTGACCAGCGTCAGCCCCTCGGGAAGGGCGGCGATCGCCTCGGCGTGACCCCGGGTCGTGTCGTGGTCGGTCAGCCCGACGACGTCCAGCCCGGCGGCCGCGGCCTTGCGGACCAGCTCGGCCGGGCGGTCCGTACCGTCGGAGGCGGTGGAGTGGGTGTGCAGGTCGATGCGCACGACGCGGACTCCAAGCGGTGACGGGGACGGAAGGGACTGCTCAAGGATAACGGGAATCCCACGCCCCCCTGTCACACCCGCAACGCCCGAGCACCCCCTACGCAGGCACCCTCCCGGCACCCCTCACCCAGAGCCCCGACCGCCGTCACGCGCCACCGCCTGAACCGAACACACCGCCCCTCACGCGCCATCGCGCGGACCGTGCCTCACACCTCAAGGCTCAAGAATCCGAGGTGACAGCGCCCCGCACGGCAGCAGGTCCACCTCGGCGCCCGCGTCGCGCAGATCCGTGAGTACGAGTTCGTCGTACATGAGCAGGCCCGACTGCTCCGGCCACACGACGGCCCACAGCCACAGTCCGAGCGCCTCGCCCGCGAACACGGCGCGGTCGTCCGGGGAGCCGGAGACGAGCCAGAGCGGGGTGGGCCGGCCGGCCGCGAGGACCTTGGCCTGGGGCGGCTTCTCGACGTTCATGTACGGGCCGGGATCGGGGCCGTCGACGCCCGCGTACCGGGCGCCGAGGCCGACGCCGAGCTCCTCGGCGACCAGCACCAGCTCCCCTATGCCGCCCAGCGGGCCCGGCCCCGAACAGGCGACGACGGTCGCGCGGCCGCCGTTGCGGTCGTCACCCGCGCAGCCCACGCCCGTGAACAGCCAGCCGACGGGCAGGGGCCACGGCATCCACACCGGGACCTGCGCGCGGTGCACCACGACGCTGAGAGCCTCGACGCTGGGCGGGATCACGGGCTGCAGTGGATGCACCGTCCCGTGGACATCGCACTGCCAGGAGTCGGAGAAGAGTCCGGGAGCCCTGACCCGGCCACCACACTTCGGGCAACTGGGTTCGCCCCTCATAGGCCCCAACGGTCCTCCCCGTCCTTCGCCGCGTCAAGGACGATCACCCGTCCGGCGTGTGCCCGTCACCCCGGGACAACTAGATGGTACTTGCATTAATTAGCTGAGCTAACTTATTGTGTGTATACGTCAACGATCTCCCTGCGAGCCTCGGAGGAGCAGGCATGAACAGCAGCACAGGAGGACCCGCCGAAGCGGACCCGTTCGACTCCGGGGCCGGCGGGATCCTGCGCCAGCCGAAGGCGGTCTGGGCGACCGCGGGCGCGTCCGTCGTCGCCTTCATGGGCATCGGGCTGGTCGACCCGATCCTGCCCTCCATCGCCAAGGGCCTCGACGCCACGGCCGGGCAGGTGTCGCTGCTCTTCACCTCGTACTTCCTGATCACGGCCGTCGCCATGCTGGTGACGGGCTTCGTCTCCAGCCGGATCGGCGGCCGTAAGACACTGCTCGCCGGGCTCGCCCTGGTCGTGGTCTTCGCCGGGCTCGCGGGCACCTCCGGCTCGGTGGGCGAACTGGTCGGCTTCCGCGCGGGGTGGGGCCTCGGCAACGCCCTCTTCGTCTCGACGGCCCTCGCGGTCATCGTCGGCGCGGCGGCGGGCGGCAGCGCCGCGGCGATCCTCCTGTACGAGTCCGCCCTCGGCCTCGGCATGGCGTGCGGGCCCCTGCTCGGCGCGCTGCTCGGCGACGCGAGCTGGCGCTACCCGTTCTTCGGCACCGCGTTCCTGATGGCGATCGGCTTCCTGTGCATCACCGTGTTCCTGAAGGAACAGCCGAGGCCCGCGCGCAAGACCTCGCTGCTGGACCCGATCAGGGCGCTGGGCCACGGCGGACTGGCCTCGGTCGCCGCCTCCGCGTTCTTCTACAACTACACGTTCTTCACGGTGCTGGCCTTCACGCCGTTCGTGCTGGACATGAGCCCCTACAGGTCCGGTGCCGTCTTCTTCTGCTGGGGCCTGCTGCTCGCCGTCTTCTCGGTGATCGTCGCGCCGCGCCTCCAGGCCCGGTTCGGCTCGCTGAAGGTGCTCGGCGGCTCCCTCGTGCTGCTCGCCGCCGACGTCCTGGTGCTGGGCTACGGCGACCACGCCACGGCCGTCGTCTGCACGGTCCTGTCCGGCGCCTTCATCGGCGTGAACAACACGGTCTACACGGAGCTGGCGCTGGGCGTCTCGGACGCGCCGCGCCCGGTGGCGAGCGCCGGATACAACTTCGTGCGCTGGTTCGCGGCCGCTGCGGCGCCCTACTTCGCGCCGAGGATCGAGGAGTGGACCGACGTCCACATCCCGTTCGTGGTCGCGGCGGTCACCGCGGTGCTCGGCGCGGTGGTGGTCCTCGTACGGCGCGGCGCGCTCACCCACGAGGCCGAGGAACTGGAGCCGCGCCACGCCACCGAGGACGGCGTCTCGGTCTTCGCCGACCGGGCGACGGCCGGGAACTGACGCGGCCTCAGCCGGTCGGCTCAGTCCAGGGCCACGGACCTGCGCAGCGGATCGCGCAGGTCCGTCCCGCCGTTCAGCCAGCGCTCCTGGAGGGCGCCCGCGCCGTGCACGCGCTTCCAGGCGGCCTCGTTCGGGGTCATCGGCAGCAGCGGCAGGAACCGTACGGGGTCGGCCGGCGCGTCCAGGTCCAGGTCCTCCACCAGACCGCCCGGCTCGGCCACCAGGACGGACGTGAACGGCGCCCCGGGCCACAGCGGTTCCCCCACGTCGAGCGAGGCGCCCGGGGCCACGACCAGGCCCTCCACCTGCGGGGACGCGGCGAGCACGGCGAGGGGGCGGAGCACCTTGTCGGTGTCGGCCTCCCCGGCGCGCACCGACAGGACCAGCTCGGCGCGCGGGCCCTTGACCGGGTCGGCGAGGGCCGCGGTGGGGTCGGTCATCGGCTGCGCCGACATGCCGAGCGTCGCGTAGCGGACGACGTCGCCCTCTGTGAAGCGCAGCACTTCGATGCGGTCGGTGCCGAGGAAGGTGACCGCGGCGCGCGCGTCCGGCTCGCCGAACGCGGAGCGCAACCGGGCCTCGACCAGGGGGAGAACATCTGCCATACGCCGAGCATAGGCGGCGCTTTCACGGCCGGGGCACCCCGGACCACGCGGTCAACAACGGGCAAAGCGGGGCCTTGACGCTTCGGTGCGCTGATAGTCTTGGCCGCTGGTCGGGGCAGCACGCAGAAGCGTCGCTCTCGAGCCTCGACGCATGAGACTCCCCTACGGGGGATGGATCGTCCCTCACGGGGGACCGGCCGGAGGAGGTGGGGCTGCAATGGACCGAAGTCGACCGTGCAGTACCACCCGCTCTTCCGGCCGCTGACGTAGCTCTGGCTCTGCCTGCTGCCGCCTCTCGCGCTCGCATCTTTGTCTGTCCGGTGCACCGACGGAAGAGCACTTCGTTCCGCCTGATCCATCCGACTGATCCGTCTGATCTGAATCAGTAGCGAAGCTGCCACCGCGACGGTGCGGTGCTCCCCGCTTTGTGGACGTGCCAAACATCCCTGCCGCACACGGCCGGGAGATCCCTGGTCAGGACGTCCCCATTCCGGGCAGTTCCACCCGTCGCCGGCGGCCTCCGTTGTTAAGGAGCCTGCCATGTCGATGATCCGTGACCTCCGTGCGGCGGTCCGTCCGCGGCCCTCCCTGCGCAAGGACGGTGGCTCGTACGACGCCACCCGCGACCCCGCCACCCCCTCCGCCGTGGTCGACTGCGCGGTCTACCTCGACGGCGCCCGCGTCGAGGCCTCCGAGCAGCTGACACCGCACGAGGCGATGCGCCAGGTGCGCCGCGACGGCGGCTTCGTCTGGATCGGTCTGCACGAGCCCACCGAGGCCGAATTCGCCGGTATCGCCAGCGAGTTCGGGCTGCACCCGCTGGCCGTCGAGGACGCGGTGCAGGCCCACCAGCGCCCCAAGCTGGAGCGCTACGACGACACCCTCTTCACCGTCTTCAAGACCATCCACTACGTCGAGCACACCCAACTCACCGCCACCAGCGAGGTGGTGGAGACCGGCGAGGTGATGTGCTTCACCGGACGGGACTTCTTCATCACCGTCCGGCACGGCGGGCAGGGCTCGTTGCGGGCGCTGCGCCACCGGCTGCAGGACGACCCGGAGCTGCTGGCCAAGGGGCCCTCGGCGGTGCTGCACGCGATCGCGGACCACGTCGTCGACGGCTACATCGCGGTCGCCGACGCCGTGCAGGACGACATCGACGAGGTCGAGACCGAGGTGTTCTCGCCGGGCCGCAAGGGCACGCCGCGCGGTACGGACGCCGGGCAGATCTACCAACTCAAGCGTGAGGTACTGGAGTTCAAGCGGGCGGTGTCCCCGCTGCTGCGTCCCATGCAGCTGCTGAGCGAGCGGCCGATGCGGCTCATCGACCCCGACATCCAGAAGTACTTCCGCGACGTCGCCGACCACCTGGCCCGGGTGCAGGAGCAGGTCGTCGGCTTCGACGAGCTGCTCAACTCGATCCTCCAGGCGAACCTCGCGCAGGCCTCCGTCGCGCAGAACGAGGACATGCGCAAGATCACGTCCTGGGCGGCCATCATCGCCGTACCCACGATGGTGTGCGGGGTGTACGGGATGAACTTCGAGCACATGCCGGAGCTGCACTGGCGGTTCGGCTACCCCGTGGTGATGGGCATCACCGTGGTCATCTGCCTGGGCATCCACCGCACGCTGAAGCGCAACGGCTGGCTCTGAACGGGCCGGCCGGCCGCGTGGCGCCGCTGGATAGTCTTGCCCCCATGACGGAGAAGCTGCTCGACCAGGCCCTCGTCGAGGAGGCCACCAAGAAGTCCGGGCTGATCTGGGTGACGGGCGGCGCCGCGCCGGCGCCGGAGCACCGGGAGGGTCCCGCGGCGCCCTCGCGGCCGCTGTGGCACGTCTGGCACGAGGGTGCCGCGTGCCTGGTCGGCGACGGACCCGGCGAGCAGCCGCTGCCGGCCCTGGCCGACGGGGGCGACGCGGTGGTCACCGTACGCAGCAAGGACAAGGGCGGGCGGCTGGTGTCCTGGGCCGCGAAGGTCGTGGAACTGACGCCCCGCTCCCCGGAGTGGGAGGCGGCCGTCGCCGACCTCAAGGGCAAGCGGCTGAACGCGCCCGACGGGGAGGCCGTGCCCGAGCGCTGGGCGGCCACGTGCCGGGTGCTGCGGCTGGAGCCGAGGGGCACCACCGGCGCCCTTCCGGACGGCTCCCTCGCGGCGCCGCCCGTCCCGACCCCGGCGACCACCCGCAGAGCGGCCCCCGCCGGTCTGCCGCGCCTCCTCTTCAAGAAGCGCAAGCGCTCCTAGAACGGCCGCAGCCGGCTACGAGGCGGGGAGCTGCTGCCCGTAGTCGACCGTCTCCTTCTTCGACGGCTCCTCCAGGGCGAAGTCCTTGCCCCAGTCGGTGAGCCGCAGGGTGCCGGCGTCCCCGGCGCGGACCAGGAGCAGCGGGTACGGCTTCCCCTCCAGGGAGACGTCGAGGCTGCCGCCCGAGCCCTTGTCCGCGGTGATCCGGACGGTGCGCGTGCCGTTCACCTCGTGGCGTCCGTCCGTCGCGAGCGCGCCGTGCAGCGTGAGCAGCCCGTCGAGGAGGACGTCCTTGTCGGTGAAACCGCTGAAGCGCTTGTAGGCGGGGTCCCCGGTCGGGACCTTCACGTACATGCCCTCCAGCTTGTCGGCGGCCTCGGCGTCCGAACCGGCGTCGTCGGCCGAGCCGTCCTGGTGGCTCCAGAACTCCGCGTCGGCCTTCAGGAACAGGTGCTCCCCCACCCGCAGCAGCCGGAACGTCGCGCCCTTGGAGGTGACCGACCCGGTGCCGCCGTCGCCCTTGAGGCGCATGTCGAGCCGGTAGGTGCGCCCGTTGGTCACCACGGTCCCCGAGAGCCGCACCGCCTCGGCCGCGTCCGCCGACGTGCGCGCTCTGCTCTGGATCTTGGCCGCGGGCAGCTTGCCCACCCCGTTCGTGCCCGCGTCGGGGTCCTCACTGCTGCACCCCGTCAGCCCCGTCCCCGTCACGACCAGTGCGCAGACCGCGCTCAGCAGTACTGCGCTGCGGGTGCGGCCCTGGGGAATTGCAGTCACAGGTGGGGCTGCCTCTCGTGCGGGGGTCCTCAACGGCGTACGGCAGCGTACCGGGGTCGGGCGAGCCCTTCGGAGGCAGTCCGTCCGCACCGCTCACCAGGGCGTATCCGACCGGGACGGGCTAGCCTGAAGCCCATCCGAGCGGACATCGCGACACATAGCGTCCAGTACGGGAAGGAGGTCCGGGCATGGCGGCAGGCGCCCCCAGGATCTTCGTCTCGCACCTCTCCGGCACCGCCGTCTTCGACCCGAACGGCGATCAGGTGGGCCGCGTGCGCGACCTGGTCGCCATGCTGCGCGTCGGACGGCGCCCGCCCCGGCTGCTCGGCCTGGTGGTCGAGCTGTCCACGCGCCGCCGCATCTTCCTGCCCATGACGCGGGTCACCGGCATCGAGTCCGGCCAGGTCATCACCACCGGTGTGCTCAACGTGCGCCGCTTCGAGCAGCGGCCGACCGAACGGCTCGTGTTCGGGGAGCTGCTCGACCGGCGGGTCACGCTCGCCGAGAGCGGCGAGGAGGTGACCGTCCTGGACGTGTCGGTCCAGCAGCTGCCCGCGCGCCGGGACTGGGAGATCGACCGGGTCTTCGTGCGCAAGGGCAAGAGCGGGACCTTCCGGCGGGCCAGGGGCGAGACGCTGACCGTCGAGTGGTCCGCCGTCACCGGCTTCTCCCTGGAGGAGCACGGACAGGGCGCCGAGAGCCTCCTCGCCACCTTCGAGCAGCTGCGCCCGGCCGACCTCGCGAACGTCCTGCACCACCTGTCGCCGAAACGGCGCGCCGAGGTGGCCGCGGCCCTGGACGACGACCGCCTCGCCGACGTCCTCGAAGAGCTCCCGGAGGACGACCAGATCGAGATCCTCGGCAAGCTCAAGGAGGAGCGCGCCGCCGACGTCCTGGAAGCCATGGACCCTGACGACGCGGCCGACCTGCTGGGCGAGCTGCCCGAGGCGGACAAGGAGCGGCTGCTCGCGCTGATGCGCCCGGACGAGGCGGCGGACGTGCGGCGGCTGATGGCGTACGAGGACCGCACCGCGGGCGGTCTGATGACCACCGAGCCGATCGTGCTGCGCCCGGACGCGACCGTCGCCGACGCCCTCGCCCGGGTCCGCAACGCCGACCTCTCCCCCGCGCTCGCCGCACAGGTGTACGTGTGCCGCCCGCCGGACGAGACGCCGACCGGGAAGTACCTCGGCACGGTGCACTTCCAGCGGCTGCTGCGCGACCCGCCCTACACCCTGGTCGGCTCGCTCGTCGACGACGACCTCCAGCCGCTGGCGCCGGGCGCGGACCTGCCCGTGGTGGCCGGCTTCTTCGCGACGTACGACATGGTCGCGGCGCCCGTGGTCGACGAGAGCGGCTCGCTGCTCGGCGCGGTGACCGTGGACGACGTACTGGACCACATGCTGCCCGACGACTGGCGCGAGACGGAGTTCCACCTCGACGAGACGCCGGCCGCCGAGGGCACGGGGGCCGCTCATGGCTCCTGACCGCGAGCGGACGCCCGCCGGGACGGCCGCGGCACCACCCCGGCCGCGCACCCGGCTCGACCAGCCGCTGCCGCGGCGGCGCAGGCTGCTGCCCGAGTGGGACCCGGAGGCGTTCGGGCGGCTCTCGGAGCGGATCGCGCGGTTCCTCGGCACCGGGCGGTTCATCGTCTGGATGACCGCGGTCGTCGTGGTGTGGGTGGTGTGGAACATCGCCGCGCCCCGCGACCTGCGCTTCGACCAGTACCCGTTCATCTTCCTGACCCTGATGCTCTCGCTCCAGGCGTCCTACGCGGCCCCCCTGATCCTGCTCGCGCAGAACCGCCAGGACGACCGCGACCGGGTCAATCTGGAGCAGGACCGCAAGCAGAACGAACGATCGATCGCGGACACCGAGTACCTGACCCGGGAGATCGCCGCGCTGCGCGTCGGCCTCGGCGAGGTGGCCACCCGCGACTGGATCCGCTCCGAACTGGAGGATCTGGTCAAGGAGCTGGAGGAGCGGCACGGGGACGGAAGGGTGGTGTTCCCGGCGGAGCACGTGCGGGGACGTGACGTAGACGACCGGTGAGAGGGCTTTCCGGCCCCCCGGTCCGGCGCCGTACCATCATGCGTATGGCTACGGAAGACGCGGTGCGCGAAGCGCTGGCGACGGTGAACGACCCCGAGATCCAGCGACCCATCACCGAACTGGGGATGGTCAAGTCCGTGGAGATCGGTGCGGACGGAGCGGTCGCGGTCGCGGTGTACCTGACCGTCTCCGGCTG
Source organism: Streptomyces sp. NPDC028308 (assembly GCF_055565855.1). Classification (NCBI taxonomy): domain Bacteria; kingdom Bacillati; phylum Actinomycetota; class Actinomycetes; order Kitasatosporales; family Streptomycetaceae; genus Streptomyces; species Streptomyces sp. NPDC028308. The sequence goes on from NZ_JBVHTO010000013.1 coordinate 180,216, forward strand.
CCCGATGCGCGACACCATCACGAAGAACGTGACCGAGGCGGTCTCGGCGGTCGAAGGCGTCACCCGCGTCGACGTCACGCTGGACGTCATGAGCGACGAGCAGCGCCGTGAGCTGGCGGGCGCGCTGCGCGGCGGCCAGGCCGAGCGCGAGGTCCCCTTCGCCAAGCCCGGCTCGCTGACCCGGGTGTACGCGGTCGCCTCCGGCAAGGGCGGCGTCGGCAAGTCCTCGGTGACGGTGAACCTGGCGGCGGCCATGGCGGCCGACGGGCTGAAGGTGGGCGTCGTCGACGCCGACATCTACGGCCACTCGGTGCCCCGCATGCTGGGTGTCGACGGCCGTCCGACCCAGGTCGAGAACATGATCATGCCGCCCTCCGCGCACGGCGTGAAGGTCATCTCGATCGGCATGTTCACCCCGGGCAACGCGCCGGTCGTCTGGCGCGGCCCGATGCTCCACCGCGCCCTCCAGCAGTTCCTGGCGGACGTGTACTGGGGCGACCTGGACGTCCTGCTCCTCGACCTGCCCCCGGGCACCGGCGACATCGCGATCTCGGTCGCGCAGCTGGTCCCGAACGCGGAGATCCTCGTCGTCACGACCCCGCAGCAGGCCGCGGCCGAGGTCGCCGAGCGGGCCGGCTCCATCGCCGTGCAGACCCACCAGAAGATCGTCGGCGTCGTCGAGAACATGTCGGGGCTGCCCTGTCCGCACTGCGGCGAGATGGTCGACGTGTTCGGCACCGGCGGCGGCCAGACCGTCGCCGACGGCCTCACCCGTACGACGGGCGCGACCGTGCCGGTCCTCGGCTCCATCCCGATCGACGTCCGGCTGCGCGAGGGCGGCGACGAGGGCAAGCCGGTGGTGCTCTCCGACCCGGACTCCGCGGCGGGCGCCGCCCTGCGGGCCATCGCGGGCAAGCTGGGCGGCCGTCAGCGCGGCCTGTCGGGCATGTCGCTGGGCATCACCCCGCGCAACAAGTTCTAGCTCCGTACGGGGCCTCCCGCCCCGCAGGGGAGCGAGCACGCACCACGAAGGGGGCGCCGTCGTCGGACGGCGCCCCCTTCGGTGTCCCCGACGGCGTGCCTAGGCGTACGCCGCGATGTCCTTGATCATCGAGAAGCCGAGCCCGTACGCGCTCATCCCCCGCCCGTACGCGCCCACGTGGACGCCCTCCTGGGTGGAACCGGCGAGGACCCAGCCGAACTCCGACTCCCGGTAGTGGAAGGGCGTGGGGACGCCGTCCACGGGCAGCGACAGCGTGGACCAGTCGGAGCCGGTCAGGTCGTCGGCGAGGACCCAGGCGGTCTCGGTCTGCTGGTCCAGCCAGTCGTCGCGCAGCGTGTGGTCCATCTGCCCGGGCCAGGTCAGCGACAGCAGGCCGACCCCGGCGAGCCAGGCCGCGGAGGACACCGAGGTGGCCTCCAGCATTCCCGTGCCGTCGGCGCTACGCCGTACGGGGTTGGCGGCGACGGTCACGACCACCGCGAACCGTTCCTTGTCCTCGGTGGACTCGCTGCGCACCGTGGGCTCGTCGCCGTGCCCGATCGACCCGTGCTCGACGGAACCGTCCGCCGAGGTGCCGACCTGCATCAGCCAGCGCGGACCCGTGAAGGCCTCGTCGAGGCCGTACCACGGGAAGGGCGCGAGCAGGTAGCCGTCGACCGTGCGCCGGGCGGAGGGGACCTGTTGTCCGCCCTCCGCGGCCGGCGCCTGCGCGCCTACCCGACTTGTCGTCTCCATCTCCCGGACGCCTCCTCGCTCTTGTTGGACCCGAGCGGCCCGCCCCCCGCGGGCGTCCTCGCTCACACCTGGTCCGCACAACAACTGGGCAGCATAGCCACACCGTTGCGGGCAGCCGGGAAGCCGCCCGGCGCGTGGACCGCGTGCGCGGCGGGTTCAGGCCGTGAACGAGGGCGTACGTGTATGACTCATATCACGTACGCCGAGGGCCTGCGGCCCGGACGCGCGACCGGGGGACCCCGTCCGGGGCGCCGGAGTACGGCTCAGGTGGCGTCGGCGTCGAAGGGCGGGCGCTCGTCGGCGTCGAGCTTCTCGCGCTTCTTCGTCATGTCGACGGAGCCGCCGCTGCTGCCGTTCGCGGTGACGGCGGGCACGTCCGGGGACTCGCTCTCGCGGCCGTGGACGGCGTCCGTGACCTCGGCCATCTCCTTCTTCAGGTCGAAGCCGTTGCGGATCTCCTTGAGCCCCAGGTCGTCGTTGTCCAGCTGCTTGCGCAGGAACGTCTTGGGGTTGAGGTCCTCGAACTCGAAGTCCTTGAACTCGGGGCCGAGCTCCTCGCGGATGTCCTGCTTCGCGCTCTCCGAGAACTCACGGATCTTGCGGATGGTGCGCGTGACGTCCTGGATCATCTTCGGGAGCTTTTCCGGGCCGAAGACGAGCACGGCGAGGACGACGAGCGTCACCAGCTCGAGCGGTCCTATGTCATTGAACACCTGAAGCTCCTTGCGATGTCCTCGGCCCTCGGCAGGTCTTCCGTGGTCCGGGCCGGATCCACGGTACCCGGCCATCGTGTCCGTCCGGTACTGTCCCGGGCCCTCCGGCTTCGTGTACACGGCGGGTTCGCCGGGATGTCCGCCGTCGGTCGCCGTACCGGGCGGGCCGCGGCCCGCCCGTGCGCGGTCGCCGTCAGTCGCCGTCGGCCGAGCCGAGGACCAGGGTGAGCGGCTTCTCGGTGCCGTCGCGCTCCAGCGTCAGTTCCAGACGGTCGCCGGGACGATGGGCGCGGATCCTGACGATGAGCTCCTCGCCGGAGTGGACGGGCCTGCCGTCGACCTCGGTGATGACGTCGCCCGCCCGGATGCCGGCCCGGTCGCCGGGGCCGCCGGGGGTGACCGGGGCCCCGCCGCCGTCGGCCTTGGTGCCGACGCGGGCGCCGTCGCCGCCGTAGTCCATGTCGAGGGTGACGCCGATGACCGGGTGCGTCGCCCTGCCCGTGTTGATCAGTTCCTCGGCGACGCGCTTGCCCTGGTTGACGGGGATCGCGAAGCCGAGCCCGATGGAACCGGACTGGCCGCCCTCCAGGTCGGAGCTGCTGTCGGCGGACCGGATGGCGCTGTTGATGCCGATGACCCGGCCCTTGGAGTCGAGGAGGGGACCACCGGAGTTGCCGGGGTTGATGGGGGCATCGGTCTGCAGGGCGTCCACGTACGAGACGTCGCTGCTGCCGCCCTTCTCACCGCCCGCGGTGATGGGCCGCTCCTTGGCGCTGATGATCCCGGAGGTCACGGTGTTGGGGAGGTCGAAGGGCGCTCCGATGGCGACGACGGCGTCGCCGACCTGCACGTTGTCGGAGTTGCCCAGCGGCAGCGGCTTGAGCCCGCTGACCGAGCTGACCTTGACGACGGCGAGGTCGTAGCCGCTGTCCCGTCCGACCACCTCGGCGGTGGCGCTCTCGCCCCCGCTGAACGTCACGGTTATCTCCCCGCCCTTTCCGGCGGGCTCGACCACGTGGTTGTTGGTGAGGATGTGGCCCGCGCCGTCCAGCACGAAGCCGGTGCCGGTGCCCTGGTCCTCCGAGCCGCGCACGTGCAGCGTGACGACGCCGGGCAGCGCGCCGGCCGCGATCCCGGCGACGGTGCCGGGCGCCCGGTCGTTCGGCTCCTTGCCGGCCTGCGGCAGCTCGACGTCCACCATCCCGCCATTGCGTTCCAGGTAGGCACCCACGAGGCCGCCGACGCCGCCGGACAGCAGCGCGATGAGGAGGGCGCCGCCGATCAGGATCCGCTTCGCCTTCCTGCGGCGCTGGGTCCGCGACGGGACGGCCGCCCCGTTCAGCTGGAGCGGCCCGGACGCGGCCCAGGGATCGTAGTTCCGCCAGGGCGCGGGCCCTTCGGCTCCCGCCCCGGCACCCCCGTCGGCCATCGGTACGTGCGGCGCGGCCCCACCCGTCCCGACGGCCGGCAGTGGCGCGGGTGCCACACCGGTCCCCTGCGGGACGCCCTGGACGGGGGCGGGTACGGGTGCGGCGACGCCCGGATCGGTTCCGTGCGGCACGGCGGGATGCGGCACGCCCTGGGCGACCGGCGGGGGCGCGATCTGGGATGCGGCGGGGTGCGGCGCCTGGGTGACCGGCAGGGGCGCGGAGGAGGCTCCCGGCGGTACGGCGGGCGGGGTCGCGGCGGCTCGCGGGTGCTGGACCGGCGGGGCGGGCGCCCAGGGGCCGGGCTCGCCGTACGGAGGGGTGCTGTAGGGGTCGGGAGCGTGCAGCGGCCGGGGACGCTCGGCGGGGGCGCCTACGGGGGCCACGGCGGCGTCGGCGGGCGGTGCGGGGTGGGGCACGTCGGCCGAGACGGCAGGAGAGACGGGGTCCGGCACCGGCGCGGACGCGGCCTCGGGCACCTGCACGGACGTCCCTGGGTCCGCCCCGGGCCGCGCCAGTTCGAAATCGCCGTCGGCACGGGCATCCGCCGCGGCGGGACGGCTCAGCTCGAAGTCGGCACCGGAGTCGTCACCGGACGCCGGGACGCCACCGCCCGATCCGGAGTCGCTGTCGGCAACGGACGCCGGAGCGGCACCGCGCGACCCGAAGTCTCCGTCGGCACCGGACGCCGGGAGGGGGCGGCTCAGCTCGAAGTCGTCGCCGGGGTCGGCGTCGGCGTCGGACGCCCGGACGGGACCGCCCGACTCGGTCTCGCTGTCGGCACCGGCACCGGTCGCCGGGAGGGGACGGCTCAGCTCGAAGTCGTCGCCGGAGTCGGCGTCGGACGCCGGGGCAGGACCGCTCGACTCCAAGTCGGAGCCAGCGTCGAGGTCGGCACCGGCTTCGGTCGCTCTCGGCAGGGGCCGCTCCAGTTCGAAGTCGCCGTCGTGGGCGGTCGCCGTCGCGAGGCCGGTTTCCGGGGTCCCCTCCGGGTCGGAGGGCACCGGCGTGACCGGGTCGCTCTCCGCACCGTCCGGCCGGGGCCTGCTCCACCACTTCGTCCTCGCGGGCTTCCCCTGGTCCATGCTCTCCCCACACCCGGCCCGCGGCACGACGGCACCGGCGGTCACCGCAGATTGTCGACTCCGCGCCCGGATCCCTCCCACGGCGCGGCCCACCCTGGATTCAACCAGGTTCACGGACCGCCGCGCAGAGATCGGCAGGTCCCGGTGCCTGCCCGGCCGGTCGCGAGCTTCCCGGAGGCCGGTCCGGCCGTCCCCGCGCGTCAGGCTCGCGGCGGCCCGGGAGCAGGGCACGGGACCTCGTACGGGACCGCACCCGGTCCGCGCGGTGCCGGGAGGAGTAGAAGCACGCGCGCGGGGCAGGCGTGAACGGGCGGACGAGGTCTAGGGAGTGCGCGAAGAGGACGGAGAGGGCGTGGGGGACGCGGTCTGCGGCGGCGCGGTCAGCAGGCCCGGTCTCACGACGTCCCAGTCCGCCGACCAGATGGCCGGCTCGACGGTCTGGGCCGTGGCGAGCGGACGTATCAGCGGGGACATGGCGGCCGCGCCGGCCACGATGGGCGTGGTCAGCGTGTGGATGGCCTCCTGTCCCGCGGACGGAGTGGGGACTCCGGGCAGCAGGGGCGCGGACAGCGAGGTCGGTATGACAGGGCCGTCACCCGGCGTCCGCTGCCCTTGGGCGAGCACCGGGCCGAGAGTCCGCCGGCGCTGGGAGTCGGGGGTCGTCGCACCGCCGGTGCCCTGGCTGCGCAGCGGTGTCACGTTGCTCCCCGAGCCGGAACCGCCTCGCGCGTCCGCGGTGTCGCCGGGCACGCCCGTGGACACCCCGCCGAGGGCGACGGCGGCCAGTGACACCGCGCCCGCCGCGGCGAACGCGAACCGCAGTCCGCGCGAGGCCGAGCGGTCGGTCTCGTGCCGGCCGACGTCGTGGATGCGGAAGCCGCGTCCGGACGAGGGGGGCAGCACGTCGGCATGCGGCCGGGCGGGCACGTAGCCGAAGGACTCAGCCGTCACTCCGAAGACCCCGGCGACGCCTGAGTGCCGGTCGGAGCCGGGAAGTCTTCCGAAGAACGCGCCGCCGCCGGGCGGGCCGCCGTCGCCGGAGTCGCCTCCGCCGGGGAGCCCCTGAAGACGGGCCAGGAAACTCTCGGAGGGGGGCGGGGGTGCGACTTCCGCGAACACGTTCTTGAGGCGGCGCTGGGCGTCCGCCTCGGCCTTGCACTTCGCGCAGGTGGCGAGATGGGCCAGGACGCGCTCGCGCGAGTCGTGGCCGAGCTCTCCGTCCACCAGGGCGGAGAGGCGGTCTCCCAGGTGCTGGTCTGCCACGCGCCGTTCGGCGGGGTCGGGCCGGATTCCACTCACGCGGTCGCGCCCCCTCCTCCCAGCGCGGGGACTCCCGTGACTGCGAAGCCGCGGCGCTCGGCGCGGGCTTCCGGAGAGCGGTGTGCGAGGGCCTTGCGCAGCTGGGAGCGGCCGCGGTGGATGCGGCTGCGGACCGTACCGAGCTTGACGCCCAGGGTCGCGGCGATCTCCTCGTAGGAGAGGCCCTCGATGTCGCACAGGACGACGGCGGCGCGGAACTCCGGCGCGAGGGTATCCAGCGCCTGCTGGACGTCGGCGTCGAAGTGCGCGTCGTTGAAGACCTGTTGGGGCGAGGGCTCGCGGCTGGGGAGGCGCTCGGCCGCGTCGTCGCCGAGGGCGTCGAAGCGGATGCGCTGCTTGCGGCGCACCATGTCCAGGAAGAGGTTCGTGGTGATGCGGTGCAGCCAGCCCTCGAAGGTGCCGGGCGTGTACGTCGACAGCGAGCGGAAGACGCGGACGAAGACCTCCTGCGTGAGGTCCTCGGCGTCGTGCTGATTGCCGGTCAGGCGGTAGGCGAGCCGGTAGACCCGGCCGCTGTGCGTGCTGACGATCTCCTCCCAGGTGGGCGGAGTCCACGCCTGCGGGTCCGCGTCGGAGGCGAAAGTCGCGGTCTGCGCGGACTCAGCGGTGTGGGAACGGTCAGCGGTGTCAATCACGGATTTCGGCTCACCCGCCGACCTGAGAAAGCGCCGCAGCACTCCTCCCCGATCCACAGGCGCTGCCGCACCTCCCCTGTCGGCTCTGGTGGTATCCAGCGGAGCCCCTACCATAGCCACCTCGCCCGTTAGCTCCGGATAAGCGGTTTTACGAGAATTTGATGCGGCCTTCTGCGGCTGCGTCAGCACTTGCTCGGTGTCCCGATCCATCAGCGTCCCCCCACTGCCTTCCCCACTCTCCTAAACGCCTGGTCCCATCTGCGGGTTCCCGACGGCAACGGATACAGTCACGGCCAGGCAACTACGGGGACAGGAGAGGGTCATTACCGGCAACCGGCAGACGAGCTGGGCGTTCGCCGACGCCTTTGTCGCCGAGGAAGAGGCGCTGCGCTGGGCCCGGGACCGGGCCCGGGAAGCAGGGCTGCGCTCGGTGTCGCCCGGCACGGGTGCCGCGCTGCGGTTGCTCGCCGCCACCGTGGACGCGAAAGCGGTGGCGGAGATCGGTACCGGGACCGGGGTCTCCGGTATTCATCTCCTGCACGGCATGCGGCCGGACGGGGTACTGACCACCGTGGATCCGGAGCCGGAGCGCCAGCAGTTCGCCCGCCAGGCCTTCCGGGCCGCCGGTTTCGCCAGCAACCGCGCCCGCTTCATCCCGGGCCGCGCCCTGGAGGTCCTGCCCCGGCTCGCGGACAGCGGCTACGACCTCGTCTTCTGCGACGGTGACCGTCTGGAGTGCCTGGACTACCTCGCTGAATCGTTGCGCCTGTTGCGGCCGGGCGGGCTCGTGGTCTTCGAGGGCGTCTTCGCGGACGGCCGCACGGTGGACTCGGGACCGCAGCCCGCGGAGGTCGGGCGGCTGCGGGAACTGCTGCGCGCGGTGCGCGAGAGCCAGGAGCTGGTGCCCTCGCTGCTCCCCGTGGGCGACGGGCTGCTCTGCGCCGTCAAGCGCTGACATCGCACCCCGCCGCAAGGCGCTGACCAGGCCGAACGTCACATCCGGAGCCTCGGGGAGGCGGCGCGGCACCCCTCGAAACACAGTGTCCCGGCACCGCGTACGATGCCGGGACAGCTGTAAAGATAGGGTCGCGTTCCGCGTCAGCCGACGACCTTCTTGAGGGCGTCGCCAAGCGCGTCGGCCTCGTCAGGGGTCAGCTCGACGACGAGCCGACCGCCGCCTTCGAGCGGAACGCGCATGACGATGCCCCGCCCCTCCTTGGTCACCTCGAGCGGGCCATCGCCCGTCCGCGGCTTCATGGCCGCCATGCTCGTTCCCCTTCCTGAAACCAGCTCATCGTCGCCGACGGCCCCTTAGGAGGGCACGCACGTCCCCTCATAGGACACACGTCACCGGCATCGAACACATTGCTTCCAGGCCATTATCCCGCATCTCAGGACCCGATGACCAACATCAGTCGGCATCGCTTGCGCAACGCGCTTGAGCAAAACCACTCAATTCGGCGGTGTGACTGCGATACTGCGCCGCCGCACGGACTTTCCCGCCGCGGAATTCTTTGACGCAGGTCACATGTCGGGCTCGCGCCACCGTCGGCGATCTCCGCCATGCTGTCCTCGGAAGCAGTGCGTACCGGCCGGTACGACGGAGCCGCGACACCGGAGGGGACCCCACCATGGCCGACACCGTGCTCTACGAGGTGAGCGACGGACTCGCGACGATCACGCTGAACCGCCCCGAGGCGATGAACGCGATGAACAACGAGGCCAAGGTCGCCCTCCGGGACGCCGCGCAGGCCGCCGCCGGGGACGACGCCGTGCGGGCCGTGCTGCTGACCGCGGCCGGGGACCGGGCGTTCTGCGTGGGCCAGGACCTGAAGGAGCACGTGGGCGGGCTGCTCACGGCGCGGGAGTCGGGCGCCGGCGACGGCGTCATGAGCACGGTGCGTGAGCACTACAACCCGATCCTGCGGGCGCTGACCGGTGCGGCGAAGCCGGTGGTGGCGGCGGTGAACGGCGTCGCGGCCGGAGCCGGCTTCGGTTTCGCGCTCGCCGCGGACTACCGGATCGTCGCGGACACGGCGACCTTCAACACCTCCTTCGCCGGTGTCGCGCTGACCGCCGACTCGGGCATCTCGTGGACCCTGCCGCGGGTCGTGGGCCCCAGCCGGGCCGCCGACCTGCTGCTCTTCCCGCGCAGCATCTCCGCGCAGGAGGCCTACGACCTGGGCATCGCCAACCGAATCGTGCCCTCCGCCGAGCTGGCCGCCGAGGGCGCCAAGCTGGCCCGGACCCTCGCCGAGGGCCCGACGCTCGCGTACGCCGCCCTCAAGGAGTCCCTCGCCTACGCCCTCTCCCACTCCCTGGACGAGTCCCTGGAGAAGGAGGACGAGCTGCAGTCCCGGGCGGGCGCGTCCGAGGACCACACGATCGCCGTGCAGGCGTTCCTCGCCAAGGAGAGGCCGAAGTACCTGGGCCGTTAGGCCGTGCTCCCGGGGCGGCTCAGCGGCCCCGGGACGCGCAGTCGGCGAGGTGGTCGTCGACCAGGCCGCACGCCTGCATCAGGGCGTACGCCGTCGTCGGCCCCACGAAGCGGATGCCCCTCTTCTTGAGCGCCTTGGACAGCGCGGTCGACTCGGGGGTGACGGCGGGGACGTCCGCGAGGGTGCGCGGAGCCGGGCGGGACGCCGGGTCGGGGGCGAAGGACCAGATCAGTTCGTCCAGCTCGCCCGGCGCCCAGTCGGCGAGCACGCGCGCGTTGGCGAGCGTCGCCTCGATCTTGGCGCGGTTGCGGATGATGCCGGGGTCGGCGAGGAGCCGCTCGGCGTCCTCGCCGTTGAAGGCCGCCACCTCGGCGATCTCGAAACCGGCGAAGGCGGCGCGGAAGCCGGGGCGCCGCCGCAGGATGGTGATCCAGGACAGGCCCGACTGGAAGGCCTCCAGGCACAGCCGCTCGTACAGGGCGTCGTCGCCGTGCACCGGGCGGCCCCACTCCTCGTCGTGGTAGGCCACGTACTCCTCGGTCGACAGCGCCCAGGGGCAGCGCAGCGTCCCGTCGGCGCCGGGTAGGGCGGCGCTCAACGGTCGTCCTCGGAGGGCTTGCGCAGCGACGTGGCGGCGGACGCGCGGGCGCCGGCGAGGGCGGCCTCAAGGTCCGCGATCCGGGCGTCCCGCTCGGCGATCTCGGCGCCGAGGCGGCCGAGGGCGTCGTCGACGTCGGCCATGCGGTAGCCGCGGACGGCGACCGGGAAGCGCAGCAGGTCCACGTCGGCGCGGTTCACCGGGCGGTGCGGCGGGAGGGGGTCCTCCAGCCGCTCGGGCGCGGGGTCGGTCAGGGGGCCGCTCTCGCCGCCGCCCACCACGGCCAGGGTGACCGCGGCGACCACGACGGCGAGCGCGACGACCAGGAACAAGAACATGAACATCGCTGAGGTCCCCACGCTCTGGTGCCGACGCGGGGCGCGCCGACGTGGAAAGTATCGGAAGTGTCAGGGTCCGATCGTGCCATGCGACTCTGACAGCTAGGGTCGCAGGCGGTCGAACTGCGGGAACCACGAGGACACGAGGAGAGGTCACAGGGGATGCTCAGGCTGGGCAGGCGTGAATTCGACACGCACGAGCCGGTGATCATGGCGATCGTGAACCGCACCCCGGACTCCTTCTACGACCAGGGGGCCACGTTCCTCGACGAGCCGGCGCTCGCCCGCGTCGAGCAGGCGGTGGCCGAGGGCGCGGCCGTCGTGGACATCGGCGGGGTCAAGGCCGGACCGGGCGAGGAGGTCACGGCCGAGGAGGAGGCCCGCCGCACGGTCGGTTTCGTCGCCGAGGTGCGGCGCCGGTTCCCGGACGTGGTGATCAGCGTCGACACCTGGCGGCACGAGGTCGGGGAGGCGGTCTGCGAGGCGGGCGCCGATCTGCTCAACGACGCCTGGGGCGGCGTCGATCCGCGGCTGGCGGAGGTGGCCGCGCGGTACGGGGCGGGGCTCGTGTGCACGCACGCGGGTGGTTCCGAGCCGCGGACGCGTCCGCACCGGATCACGTACGGCGACGTCATGGACGACATCCTGCGGGTGACCGTCGGGCTGGCCGAGCGGGCGGTGGCGCTGGGGGTGCCGCGGGAGTCGGTGCTGATCGACCCGGGGCACGACTTCGGGAAGAACACCCGGCACAGTCTGGAGGCGACCCGGCGGCTGGGCGAGATGGTGGACACGGGCTGGCCCGTGCTCGTCTCCCTGTCCAACAAGGACTTCGTCGGGGAGACCCTCGACAGGCCGGTCAAGGAACGGCTGGTCGGGACGCTGGCCACGACCGCGGTGTCGGCGTGGCTGGGGGCGCAGGTGTACCGCGTCCACGAGGTCGCGGAGACCCGGCAGGTGCTCGACATGGTGGCGTCCATCGCCGGCCACCGGCCGCCGGCCGTGGCCCGCCGGGGACTGGCGTAGCGCGGCCGTCCGGCCGGGGGTCCCGGCCGGACGGCCGCGCCGTGGAGCTAGGGTCTGTCGTTTGGATCAGGCCGGCCGTGACAGACGGTTTGTCCCAGCCGACCCGAGCGGGGTCTGGTGCGTGCAGCTGCAAGGCGGAGGAGGGAGTCGAAGCGGAGCTTCGGCGACCGACGACAACGCCGCAGATGTGCGTGCCAGACCCCGCGACACCGGCCTGATCCAAACGACAGGCCCTAGCGGCCCGCCTCCTTGGAGACCAGGGCGACCGCCTCGTCCACGTCGTCCGTGAGGTGGAACAGGAGCAGGTCCTTCTCGGAGGCCTTGCCCTGGGCGATCAGCGTGTTCTTGAGCCAGTCGACGAGGCCGCCCCAGTACTCCGTGCCGAAGAGGACGATGGGGAACTGGGTGACCTTCTGGGTCTGGACGAGGGTGAGCGCCTCGAAGAGCTCGTCCAGGGTGCCGAGGCCGCCGGGGAGCACCACGAATCCCTGGGCGTACTTCACGAACATCATCTTCCGCACGAAGAAGTAGCGGAAGTTCAGGCCGATGTCGACGTACTTGTTGAGCCCTTGCTCGAAGGGCAGTTCGATACCGAGGCCGACGGAGATGCCCTTGGCCTCGCAGGCGCCCTTGTTGGCGGCCTCCATGGCGCCGGGCCCGCCGCCGGTGATCACGGCGAAGCCCGCCTCGACCAGACCGCGGCCGAGCTCCACGCCCGCCGCGTACTCCGGGGAGTCCGCCGGGGTGCGGGCCGAGCCGAACACGCTGATCGCGGGCGGCAGTTCGGCCAGCGTGCCGAAGCCCTCGATGAATTCCGACTGGATGCGCAGGACCCGCCAGGGGTCGGTGTGCACCCAGTCGGACGGGGCACGCTCGTCGAGCAGCCGCTGGTCGGTGGTGCTCGCCTGCACCTGGTCCCGCCTGCGCAGCACCGGTCCCAGCCGCTGCTCCTCCGGTGGCCGCTTCTTGCCCTCGGGGTTGCCGGTAGCCATGTCCGCTCCCTCCGCTTGCGGTAGTTCCACCCCAGCGTAGATCTACGCGGGTTACGGAGGGGGGACCTGCGCATGTCCGCGGTGAACCGCCGTGGCGGCGGCCGGGGCTGTCAGGCCGTCAGCCAGGCCCGCAGCCGCTCCTCGGCCTCGGGGATCAGGGAGGCCGTGACCCGCTCGTCCGTCTTGTGGGCCAGGAGGGGTTCGCCGGGTCCGTAGTTCACGGCGGGCACCCCGAGCGAGCTGAAGCGGGCGACGTCGGTCCAGCCGAACTTGGGGCGGGCCTCGCCGCCGACGGCCGCGAGGAAGGCGGCGGCGGCCGGGTGCGTCAGGCCGGGGCGGGCGCCCCCGGTGTGGTCGTCGACGACGAACTCGTCGACCCCGCAGTCGGCGAAGTACTCGCGCACGAAGGCCTCCGCCTCCGCCTCGCTGCGGTCCGGGGCGTACCGGAAGTTCACGACGAGCGTGCAGGCGTCGGGGATGACGTTCGTGGCGACGCCGCCCTCGACGCGCACGGCGTTGAGGCCCTCGTGGAAGCGCAGGCCGTCCACGACGGGCCGCCGCGGCTCGTACGCGGCCAGCCTGGCCAGGGCCGGGGCCGCCGCGTGGATCGCGTTGGAGCCCATCCACGCGCGCGCGGAGTGCGCCCGCTCCCCCGTGAACCTGAGCAGCATCCGCAGGGTGCCCTGGCAGCCGCCCTCCACCTGGCCGTCCGTCGGTTCCAGGAGGATCGCGAAGTCGCCCGCCAGCCAGTCGGGGTGCGCCTCGGCCACGTGCTTGAGGCCGTTGAGGTGCGCCGCGACCTCCTCGTTGTCGTAGAAGACGAAGGTGAGGTCGCGGTTGGGCTCGGGGACGGTGGCCGCGATGCGCAGCTGCACCGCCACGCCCGACTTCATGTCGCAGGTGCCGCAGCCCCACAGGACGCCGTCCTCGTCGAGCCGGGACGGCACGTTGCCCGCGATCGGGACGGTGTCGATGTGGCCGGCCAGGACGACCCGCTCGGCGCGGCCCAGGTTCGTACGGGCCACCACGTTGTTGCCGTACCGGTCGACCGTCAGGTGCGGCAGGGCGCGCAGCGCGGCCTCGACGGCGTCCGCGAGCGGCTTCTCGCTGCCGCTCTCCGAGGGGAAGTCGACGAGCCGCGCGGTGAGCTCGGCGGCGTCCAGCGTGAGGTCAAGCGGGGTATCGGCCATGCGGCCGAGCCTAACGCGCCGCCCCCGGCCCCACTGTCCACAGGCCCATCGCCCGTCACAGCGGCCTCCAGTACCTTGTACGACGTGCCAGAGCCGTCCCCCACCTCCTCCCGGCGCGGCCGCCTCCTCCGGTTCGGGGCGGCCGTCGCGGTGCTGCTCGCGCTCGCGGGCTATCTCGTCGTGCAGTACGTCACCGGCGGCACGGGCGCGCCCCGCTGCAAGGTCGTCTCGGGCAAGGGCGACGGCGCCTCGTACGAGTTCACCCCGGAGCAGGCGGTGAACGCGGCGACGATCACCGCCGTCGGCACCACGCGCGGCATGCCGGAGCGGGCCGTCACGATCGCCCTCGCGACCGCCCTCCAGGAGTCGGGCCTGCGCAACATCCGGCACGGCGACCGGGACTCCATCGGCCTGTTCCAGCAGCGGCCCTCGCAGGGCTGGGGCACCCGGAAGCAGATCATGGACCCGACGTACGCGGCCGGTGAGTTCTACCGGCATCTGGCCAAGGTGCCGGGCTACTCGCGGCTGCCGCTGACGGTCGCCGCGCAGCGGGTGCAGCGCAGCGGCTACCCCCAGGCGTACGCCAAGCACGAGCCGGACGCCACGCTGCTGGCGGCGGCCCTGACCGGCCGCGCGGCGGCCACGCTGACCTGCGAGGGGCGGCCCGGCGCGACCCGCACGGGCGGTCCGGACGCCGTGCGGGCCGCGCTCGTGCGGGACTTCGGGCGGGACGTGCTCCAGGTCGCCGGTGCCGAGGTGGACGGCGGGACGGATGCCGGGTCGGGACAGGCGTCGCCCTCCGCGGCGGCCTCGCCGTCGCGGGGGCCGGGCACCGCTGTGACCGTGCCCGTGCCGGAGGGGACGGCGGCCGACGGCAGCCGCAGACAGCGCGGCTGGGAGCTGGCCCACTGGGCCGTCGCCAACTCCTCCGCGCTGCACATCGCGCACGTCTCGTACGCGGGACGCGAGTGGTCCGCCGGGCGGTCCGTGAGCGAATGGACCGAGAGCGGGAATTCCCGGAAGTCGGCGAAGTCGACCGCCGAGGTCCGGATCGTCACTGGTCAGTAGTACGGGCCCTCACCCGTTGGGGGGACGGGGCCTGAGCCGGATACGGTGTCGGCGCGGGTTTTCGCACGGTCACCCCCGAATCCGCCAAAACCCTTGAGAACAAAGGGCGGTAAGGATTCGGCAGACTTTCCGACCGGGTGGTCTTTGCCCGTTTTTATCCGCAGCCGATAATGCGACGCATTACCAACTCTTTACGTCGGGCCACCGCAACCTTCGCGGTCTTCGAGCGGTAGTCACTGCGTCCGGAGCCCGGGACGATCACAGCCGTTCGGTCGACAGCCAGTCGGTCAGCCACCGGGACACCTCGGACACACCAATGTTTTTCTCCCGTCTAAGGAGCATCATGTCCCTCCCCCTGACCCGCCGGATCGCCCGTGTCGCGCTGCTCATCGCAGCGGGGGCGGCGCCCGTGGTCGGTGCGGCCGGCTCCGCCAGCGCGGCGGCCGAACTGCCGGCCACCCCGAACCTCGGTGGGCTGACCGCTCTGGACGGCGCGCAGGCCGGCAACACCGTGGACAGTGCGGCGCAGAAGACCACCGGCCTGGCCGGCGAAGCCGGCAGCAAGGCCGTCAAGAAGGCCGTGCCCGCCGCGGGCAAGACCGGCGGCAAGGTCGCCAAGACCGCCGCCCCCGCCGCCCAGAAGACGGCCGGTGAGGCGGCCGGCTCCGCGGGCGGGCTGCTCGGCGACACCGCCAAGGCGACGGGTGGCGGCCTGCCGACGGACTCCGTGACCAAGGGCGGTCTGCCCACCCAGGGGCTGCCGACCCAGGGCCTGCCGCTCGGCTGAGACCGGTACGGCACGACGAGGGGGCCCGGGGATCTTCCCCGGGCCCCCTCGCCCGTGTCCGGGAGGTGCCGCCTGCCGGCGGTCAGGCCAGCCGGGCCACCGCCGCCGCGATCCGCTCGTCCGACGCCGTCAGGGCCACCCGTACGAAGGTGCCGCCCGCGGGGCCGTAGAAGTCGCCGGGGGCCACCAGGATGCCGAGGCCGGCGAGGTGGGCGACGGTGTCCCAGCAGGACTCGTCCCGCGTGGCCCACAGGTACAGGCTCGCTTCGCTGTGCTCGATGCGGAAGCCGTGCCCGAGGAGGGCGGCGCGCAGGGCCGTGCGCCGGGCCGCGTAGCGCTCGCGCTGCTCACGGACGTGGGTGTCGTCGCCGAGCGCGGCCACCACCGCGGCCTGGGTCGGCGCGGACGTCATCATGCCGCCGTGCTTGCGGATCTGGAGCAGCGGGCCGAGGACGTCGGGGTCACCGGCGAGGAACGCGGCGCGGTAGCCCGCCAGGTTCGACCGCTTGGAGAGCGAGTGGACCGCCACGATCCCCTCGTACGAGCCGCCGCACACGTCCGGGTGCAGCACCGACACCGGGTCGGCCTCCCAGCCCAGTTCGAGGTAGCACTCGTCGGAGAAGACCAGGACGCCGTGCCGCCGCGCCCAGGCGACGACGCGGGTGAGCTCGTCCTTGGCGAGGACGCGGCCGGTGGGGTTCGACGGCGAGTTGAGCCACAGGAGCTTCAGGTCCGTGGGGTCCAGCTCGGTCGGGTCGTCGTAGACGACGTGGTCCGCGCGGGCCAGCCGGGCGCCGACCTCGTACGTCGGATAGGCCAGGCGCGGATAGGCGACCGTGTCCCCCGGGCCGAGGCCCAGCTGGGTCGGCAGCCAGGCCACCAGCTCCTTGGAGCCGACGATCGGCAGCACGTGGCGGTGCGTGACCTCGCGGGCGCCCAGCCGCCGCTCCACCCAGCCCGTGATCGCGTCGCGCAGCTCGGGGGTGCCCCAGACCGTGGGATAGCCCGGCGAGTCGGCCGCGGCGACCAGAGCCTTCTGGATCAGCTCGGGCACCGGGTCGACCGGCGTGCCGACGGACAGGTCGACGAGGCCGTCCGGATGCGCGGCGGCCGTCGCCTTGTAGGGCTCCAGCTTGTCCCAGGGAAACGTGGGAAGCCGGTCGGAGACTGCGGACACGGGCTCGGACTCACTTTCTCGTACGGGCGACCCGGGCCGGCGGGTCGCGCTCACGGCGGGTGCGGACGGACCGCGCGCCAAACACCTCGGTCCCGCACGGCAGCGAGGCCGTACGGGACCGGGGCGGCGCGATCCGGGCCGCTTACTGGTTCTGCGGCGGAAGCGCTGCGACGAAGGGGTGGTCGCGCTCGATCAGTCCCAGCTTGCTGGCACCACCGGGCGAGCCGAGCTCGTCGAAGAACTCGACGTTCGCCTTGTAGTAGTCCTTCCACTCTTCCGGAGTGTCGTCTTCGTAGAAGATCGCCTCGACCGGGCACACCGGCTCACAGGCTCCGCAGTCGACGCATTCGTCCGGGTGGATGTACAAGGACCGGGAGCCCTCGTAGATGCAGTCGACCGGGCACTCCTCGATGCACGCCTTGTCCTTGACGTCGACACAAGGCTGCGCGATGACGTAGGTCACGCTGTCGTTCCTCCTCGATAGGGCGCTGGCGGGCCTCCTCAGGCTCCGCCGCCTGGCGCGCGGGAGCGCGGCGTCGTCGATGCCCGCCCCTAGTATCTCCGTTCCTGGGCATGATCCGAACAGGAGGGGTGAACTGACCTGTGGAAATCTCCGCGGCCGGCCGCCTTGAGGTCCGCATCACCGCTGCTGACGTGGGCAAACGCGTCTCCGTGCGACGCTTGAACGAGGACGGAGACACGGAAGAGAAGTTCACCGACACGGTCGGTGTTCTCACATCATGGGACGACGGTGTGCTGCTGATCACACGACGCACCGGCGAAAGCGTCCGCATTCCGGAATCCTCGCTGGTAGCGGGCAAGGTCGTGCCGTCCGCTCCGGCGCGGCGGCGGGGCCCCGCGGCCTCGTACGGGGAACTGGCGCGGATCGCCGCCAGGGCCTGGCAGCCGGTCGAGCGCGAGCCGCTCGGCGAGTGGGAGCTGCGCGCCGCCGCCGGGTTCACCCGGCGCGCCAACTCCGTCCTGACGCTCGGTGATCCGGGCCGGCCGCTGGACGAGGCGCTCGCTGCCGTCCGCGACTGGTACGCCGTCCGCGGGCTGCCCGCGTACGTGCAGACGGCGACCGGGGCCGAGGGCACCCAGGAACTGCTGTGCGCCGAGCTGGAGGCGCGCGGCTGGTCGCGTGAGGTGACGGCCGAGGTGTGGACCGGGGCGCTCGCGCCGATCGGGGACCGCGAGGCTCCCGGGGTGCTGCTGTCCCGGGATGCGGACGAGGCGTGGCTGAGCCGCTACCGGCGCAAGGGGCTGAGCGACGTGGCGCTGCGCGTGCTGAGCGGTGGCCCGTCCGTGTGGTTCGCGACGGTGCCCGGGGAGCCGGGCGAGCCGCCGGCGGCCATCGGGCGGTGCGTGGTGGACGGGCGCTGGGCCGGTTTCGCGGCCGTCGAGGTCGACCCCGCGTACCGGCGGCGGGGGCTGGGCACGGCCGTGATGGCGGCGCTCGCCCGGCGCGCCCTGGACGAGGGCGCCTCGGCGGCGTGGCTCCAGGTGGAGGCCGCCAACGCGGGGGCGCGCACGCTCTACACCGGGATGGGCTTCGCCGCGCACCACGCCTACCACCACCACCGGGCACCGGAGGCGCCGGAGGAACGGCCCGCGCCGCACGACGGCCGTCACCGGCCCGCGTGAGAGGCCCGGAGGCTGCCATGCGTCCCCCTCACCCCCCGGAGCCGGAGCGAGCCGCCGAGGTGCGGCGCCGGTTCGCCGACGAGGCCCGCTCCGAGCGGCCCGACCTGGCCCTGCTCTGTCTGCTCGTGGGCGCCGCCGCGGACGGGACGCTGAACGAGGCCGGCATGGACGCGGCGGAGATCGAGCTGGACCGGCTGGCGGGGCAGCTCCCGTTCCGGCCGGGCGGCCCCCGGTCCTGGGCGGCCGCGCTCGCCGAACTCCTCGGCGCCCGGTGCGGTTTCCACGGCACGCCCGGCGACTACCAGCGGCTGGAGTCGTCGCTGCTGCACGAGGTGCTGCGGCGCAGGCGCGGGCTGCCCATCCTGCTGTCCGTGGTGTGGATGGAGGTCGCCCGGCGGGCGGGGGCGCCGGTGTACGGGGTCGCGCTGCCCGGGCACTTCGTGGTGGGCTTCGGGCCGCCAGGGGACCAGGTGCTGGCCGATCCCTTCGACGGGGGCCGGGTGCTGACCGGGCCCGACGCCGAGCTGCTCGTCGCGGGGGCGACCGGCGCGCCGCTGGACCCGTCGATGCTCGCGCCCGCCGACCCGCTCGACGTCGTGCTGCGCATCCTCAACAACGTCCGCGCCTGGGCGGCCACCCGTCCCGAACGCTCCGACGTCGCCCTGTGGGCCGTCGAACTGTCCCTGCTGCTGCCCTCGCACCCGGCCCGGCTGCGCTACGAGCGGGCCCAACTGCTGGTGCAGCGCGGGGACTTCCTGACGGGCGCCGCCGAACTGGACGCGTACGCCGAGGTGGTGGCCGCGGTGGACGAGCCGGCCGCCGACCGGGTACGGCGACAGGCGCACGCCGCACGGTCGATGCTCAACTGACGTGAGGCTCGCGGCCCGCCAGGGCTGCGAGGGCGGGCGCAGCACCGGCACCGTCCACGGGGGCAGCTCCCCGAGGGGGTCTACAGCCAGCCCTTCTCCCGTGCCGTCCTGACGGCCTCAGCACGGTTGCGGACCGCGAGCTTCTGTATCGCCGTGGAGAGGTAGTTGCGGACCGTGCCCTGGGACAGGTGCAGGGCCGCGGCGAGTTCGGCGTTGGTGGAACCGTCGGCCGCCGCCCGCAGCACCTCGCGTTCGCGGGCGGTCAGCGGATTGGCGCCCTCGGCGAGCGCGGCGGCCGCCAGCGTGGGGTCGATGACGCGCTCCCCGGCGAGCACCTTCCGTACCGCCTCGGCGAGTTGGGCGGCCGGGGCGTCCTTCACCAGGAAGGCGTCGGCGCCGGCCTCCATGGCGCTGCGCAGATAGCCGGGCCGGCCGAAGGTGGTGAGGACGACCAGCCTGAGGTCCGGGAACTCCGCGTGCAGCCGGGCCGCGGCCTCGATGCCGGTGAGGCCCGGCATCTCGATGTCGAGGAGAGCCACGTCCACGTCGTGCGCCCGGGCCGCGGCGAGCACCTCGTCCCCGCGCGCCACCTGGGCGACGACCTCGATGTCCGGTTCGAGGCCGAGGAGGGCGGCCAGGGCCTCGCGGACCATCGACTGGTCCTCGGCGAGCAGGACCTTGATCGTACGGCTCATGTCCCGGATCCTACGGCGTCGTCCGCCGCCGTCCGGGAGTGGCCGGCCGGTCCCGCCGGGGCGGTCGCGGGCACCCTGGCGACCAGCCGGAACCCGTGCCGTGCGCGGCCGGCCTCCAGTGTGCCGCCCGCCTTCTCCAGCCGTTCCGTCAGCCCGGACAGGCCGTTCCCGTGGCCCTTGCCCGAACCGCCCGAACCGTCGTCCTCCACGATCAGTTCGAGGATCGGGCCCGTCAGGGTCTCGCGGCGGGCCAGGGTCACCGAGCAGCGCCGCGCCCCGCTGTGCCGTACGACGTTGGTGACCGCCTCGCGCAGCGTCCAGGCGAGCGCCGACTCGCTCTCCTCGGCCACCTCGCCGGGGCCGGGTTCGGCCGGCAGGTCGGCGACGATCCCGGCGGCGGTCAACGCGACCCGCGCCCCGGCCAGTTCGCCGGAGAGCCGGGGCCTCCGGTAGCCGGTGACCGCCTCGCGGACGTCGACGAGGGCCTGGCGGCTGACGCTCTCGATGTCGGCGACCTGCTGGGCCGCCTTCTCCGGCTGGCCGGGCAGCATCCGGCCGGCCAGCTCGCTCTTCAGCGTGATCAGGGAGAGCGAGTGGCCGAGCAGGTCGTGCAGGTCGCGGGCGAGCCGCAGCCGCTCCTCGTTCGCGGCGAGCTGGGCGACGGTGGCCCGGGCCTCGCGCAACGCGATGGTGGTGCGCAGGAGTTCACGCACCCCCGTCATGGCGAACCCGCCGAGGAACGCCGGGATGAGCAGGCCCGCCAGGTACGCCCTGCCGCCGGGGACGACGAGGGCGAGCACCGCCATCAGCGCGGACACGGCCGGGACGGTCAGGCGTGCCGTGCGCAGCGGCAGGGCGGCGCCGGACGCGATCGAGACGTACACGAACAGGACCAGCCACTCCCGGCCCAGGGTGAGGGCGAGGACGGAGGACTCCGCCGCCAGCACCGCCAGGGAGCCGAGGACCAGGCGCTCGCCCTCGCCCCGGCCGGTGCGGAAGACCAGGGCCCAGTACCAGGCCACGAAGACCACCAGGCCGAGCCAGCCGAGCACGGTGACGCCGGTGCTGTGGCCGCCGTGCAGCAGGTCGCCGACGGGTGCGCTCAGGTAGACGAGCCAGATGCCCGTCCACACGGACTTGACCAGCTTCTGCCTGCGGTTGTCGGGGCGTTGCCCGATGCCGACGCCGCTCACGCCTTCAGGGTGTCCTTCCGGTACAGCCATGCCGCCGCGCCCGCGAACAGGACGAAGGAGACGGCCAGGACGGCGACGTCCGCGGCGGCCGGTGCCTCGCCCAGTTCGATGGCCTGACCGAGGGCAGCGTACGCGTGCGTGGGCAGCCAGTCGGCGATGTCCTGGAGCCAGCCCGGGAAGGTGGTGGCCGGCATCCACAGGCCGCCGAGCACCGAGAGCCCGAAGTAGACGATCATCGTGATCGGACGGACCGCGTCACCGCTCGCCAGATAGCCGATGGCCACCCCGAGCGCGGCGAAGACGAGGCTGCCGGCCCAGATCGCGGCGGTGAGCGCGAGCCACTGCCAGGGGTCCAGGCGGACGTCCTTCACGGCGGCCGCCACGACGAACACGATCACGATGGACGGCAGCGCGACGACGGCCGCACCGGCGGTCTTCGCCAGCACGTAGCCGCGGCCCGGCAGCGCGGTGAGCCGCAGCTGCCGTACCCAGCCGCTCTCCCGCTCCTTGGCTATGCGTTCGCTGTTGCCCATCAGGACGGCGGTCAGGGCGCCGAAGGAGGCCATGGACACCATGAAGAAGGTGGGCAGGGTGAGTCCGGTGCCCTCGACCACGGTGGTGGCGTCCTGGCCGCCCGCGATGAGCAGGAACAGGCCCGAGGGGTAGATCACCGAGAAGAAGAGGAACTTGCGGTTGCGCAGGGCGCGGACGATCTCCAGCTTGATGAGGCTGTTCACTTCTCCATCGCTCCTTCGGTGGCGGTGGCCGCGGTGGCCGGGTCGGCGTCGTGCTCGGCGGCGGGGACCGTGCGTTCGGTCCCCTCGGCTTCCCGGGCCGCCTCCTCGGCCGCGGTGATGGCGACGAACGCCTGCTCCAGGCCGAGTCCGGTCACCTCCAGGCCGCGCGGGTACAGCCCGAGCCCGTACAGGGCGTGCACGGTCGCGTCCGCGTCGGTGGACCGGATGCGCACGGTGTGGCCCGAGACGTCGAGGGACGTCAGGAAGGGCAGCGTCCGCAGCGCGGCCTCGTCCACCGGCTCCCGCAGGTCGAAGGAGATCCGGCGGGCGCCCGCCCGTGCCTTGATCTCGGCGGCGGTGCCGTCGGCGAGCAGGCGGCCCCGGTGCAGCACGAGCACCCGGTCCGCGATCGCGTCGGCCTCCTCCAGGTAGTGGGTGGCGAACAGGACGGTGCGGCCCTGGTCGGCCTGCTCGCGCATGGTGGCCCAGAAGGCGCGGCGGGCGGTGACGTCCATGCCGGTCGTCGGCTCGTCCAGCACGATCAGGTCGCTCGCCCCGGCGGTGGCGAGGGCGAAGCGGACCCGCTGCTGCTGGCCGCCGGAGAGCTTGTTCACCCGGCGGTCCGCGATCCGGTCGACGCCCGCGCGGGCCATGACGTCGCCGGGCCGGTACGGCTTCGGGTGCAGCGCGCAGGCGAGGCGGACCAGTTCACCGACCGTCACCTCGTCCATCAGCCCGCCGCTCTGCAGCATGGCGCCCACCCTGCCCGCGACGACGGCCTCGCGCGGGCCGGTCCCGAAGAGCCGGACCGTGCCGCTGTCGGCGTGCCGGAGGCCGAGCAGCAGGTCCAGGGTCGTGGACTTGCCCGCCCCGTTCGGGCCCAGCAGCGCCACCGTCTCACCGGGGTGCAGGGCGAGCGTCAGGCCGTCCACGGCCCGCACTCCCCCGTAGCTCTTGCTCACCTGGTCGAAGGCGACCACCGGGGAGGTGGCCGTCGCAGTCGTCGTCATGGGGCCATCGTGGCCGCCGCGCCCGCCGCCCCGGCAGTGCGAGGTGTCCTCGGTCGCGCATGACGGATGTCATGTCCGGCGCGGCGACGGCGGCCGGACGGCAACACGAAAGGGGTGCCCGGCCGTCGGCCGGACACCCCTGTCACCGGCGCGGAACCGCGCCGTACGCTCCCGAGGTCAGCTCGGGTTCGTGTCGATCACCGCGATCCGGTCCGCCGCGTTCTTGGACATCAGCGCCGGACGCAGCGCGCCGATCACGTCCTCGACGGTGACCGCGGTCTTCTTGCCGGTGCCCCGCGTGACGAGCACGCCGTCGAAGGTGTTGCCGTAGAGCTTGGTGAGCTCCGCCCGGTCGTAGAAGTCGACGAGCTTGCCGTCCTGGGCCTTCACCCGCAGGAAACGCCACAGGGAGTTCTGCGGGCTGAACGAGACCGTGTGGGCAGCGTCCGTCCGCACCGTGACGATCCCGGACATCGCCGGCTCCGCGAACTTCTTCATCATCCGGTTGACCTCGGCGTCCGAGACCGTCGGCTGCTTGATGGTGGTCGGCACCTTCACCGGGGTGCTCGTGCCGGACTCCACCTGGCTGCGGTACGCCTCCCGGACGGCCTCGGCCGACGCCCCGACGTCGATGCCCTTGCCCGCCTTGCCGTACACGGCGACGGCCTTGCCGGGCTGGAACTTGATCGTGCCGTCGCCGGCCGAGCCGGAGCCGCCCGCGGCCCGTTCCAGCGCCGCCCGGAGCTTCTCCTCGTCCACGGGCATCACGGGTTCCACCACGCGCTGCCCGCCGAACAGGGATCCGATCACGGACATCGGGTTGTAGTCGCTGCGCGCGGCGGCGCTCGCCGTGGCCTTGGCGTCGAGCTGGAGGCCCGACTGGTCCGGCCTGAGCGCCACCGTGTCGCCGTCGACCGACAGCCGCAGCGGCTTGTTCGTACGGTCCCCGAAGGCGTCGTCGAGCTTCTTGACGGCCTCGTCGCGGGTGCCGCCGCCGATGTCGACGCCGAGCACGGTGGTGCCCTTGGGCACGTCCGAGTGGTTCATCAGCAGCCCGGCGCCGTACGCCGCGCCGCCGAGGAAGACCACGCCGACGGCGAGGAGCACCAGCTTGCTGCGCCCCTTCTTCTTGGCGGGCTTGGCGGAGGCGGCCGGTTTCGGGGCGGGGTCGGGCAGCTTCGGGGGCGTGTGCGGCAGCGGCCCGTCGGGGTGCCCGCCCGGTCCGAACGGCGAGTTCTGGCCACCGGGGACGACGGGGATGCCGCTGGTGACGGTGTGCCCGGAGACGTTGTCGTTGGGCCCGTAGCCGTGGCCGCCCGGTTCGGGGGCGGGCCGCTGCGGGGTGAGGATCGCCGTGTCGTCGCTCAGACCGCCGCCGGGACCCGCGCCGGGACCACCGGGGCCCGCGCCGGGGACACCCGGACCGCCGGAGCCGAAGGGGCCCGCGCCGGGGCCGGCGGGCGGCACCATCGGGCCGTCACCGGTGACCGGGCCGCCGGTCGGGCCGGCGGGTCCGCGCCGTCCGTCCGGGGCGCCCTGGCCGTTCTCCGCGAAGTAGGGCAGGTCGTCGCGGCGGGACTCGCCGCCGGACGGGGGGCCGGTGAGGGCCGCGGAGACGTCGAAGGAGCCGGTGCCGCCGCCGTGGCCGGGAGCCACGGGACCGGCGCCGGTGGCACCCGGCAGCCCCGCGCCGTTCGTGCCGCCGGGGCGGGCCTGGCCGCCCATCGGTCCGGGGCCGCCCGCTCCGGGGGGAGTGCCGGGTCCGCCGGGACGCGCGCCCGGGCCCTGCGGACCCGAGGACATGCCGGGGGTCGGCGCCGGGACCGCGGGTGCGCCGGCACCGGCGGGGGCCGAACCGGCGGGCAGACCCGCTCCGTTGGCCGGGCCGCCGCCCGATCCGCCCTTGGGAGGGCCGGACTTGCGTGGCGCGAACCAGTCGCTCGTCTTCTCCTCGGCCGACGGGGGCTCACCGGGGCCCTCCGCGGCGGGCGCGGTCGGACCCGAGGCGATCGCGGGCACGCGGACGGAACCCGTCGTCTCGGGGTCGGTGTCCGCGCCCTCGGCACTCTCGGCGGAGGTGTCGGCGTCGGCCATCGGCGTACGCACCACGACCGGCGGGATGGGCCGCGATCCGGGGATGTTGATCCGGATCCGGGTCGTCAGTGTGGTCTCGGTCTTGCGTTCCTCCGGCTGCGCGGCCGAACGGCCCGCGGCGGTGCCGTCTTCGGAGGCCGTGGGGGTCCCGTACGGCGGCGTCCCCGACGGGTACGCGGCTCCGCCGCGCCCGTTGGGCCCGGAGGACGAACTGTCAGTTTCACGACTCAAGGCAGGTTCTCCCGGTTGGCTCCGCCGCCCGTTTACTCGACCTCATCTCGGGCAGCTCGGCGGCGCGCACCACCATACTGGCCGTCTCACCGCCCGGACGGCGCCCGCCGGGGAAACCCCCACGGGACCCGCACCTGTCCGATACGGCGAAGTGGTACGTCATTTCCCAAGTCGGACGGCGGGACCGTCCGGTTGCCGCCCGAGACCGAGGGTGGCGCACATCACAGCGACCGCCATCCCGCCGAGCAGGAACAGGTAGGAGCCGATCCCCGCGCCGAAGAGGAAGTCCCCTTCGGGACGGCTGGCGGTGAGCAGCACGACGGCGACCGTCCAGCCGACGGCCGGAGCGACGGCCCCGGCACGGGTGCCCAAAGCACGCGAACCGCCCAGGAAGAGTCCCGCCGCGCCCGCCAGGGACAGCAGCAAGCCCCCGGGGAACCAGGCCGCTTGCAGCAGCGAACCGGCCACCCCGACCACGGCGCCCAGCACGAGGAGCCCGAGGCCCGCCGCCATGCGCCCGCCCGAAGGCCGCTGCAACGGCTGGGCCAGCGCGCTGCCCTGCCTGCCCGTCGTACTCATCGGCTCTCCGTCTCCCGCTGCCCGGTCCGGGTGTCCGCGAGGCCCGCGAACAGGTCGGTCTCCGGCGTCCCGCCGGGTTCCCCGCGCACCAACTCGTAGTACTCCGTGGTGAAGAGGGGCTGAGCCAGCTCGTTCGACAGGACGAACCAGGGCTCGGTGACCTCGATCTGGGTGGCGTGCGCCCGCATCGCGGCGGCCTTGGCGGCGGCGAACGCGGTGCCGTCGATCACCGTGGTGACCACCGCGTCGTCGACCACGCCCGGCACGTCGCCGGTGTCGGCCGCCTTCGCGTAGGGCAGGTCCGGCAGGGCGGCCCGGAGGCGGGCGAAGGCTTCCTCGGCCACCGAGCGCGGTACGCGGTTCCAGTACACCTTGGCGATGTGCCAGGGCTCGCCGAGGTCGGGGCGGAAGGCGGCCCGCCCGGCCAGTTCGGCGGCCCGGGTGGCGACCCGGTGGGTCTGGATGTGGTCGGGATGCCCGTAGCCGCCGTCGGGGTCGTAGGTGACGAGTACCTGCGGGCGGACCTCGCGGATCACCTCGACCAGGCGGGCGGCGGCCTCGTCGACGTCGGCCCGCCAGAAGCAGTCCGGCTCGTCGTTCTCGGGGCCGCCCATCATCCCGGAGTCCCGGTAGCGGCCGTCGCCGCCGAGCCGCCGGAAGTCCTCGACGCCGAGCGCGGCCATCGCCGTACGCAGCTCCCCCAGGCGGTGTTCGCCGAGGGCGGCACCGGTCAGGTGCGCGAGCCGCGGCGGGATGACCTCGCCCCGCTCACCGAGGGTGCAGGTCACCAGCGTCACCAGGGCGCCCTCGGCCGCGTACCGCGCCATGGTCGCGCCGTTGTTGATCGACTCGTCGTCCGGGTGCGCGTGCACCAGGAGCAGACGCCGGTCGGGCAGTTCCGTCATGGGCTCCACCCTACGAGGCGTCCGCCGCCGGGGTCGCGCCGCGGGCCCGCCGTCACTCCTCGCCGCCGGGCGGGGCGGCTCGCCGGCAGTCCCGGCAGCGGCCCGGTTCCGGGGCGCGGAAGGCCCGGTCGCAGTCGTCGCAGTTCCGCAGGGGGTGCCGCACGACGGGCAGGCGCCGGGCGGGCGGGCCGAGCGGGGGCGGGGGCGGCAGTTGGGCGCTGAGCCGGTGCGCGAGCAGGGCCGCGGGGCGACGCGGTCCGCCGGGTGGCAGGTCGGTGGTCAGCGCCCGGCGTACGGCGCCGGGGCCGACGTCCCGCTCCAGCCAGGCGGCGACGCCGGGCGCGAGGTGGGCGGTGTCCTGGGCGGACAGGAGCAGGCCCGGGTCGTGGCGGCGGAGGTCCGCGAGGAGGTCCGTGGCGGCCGCGAGGAGGGCGGGGGCGGGGTGCGCCGGGTGCGGGACGGCCGGGAGGGGTTTGCGGGGCTCGCGCCGCTCGGGTGGGCGCGGGGCCGCCGGGCGGTGGTCGTCGGCCGCCCGGCCGCGGTGTCCCGGCTGGTTGCACGAGACCGTGCGGGTGACGATGCGGCCGCCGGGGACGCGCTCGCGGGTGCGGCGCAGGTAGCCGTGGGCCTCCAGCTCGCGCAGGGCGGCGGCGATCCGGGTGGCGCCCTCGGGGAAGCGGGCGGCGAGGGTCTTGATGTCGACGCGGGCGCCCGCGGGCAGGGACTGGATGTGCACGCCCAGGCCGATCGCCAGGGCCGAGAGCTCCGGGTGCTGGGCGAGGTGGTTGCCGATCACCGTGAAGCGGGTGGCGTGGCGGGCGTTGTCGTGGGCGAGGCCGCCGGAGCGGGTGTGCCCGTGCGTGCGGTTTCTGCCCGCGTTTCCGGGCTGGGGGCGCGGGGGCGCGCTAGGGTTCTGCGTATCCATCGGGAAGGCTCCTGCTTCTCGGTGGTCAGGCCCTCGCACTGGGATTGCAGTCCCGGCGAGGGCCGTCGCATGTCTGGAGTTGTGTCGGGCCGAGCGTAGGGCAGCCAACCGGGCCGGAAGCCGGCCGAGTTGATGATGTTCACCCGCGCGAGTGAGGGACCGCTGCGGCACGGAAGGGCGGGGTAGGGCTTGGTGCGGTGCTTTCACCCTCGTGGTCCTTGGGGATGACCGCCCCTCGCACCGGAGCACGGGAAAGCGGGTTCCGGTGGACCGGCGTCTGTCCGCCCGTGTCCGGACTGCCGGCACCGGCCGCACGGGTAGGGGCGTCGCGGCAGGGTCGTACGACGGAGGGGTGCGGGATGGCAGGGGTGGACGGCGCGGCGGCCCGGCTCAAGGACGAGGCGGACGAGCCGGGTTGGGAGGTCGACCCGGACGACGAGTGGGGTGTGGCGGTCGTCGCGACGGTCGGGCGCCAGCTCAAGCTGCGCCGGGAGGCGGTGGGGATGCGCGCCGCCGACTTCGGGGAGGCCGTGGGATACGGCGAGGACATGGTCTACAAGATCGAGGGCGGCAAGCGGATCCCCCGGCCCGAGTACCTGGACACGGCGGACGAGGTGCTGCGCGCGGGCGGGCTGCTGTCCGCGATGAAGGAGGACGTCGCCAAGGTCCGCTACCCGAAGAAGGTCCGGGAGCTGGCCCAACTGGAGGCGCGGGCGGTCGAGATCGGTGTGTACGAGGGCAACATCGTGCCGGGTCTCCTGCAGACCGCCGCGCACGCGCGCTCACTGATCAGGGCGGCCCAGCCGCCGTACACGCCGGACGACGTGGAGCGGATGGTGGCCGCGCGGCTGGCCCGGCGGTCGGTCTTCGACCGGGACCCGGCTCCGTGTCTGCACTTCGTGCTGGAGGAGGCGGTACTGCGGCGGCCGATCGGGGGCAGGATGGTTCAGCGGGAGCAACTCGAACGACTGCATGACGTGGCCCGGCTCCACCACGTCGTGCTTCAGGTGATGCCGCTGAACTGCGAGGTCCACTCCGGTCTGGACGGAAGGATCGAGGTGCTGAAGTTCCCCGACGGCACGGCGGTCGGCCGGTCCGACGGCGCCTTCAGCGGCCGCCCGACATCGGACCCGAAACAGCTGCGCATCCTCGAACTGCGGTATGGCACCATCCGGGCGCAGGCTCTCTCACCACGGGAGTCGCTGGCCCTGATCGAGCAACTGGTGGGAGAAACATGATCCGCGCAACTGCTGCCATGGACGTCCCCGAACCGGCGTGGTTCAAGAGCAGTCACAGCGGCGGCAACGACGGCGAGTCCTGTGTCGAGGTCGCCACCACCCCCGGCACCGTCCACGTCCGCGACTCCAAGGACACCGCCGGCCCCCGGCTCGCGCTCACCTCGCGGGCGTGGGCCCGCTTCGTGGCGTACGCGTCCGAGGGCTGAGCGGGCGGACGGGCGGCGGTGGGCTCCCGCGACGGGTCGCGGAGCCCACGGCACGGGTGTCACGCGGTCAGAACTTGATACTGCCGATCATGCCCGCGATGTTCGTCGTCAGCTCGTTGATCGTGGGTGCCACCGTCGACGAGGCGAGATAGAAGCCGAGCAGGACACACACGATGGCGTGGGCGGCCTTCAGTCCTGACTTCTTGACCAGGATGAAGACGATGATCGCCAGCAGCACCACCGCCGAAATCGAGAGTGCCACGGCGGCTCACCTCCAAAGATCCCAGGGACTAGGGGGGGTCGAACGGGGTCGGAAAACCCTTACAGCAGCCAGCGGGTTCATACCCACGCAGCGCTAGTGATCATAACTATCCGTACGCGCGCATCGATCGGCGCACGGCCGCACAAGGGGGCGCATGGCCAATATGGTCAGGGCATGACGACGGAGCCCCTTTCCTTCCCGCGCATGCAGGCGCGCACCCAGCGGTTCACCCTCGGCGCACCCCGCGCCTTCACCGTGTCACCCGACGGTTCACGCGTCGTTTTCCTGCGGTCCCGGTCCGGCACGGACCGGGCGAACCTGCTGTGGGTCCTCGATGTCGAGGACGGCGGGGAGCGCGTCGTCGCGGACCCCGGGACGCTGCTCGGCGGCGGCACGGAGCGGTTGTCGGCGCAGGAGCGGGCCCGCCGTGAGCGCAGCCGCGAGGGCGGCGCCGGGATCGTCGGCTACGCCACCGACGCGGCCGTGGAGTTGGCGTCTTTCTCCTTGTCAGGGCGGCTTTTCACGGCCGAGCTGCGGGCCGGTACGGCGCGTGAACTCCGGGTCCCGGGGCCGGTGATCGACCCGCGCCCGGCGCCCGACGGGCGGCTGATCGCGTACGTGACCGGTGGCGCCCTGCGTGTGGTGGGGGCCGAGGGAGCGGAGGACCGGGCGC
Source organism: Streptomyces sp. NPDC028308 (assembly GCF_055565855.1). Classification (NCBI taxonomy): domain Bacteria; kingdom Bacillati; phylum Actinomycetota; class Actinomycetes; order Kitasatosporales; family Streptomycetaceae; genus Streptomyces; species Streptomyces sp. NPDC028308. Next base: position 210,006 of record NZ_JBVHTO010000013.1, read on the forward strand.
TGGCGGAGCCGGAGTCGGCGACGGTTTCCTACGGATTGGCCGAGTTCATCGCGGCCGAGGAGATGGGGCGTTCGCGCGGTTTCTGGTGGTCACCGGAGTCGGACCGGCTGCTCGTCGCGCGGGTCGACGACGCCCCGGTCGAGCGGTGGTGGATCTCCGATCCGGCGCATCCCGGGCGGGATCCGCAGCAGGTGGCGTACCCGGTGGCGGGCAGCGCCAACGCGGAGGTCCGGCTGTTCGTCACCGGTCTCGACGGGACGCGCACGGAGGTCGTCTGGGACCGGGCGCGCTACCCGTACGTGGCGCATGTGCACTGGTCAGCGGCGGGGGCGCCGCTCGTGCTCGTACAGGCGCGGGACCAGCGCAGCCAGCTGTTCCTGGCGGTGAACCCGGACACCGGGGCCACCCGGATGGTGCACGCCGACGAAGATCCACAATGGCTGGATCTTTTCCCCGGCGTCCCGTGCTGGAGCCCCGGCGGGCAGCTGGTGCGGATCGCCGACGAGGGCGGGGCGCGGGTCCTCGCGTACGGCGAACGCCCGCTGACCGGGCCGCAGTTGCACGTCCGCGCGGTGCTGGACGTGTCGGCCCACGACGTGCTGGTCTCGGCGTCGGCGGGCGCGAAGGCGGCCGAGCCGGAGATCGGCGAGATCCACGTGTACCGGGTGAACGAGCTGGGCGTGGAGCGGCTTTCGCAGGAGCCGGGCGTGCACTCGGCGGTGCGGGCCGGCGGCGTGACCGTCCTCGTCTCGGCGGTGCCGGACCGGCCGGGCAGCCAGGTGCAGGTGCTGCGCGACGGCAGGCGGACCGGGGCCGGACCGGCGCCCGCGGGAGCCTCGGCGAAGACGGCCACCGTGGCGTCATATGCCGAACGCCCTGGTCTGTCCCCGCGCGTGACCTTGGCACAGGGGGGCGCACGCCGAATCCCGTGCGCCGTGCTTATGCCGACGGACTACCACGGGGACACTCCCCTGCCCGTGCTCATGGACCCGTACGGGGGTCCGCACGGCCAGCGCGTGCTCGCCGCCCACAACCCCTACCTGACCTCGCAGTGGTTCGCCGACCAGGGATTCGCCGTGATCGTCGCGGACGGGCGCGGGATGCCGGGGCGCTCGCCCGCCTGGGAGAAGGCCGTCAAGGACGACCTGGCCGCCGTCGTGCTCCAGGACCAGGTCGACGCCCTCCAGGACCTCGCGAAGACCTTCCCGCTCGACCTCGGCCGGGTGGCGATCCGCGGCTGGTCGTTCGGCGGCTACCTCGCGGGGCTCGCGGTGCTGCGCCGCCCGGACGTCTTCCACGCCGGCATCCTGGGCGCCCCGGTCACCGACCAGCGGCTCTACGACACCCACTACACCGAGCGCTACCTGGGCGACCCCGGCAGCCGTCCCGAGGTGTACGCGGCCAACTCCCTGATCGACGACGACGGTCTGGTGGCCGCCGCCGAGCCCGCCCGGCCGATGATGATCGTGCACGGCCTCGCGGACGACAACGTGGTGGTCGCGCACAGCCTGCGCCTGTCCTCGGCCCTGCTGGCCGCCGGGCGGCCCCACGAGGTGCTCCCCCTGTCGGGCGTCACGCACATGACGCCGCAGGAACAGGTCGCGGAGAACCTGCTGCTGCTCCAGGTGGACTTCCTGAAGCGGTCGCTGGGCCTGGACTGAACATGCGACGGGCCGGGGCGACATGGCGCGCCCCGGCCCGTCTACGGCACCCGCACGGCCGTACGCTGTTCACCTTGCCGCGTCCGTATATCGGTACCGCTTCCGCCAAGTTGCCTGCGTGTAAACGACGTTCGCCCTCATTTGTGCGCTTATGCAACCCCGTTCGGCGGCCGTGACGGCGGTTCCCCGTCCTCCGGCGGCGGCACCGGACGCCCGCCCGGGGGCGAGCCCGGACGGTCTCCGCCGGGCGACTCCGGAAGGCCGCCGAGAGGCGAGGGCCGGTGCTCCTCCGGGGGCACCACGCGCTTCTCCTCCGCGAAGTGGCACGCCGAGTCGTGTGCCGCGGGCCCGTCCAGGAGCCGGAACTCGGCCGGCACCGCGAGCAGCGGGACCTCCAGGGCGCAGCGCTCGCGCGCCTTCCAGCACCGGGTGCGGAAGCGGCAGCCGGAGGGGATGTTGGCCGGCGACGGCACGTCTCCGGTGAGGATGATCCGCTCCCGGTGCTCGCGCGCCTCCGGGTCGGGCACCGGCACCGCGGAGAGCAGGGCCTGGGTGTACGGGTGCGTCGGATGGTCGTAGATCTCGGCGTCCCTGCCGGTCTCGACGATCCGCCCGAGGTACATCACGCCGATCCGGTCGGAGATGTGCCGCACGATCGACAGGTCGTGCGCGATGAAGACGTAGGACAGGTCGAACTCGTCCTGGAGGCGGTCGAGCAGGTTGATGACCTGCGCCTGCACGGAGACGTCGAGGGCGGAGACCGGCTCGTCCGCGACGATGATCTCGGGGCGCAGCGCGAGGCCGCGGGCGATGCCGATGCGCTGGCGCTGGCCGCCGGAGAACTGGTGCGGATAGCGGTTGATGTACTCGGGGTTGAGGCCGACCACGTCCAGCAGGTCCTGGACCCGCTTCCGGCGGTCGCCCTTGGGCGCGACCTCGGGGTGGATGTCGTAGGGCTCACCGATGATGTCGCCCACCGTCATACGGGGGTTGAGCGAGGTGTAGGGGTCCTGGAAGACCATCTGGATGTTGCGCCGTACGGCCTTCAGGGCGCGTCCGGACAGCTTGGTGATGTCCTCGCCCCGGTACTTGATCACCCCGTCCGTCGGCTTCTCCAGGTTGACCAGCATCTTGGCGACCGTCGACTTGCCGCAGCCGGACTCGCCGACGATGCCGAGGGTCTCGCCCGACCCCAGGGTGAAGTCGACGCCGTCGACGGCCTTCACCGCCCCGATCTGCTTCCTGAAGACGATGCCGCGGGTGAGCGGGTAGTGCTTGACCAGGCCGCTGACCTCCAGGATCGGCTCGGTCGTCGGCGCCTGCGTCGTCTCAGCCATGCAGGCACTCCCTCCAGAAGTGGCAGGCACTCCCGCGCTCGTCGGAGACCTCGTAGAGCGGGGGTACGTCGGTCCGGCACACGTCCTGGGCCATGGGGCAGCGCGGGTTGAAGGCGCAGCCCGGCGGGATGCGCATCAGGTTCGGCGGCAGGCCCTTGATCGCGTAGAGCTCCTGGCCCTTCTGGTCCAGGCGCGGGATCGAGTCCAGCAGGCCCCGGGTGTACGGGTGCGCGGGCGCCTTGTAGATGTCGTGGACGGGCGCCGACTCGACGATGCGGCCCGCGTACATCACGGCGATCTTGTCCGCGACGTCGGCGACCACGCCGAGGTCGTGGGTGATGAGGATGAGCCCCATGTTGAGTTCGCGCTGGAGTTCCGCCAGCAGCTCCATGACCTGGGCCTGGACGGTGACGTCCAGGGCGGTGGTCGGTTCGTCGGCGATGATCAGGGCGGGTTCGAGGGCCAGCGCCATGGCGATCATGATGCGCTGGCGCATACCGCCGGAGAACTGGTGCGGGTAGTCGCGTACACGCTGGGCGGCGGCCGGGATGCGGACCCGGTCCATCAGCTCGACGGACCTGGTCCGGGCGTCCTTGCGGGACATCCCGCGGTGCACGACGAACATCTCGCCGAGCTGGTCGCCCACGGACAGCACCGGGTTCAGGGACGAGAGGGCGTCCTGGAAGATCATCGCCATCTGGGCGCCGCGGACCTTGCGCCGCTCCTCCTCCTTGAACTTCAGCAGGTCCTGGCCCTGGAAGAGGATCTCGCCGCCGGTGATCCGGCCCGGGGGCATGTCCAGGATGCCCATGACGGCCTGCGCGGTGACGGACTTGCCGGAGCCGGACTCGCCGAGCACCGCGAGCGTCTCGCCCTCGTCGACGCTGTAGTTCACGCCGTTGACCGCCTTGGCGACACCGTCCCTGGTCCGGAACTCCACGTGCAGGTCGCGCACTTCGAGCAGCACGGCGGTCACCTCAGCTTCGGGTCGAGGGCGTCGCGGACCGCGTCGCCGAGCATGATGAACGCCAGGACGGTGACCGCGAGGGCGCCGGCGGGCCACAGCAGCATGTGCGGGGCCTGGCGGATGTACGGGGACGCGGCGGAGATGTCGATGCCCCAGGACACCGTGGGTGGCTTCAGCCCGACTCCGAGGTACGACAGCGTCGCCTCCAGCGCGATGTAGGTGCCGAGCGCGATGGTCGCTACGACGATCACGGGCGCGACGGCGTTCGGCAGGATGTGCCGCAGCATCAGCCGTGAGTTGGACGCGCCGAGGGCCCGTGCCGCCTGGACGTAGTCGTTCTGCTTGGTGGTGATGACGGATCCGCGCGCGATCCTGGAGATCTGCGGCCAGCCGAGCAGCACCATGAACCCGATGACCGGCCAGATCGTGTTGCTGGTGACCACGGACAGCAGCACCAGGCCGCCGAGCACCACGGGGATCGCGAAGAAGATGTCCGTGATCCGGGACAGGACGGCGTCCCCGGTCCCGCCGAAGAAGCCGGCGAGGCCGCCGAGCACCGCTCCGAGCAGGGCGACCCCGAGCGTGGCGCAGACGCCGACAGCGATCGAGACCCGGGTGCCGTACACGGTCCGCGTGTAGACGTCGCAGCCCTGGCCGTCGAATCCGAACGGGTGCCCGGGCTGGGAGCCCTCCTGGGCCTTGGACAGATTGCAGTTCAGGGGGTTCTGCGTGGCGATCAGGGACGGCCAGAGCGAGATCACGACCAGGAAGAGGATGACCAGCGCGGAGATGATGAAGACGGGGTTGCGCCGCAGGTCGCGCCAGGCGTCGGACCAGAGCGAGCGCGGCTTCTCCTGCGGTCCGGTGCCCTCCGGGCCGCCGGGCGTCTTCTCCAGGGTGGCGCCCTCACTGGTGGCGAGGTCCATGGCGCCGCCCATCCCGGTCGCCGCGATGGCGCCCTCCGGCTCGTACGGCTGCTCAGGCATAGCGGATCCTCGGGTCGAGTACGGCGTAGAGGAGGTCGACGAGCAGATTGGCGACCAGGAAGACGAGCACGAGGACGGTCACGAAACCGACGACGGTCTGGGTGTTCTGCCGCAGGATGCCCTGGTAGAGCTGGAAGCCGACGCCGTGGATGTTGAAGATCCGCTCCGTGACGATGGCGCCGCCCATGAGCGCGCCGATGTCGGTGCCGATGAAGGTCACCACGGGGATCAGCGAGTTGCGGAGCAGGTGACGGACGATCACGCGGCGCCGGGGCAGGCCCTTCGCGATCGCCGTACGGACGTAGTCGGACCGCTTGTTCTCCGCGATGGAGGTCCGGGTCAGCCGGGTCACGTAGGCCAGGGACACCGAGGCGAGGACCAGGCCGGGGACGATCAGCTCGCCGAAGGTGGCCTCCGAGGAGACCGACGGTTTGATCCAGCCCCACTCGACGCCGAGCAGCAGTTGGAGCAGCAGGCCGGTGACGAAGGTGGGCACCGAGATGACGACGAGGGTCAGCAGCAGGACGCCGGTGTCGACGGGGCGTCCGCGGCGCAGGCCGGTGATCACGCCGAGCACGATGCCGATCACGATCTCGAAGAGGATCGCGACGATCGTGAGCCGGATGGTGACCGGGAAGGCCGACGCCATCAGTTCGGTGACCTCCTGGCCGTTGAAGGCGGTGCCGAAGTCCCCGGTGAAGACGTTGCCCATGTAGGTCAGGTACTGCTGCCACACCGGCTTATCGAGGCCGAACTCCTTCTCCAGCTGGGCGGCGGTGGCGGGGTCGCACTGGCGGTCGCCGCAGAGGCCCGCGATGGGGTCGCCCATCACGTTCACCATCAGGAAGATCAAGAGCGTCGCGCCGATGAAGACCGGGATCATCTGCAGCAGGCGCCGGATCACATACCGTCCCATGAGGGCTCCGGAGGTAGGGGCGGGCGGCCCTGTCACAAGGGCCGCCCGGCGCGGCTCAGTTGACCTTGATCTCGTTGTAGACGGGGACGCTGAACTGGTTGAGCGCGACGTTCGAGAGCCGTTCCGAGTAGCCGGCGCTGCCGTTCTGGTACCAGAGCGGGATGGCCGCCATGTTGTCCCGGACGACCTCCTCGGCCTGCTGGAAGAGCTTGATCGCCTTGGCGGTGTCGGTCTCGGCGTTCGCCTGGTTCACCAGGTTGTCGAAGTCCTTGTTCGACCACTTGCCGTCGTTGGAGGAGGCGTTGGTGTAGTACAGCGGCTGGAGGAAGTTCTGGATCAGCGGGTAGTCCATCTGCCAGCCCGCCCGGAAGGGACCCGACATCTTCTGGTCGGTGATCTGGTTGCGGAAGTCGGCGAAGGTGCCGACGGGGTTGCCGACGCACGCCTTGTCGTTGCCGAGGGCGTTGTTGATGCTGTTGCACACGGCGTCGACCCACTCCTTGTGGGAGCCGGTGTCCGCGTTGTACGTGATCTTGACCTGTCCGCCGGGCAGACCCCCGCCGTCCTCGATCATCTTCTTGGCCTCGCTCGCGTTGTACTCGCAGGCGTCACCGCAGAGTCCGTCCTGGAAGCCGCCGTCCTTGCCGAGCACCGGCGAGGTCCAGTCGGTGGCCGGGGTACGGGTCTTCTGGAAGATCGTCTCGGTGATCTGCTTGCGGTCGATGGCCATCGACAGGCCCGTGCGGACCTTCTCCATCCCGGCCTTGTCCCAGTTCTTGTCGTAGAACGGGAAGGCGAGGGTCTGGATGATGCCGGCCGGGGTGTTGATGTACCGGTTGCCGAGGTCGCTCTTGGCGTTCTTGAGCTGCGAGGCGGGCACGTCGTCGACCAGGTCGAGGTTGCCGGCCAGGAGGTCGGTGTAGGCGGTGTTGTTGTCGGTGTAGACCTTCAGGTCCACCCCGCCGTTCTCCGCCTTGTCCTCGCCGGAGTAGCCGTCCCACTTCCGCAGGGACATCTGGGAGCCCTTGGTGTAGGAGTCGACCGAGTACGGACCGTTGCCGATCGGCTTCTTCAGCCAGTTCGCGTGGTCGTCGAAGAACGCCTGCGGCAGCGGCGAGAAGGCCGCGTAGCCGAGGGTGTCGGGGAAGGTCGAGAACTTCTGGTTGAGCTTGACCGTGAAGGTCTTGTCGTCCTTGACGACCAGGCCGGACAGCGTGTCCGCGCTCTGCTTGCCCGAGTCCGGGTGGACCTTGTCGTACCCCTCGATGTACCCGAAGAAGTACGCGTTCTTCTGGTTGTTCTTGAGGCTGGCGCCGTAGTTCCACGCGTCGACGAAGGACTTCGCGGTGACGGCCTCGCCGTTGCTGAACTTCCAGCCGTCCTTGATCGTGATCGTGAAGTTCTGCGAGTCCGAGGTCTCGATCTTCTCGGCCAGCATGTCGTCGGCCGCGCCGGTCTTCGCGTCGTACCGCTTCAGACCCCGGAAGATCATGTCGAGGACCTTGCCGCCCTGCACCTCGTTGGTGTTGGCCGGTTCGAGCGGGTTCTGCGGATCACCCCACGAGGAGCTGAGGACCCCGGTGCCGTCGCCGCCGCCGCTGTCACTCCCCCCGCCCCCGCAGGCGGTCGCCGCGAGGGCTACCGCCGCCGCGCATGCGGCCCATTTGGCGTGCGTCGCTCCACGCATGGAGTGCCTCCTCGGAAAGCTCTGGTCATTAGCGCCCAATATGACCCGTTACCACCCATACCGCACTCTCGCCCCGTCTGTACGGGTGGCCGCCGTCCGGGCGGCGGCCGTACGTGTGACACCGCGCCCCGCACGGCGGGGCGCGCGCCGGGCCGCAACATGCGTGCGGACATGCGGAACCGCCGGCCACGTGCGGGCCGGCGGTTCCTGGTGGTCTGTTCTGCGGAGCCCGTGGAGGAGGGCCGAGGAGGGGCCGCTACGAGCCCGTGCGGCCGTCGAGCAGTTCGCGCAGGATGTCGAGATGGCCGTTGTGCCGGGCGGTCTCCTCGATCAGGTGCAGCAGGATCCACCTGAGGTCGAAGTGCCGGTCGTCCCGGCCCGCGCGCTTCGCCGTGTCGTCCAGGCTGTGCCCGGCGACCAGTTCCCGGTAGCGGGCGCTCTGCTCCGCGTACTCCGTGAGGAGCTGCGCGAGCGGCACGTCGACGGCCATGCTCATCTCGCGGTCGGGTTCCTCGTCCGTCCACGGGCCCTGGTCGTCCTCCCCGAGGAACACCACCTGGAACCAGTAGTACTCGACCCACCGCAGATGGCTGATCAGTCCGCACAGGGTCATGAGCGGGGAGCCGGGCAGCGGGGCCCGGCGGGCGTTCTCCGGGGAGACGTCCTCGCACTTGGCCCGCGCCGTGTCACGGGCGTAGTCGAGGAAGGTGGTCAGCTGTGAGCGCTCGTCCCAGGCGGGAGGCGTGTCGGTTCGCGTCATCGGGGTGAAGCATCCCCGCCCGCCCGGCCGCTGTCGACCGAATATGGGCACGGCGGCGGGGACTTGGCCGCGCCCGCCCGCCGGGACAGACTGCCGGGATGATCCTCCACCTGCGCGGCACCGTGCTGCCCGACGGCGAACCGCGCGACCTCTGGCTGCTCGGGGACCGCGTCACCTTCGTCCGCCCCGCCGGCGCCGCCGACGTCGTCACCGTCGCCGACGGCGGCTTCCTGCTGCCGGGACTCGTCGACGTGCACACCCACCCGGGCTCGGGGGACGACGCCGGTGACCTCTCCTTCGACCCCGTCCTCTTCACCGAGCACATCGCCGCGCACCGCGAGGCGGGCACGACGGCGCTGCGCTTCCCCGGACTGCTGGGCGAGGTGCCCGCGGCCTTGCGCGAGGCCCCCGACGCGCCCCGGATGATCACCGCGGGCCGCTGGCTGGCCTGGGCCGGGCTCTCCAGGACCGCCGCGTTCCACACGGTCACGGACGACCTCGTCGCGTCGGCGGTCGCGGAGGCCAGGGCCCACGACGGCTGGTGCAAGCTCATGGGCGACTGGGACTTCGAGGCCGCCCCGGTCCCGTACGAGCTGCTGCGGGCGGTCGTCGAAGGCGTGCACGCGGCGGGCGGCCGGGTCGCCGTGCACTGCCAGTCCGCCGAGGGCGTGCTCGGCGCGGCCCGCGCGGGCGTCGACTCCGTCGAGCACGGGATGGGCATGCCGCAGGAGTGCGTCGCGCTCATGGCGGCGCACGGCACGGCCTACGTGCCGACCCTCACCGCCTTCGCCGGGAGCGCGCCGCTGCGCACCGGCGGCACCGCCCGGGACCGGCTCTGGCGCGAGGGGCACCGCACGATGGTGCGCCGGGTCCGGGAGGCGTACGACGCGGGGGTCACCGTCCTCGCCGGGACGGACTCGGCGCCGTTCGGCAACGTCGCCACCGAGGTGGAGCACCTGATCGCCGCCGGGCTGCCGGCGCACTCGGCGGTCGGCGCCGCGAGCTGGACCGCGCGCGCCTTCCTCGGGCTGAGCGGCCTGACCGAGGGCGGCCTCGCGGACGTCACCGTGTACGACGCGGACCCGCGGCTGGACCCCGGCACGCTGCGCCGGCCCCGACGCGTCGTGCTGCGCGGACGCGTTGTCCGCTGAGGGAGCCGTGCGGGACCGGCTTCCCCGGGCCCCGAGACGCCGGTTCCCGGCACCGCGAGGCGGGGCCGGGAACCGGTCGGGTGGGACGGGGTGCGGGATCAGACGGCGTGCACGACGTCCTTCTCCTCGGCGAAGTGGCACGCCGACTCGTGCGCCGCCGGGGTGTCCACGCCCTTGAAGAGCTCGGGCACCGCCAGCAGCGGCTCCTCCTGGGCGCACTTCGCCTGCGCCTTCCAGCAGCGGGTGCGGAAGCGGCAGCCCGACGGCGGGTTCGCCGGCGAGGGCACGTCGCCGCTCAGGATGATCCGGTCCCGGTGCTCGCGCGCCTCCGGGTCCGGCACCGGCACGGCCGACAGCAGCGCCTGCGTGTACGGGTGCGTCGGGTGGTCGTAGATCTGCTCGTCCGTGCCGATCTCCGCCATCCGGCCGAGGTACATCACGCCGACGCGGTCGGAGATGTGCCGCACGATCGACAGGTCGTGCGCGATGAAGAGGTACGACAGGTTGAACTCGTCCTGCAGCCGCTCCATCAGGTTGATGACCTGCGCCTGCACCGACACGTCCAGCGCCGACACCGGCTCGTCGCAGATGATGATCTCGGGGTTGAGCGCAAGGCCGCGGGCGATGCCGATGCGCTGGCGCTGACCGCCCGAGAACTGGTGCGGATAGCGGTTGATGTACTCGGGGTTGAGCCCGACCACGTCCAGCAGGTCCTGGACCCGGCGCCGCCGGTCGCCCTTCGGTGCCACCTCGGGGTGGATGTCGAAGGGCTCACCGATGATGTCGCCCACCGTCATACGCGGGTTGAGCGAGGTGTACGGGTCCTGGAAGACCATCTGGATGTTGCGCCGCACGGCCTTCAGCGCGCGCCCGGACAGCTTGGTGATGTCCTGGCCCTTGTAGAAGACCTCGCCCGCGGTGGCCCGCTCCAGGGTCATCAGGAGCTTGGCCACGGTGGACTTGCCGCAGCCGGACTCGCCCACGATGCCCAGGGTCTCGCCCTGGTACAGGTCGAAGGAGATGCCGTCGACGGCCTTGACCGCGCCGATCTGCTTCTTGAAGAGGATGCCCTGGGTGAGCGGGAAGTGCTTCACCAGGTTGCGCACCTGGAGGATCGGCTCGCCCCGCTCGACGGGCGCCTCGATGGCGGCGACCGCCTCCGTCTCGGAGTGGGCGTCCACGATCTCGACGTCGGAGACGTTCGGCGTGGCGTCCTGCGGCTCGTGGTTCTTGCTGAGCTCAGCCATGGAGCGTCTCCTTCCAGAAGTGGCACGCGGAGGCCCGGCCGGGCAGTTCGCCGCCGTCGAGCTCGGTGACCGGGAAGAGGGCCGGCTCGTCCGTGCGGCAGATGTCCTGCGCCTTGGGGCAGCGCGGGTTGAAGGCACAACCCGTCGGGATCCGCAGCAGGTTCGGCGGCAGACCCTTGATCGCGTACAGCTCCTGGCCCTTCTGGTCCAGGCGCGGGATCGAGTCGAGCAGACCCCGCGTGTAGGGGTGCGCGGGCCGCTTGTACAGCTCGTGCACCGGGGCGCGCTCGACGATCCGGCCCGCGTACATGACGGCGATCTTGTCCGCGACGTCGGCGACCACGCCGAGGTCGTGGGTGATCAGGATCAGCCCCATGTTGTACTCGCGCTGGAGCTCCGCGAGCAGGTCCATGACCTGGGCCTGGACGGTCACGTCGAGAGCCGTGGTGGGCTCGTCGGCGATGATCAGGTCCGGCTCCAGGGCCAGCGCCATGGCGATCATGATGCGCTGGCGCATACCGCCGGAGAACTGGTGCGGGTAGTCGTTCACCCGGGCCGCGGAGGCCGGGATCTTCACCCGGTCCATCAGCTCGATCGCCTTGGCCTTGGCGTCCTTCTTGGACAGGCCCTGGTGGACGCGGAACATCTCGCCGAGCTGGTACCCCACGCTGAGCACGGGGTTGAGCGAGCTGAGCGCGTCCTGGAAGATCATGGCGATCTTCTGGCCGCGGATCCGGCGGCGCTCCTCGCCGGACATCTTGAGCATGTCCTGGCCGCGGAACAGGATCTCGCCCTGCGGGATCCTGGCCGGCGGCATGTCGAGGATGCCCATGACGGCCTGCGCCGTCACCGACTTGCCGGAGCCCGACTCACCGAGGACGGCGAGCGTCTCACCGGCGGACACGCTGTAGTTGACGCCGTTGACGGCCTTGACGGTGCCCTCGCGGGTGTGGAACTCGACGTGCAGGTCCCGCACTTCGAGCAGGGGCCCGTCGTCGGTGCCGCGCGGCGAGGGCACGGTTGCTTCTTCGATGATGGTCACGTACGCCTCCCTCAGCGCATCTTCGGGTCGAGGGCGTTGCGTACGGCCTCACCGAGCATGATGAAAGCCAGCACCGTGATGCTGAGCAGGATCGACGGGTAGAGCATGATCCACTGGGCGACGCGGATCTGGTTGCCGCCGCCGGAGATGTCGTTGCCCCACGAGACGCCGTCGAGGCCGAGGCCCAGGAAGGACAGCGTCGCCTCGGCGGAGATGTAGACACCGAGCGAGATGGTGGCGACGACGATCACGGGTGCGAGGGTGTTCGGCAGGATGTGCCGGAACATGATCCTCGGAGTGCTCGCGCCGAGCGCCTTGGCCGCCTGCACGTAGTCGGCCTGCTTGGTGGTGATGACCGCGCCGCGCATCACGCGGGCGACCTGCGTCCAGCCGAAGAAGCCCAGCGCCCCGATGACGACCCAGGTCGTCCGGTTCGTGAAGGAGTTCAGGATGACCATGGTGCCGAGCAGGAACGGGATGCCGAAGAAGACGTCCGTCACCCGGGACATGAACGAGTCGATCAGACCGCCGAAGTAGCCGGAGATCATGCCGACCAGGCCGCCGAGGAGCGTGACGACGACGGTGGTGCCGAAGCCGACGGCTATGGAGGCGCGGGCGCCGTAGATGGCGCGGGCGTAGACGCTGCGGCCCTGCTGGTCGTAGCCGAGCCAGTCCGGCGAACCGACGTCGCTCAGCCGCGGCTTCTGCAGGTAGTGCTTGGACAGGTCGCCGAGGATCGGGTCCTCGCTGGTGAACCACCCGGGGAAGAAGGTGATGAGCAGCAGGACCAGGATCAGCACGCTGGAGATGATGAAGATCCAGCTGCGCCGCAGGTCGGCCCAGGCGTCGCCCCACAGGCTGCGGGTCTTCTCCGGCTTGGCCTCGGCGGCGTGCGGCGTCATGGAGGGCGTGCCGCCCACCGGGTCGATCGCGCCGGTCTTGACGTCGGTCTTGGTCACGTCAGGCATAGCGAATCCTCGGGTCAAGGACCGCGTAGAGCAGGTCGACGAGCAGGTTGGCGAGCAGGTACACGAGGACGAGGATCGTCACCAGGCCCACGAGGGTCGTGCCCTCACGGCGCACGATGGACTCGTAGATCGTGCCGCCCACGCCGTGGATGTTGAACAGGCCCTCGGTGACGACCGCGCCGCCCATCAGCGCACCGATGTCGGTGCCCAGGTAGGTGACCACGGGGATCAGCGAGTTGCGCATGAGGTGGACGCCCACCACTCGGCGCCGGGGCAGGCCCTTGGCGACGGCGGTGCGGATGTAGTCGGCGCGCACGTTCTCGGCGACGGAGGTCCGGGTCAGACGGGTCACGTACGCCAGTGACGCGGCGGCCAGCACAATGGCCGGCATCAGCAACTCGTTGTAGTTCGTCGCGTCGTTGACGTTCGGCTTGAGCCAGCCGAGGTTGAACGCGAAGACGGCCTTGAGGATGAACCCGAGGACGAAGACCGGGACCGAGATCAGCAGCAGCGAGACCAGCAGGGCCACGTTGTCGGTGATCCGCCCGGCGCGCAGGCCTGCCGCGACGCCGAGGGTGATTCCCGCGATGACCTCGATCACGAAGGCCAGCGAGGCCAGTCGGAGGGTCACCGGGAAGGCATCGCCGAGGACGTCCGTGACCGGACGGCCGGAGGCGATCTGCGTGCCGAAGTCGGCGTGCAGAAGGATGCCCTTCATGTAGTGGTAGTACTGCAGAAAGATGTTCTGATCCAGGCCGTACTCATGACGCAGCGCGGCGATCACCTGCGGGCTGCCGCCCTTGTCGCCGAAGAGCCCTCGCACGGGATCGCCGGGCAGGGCGTAGACCATGAGGAAGATCAGCAGGGTTGTCCCGAAGAACACCGGGATCATCTGGAGCAGTCGTCGTGCGACGTAGCGCCCCATCGTGCCTCCATGTCGGTTACAGCGGCAGCCGACGGGCCCTTTCCTCGCGCACCCGTGACTGATGCGTGTGGAAAGGGCCCCCCAGCCGCTGCCGCATGCCGGGCACGGCGCACGAGGCGGCGCCGTACCCGGTTCGCGGACTGATTGCGGTTACTTCTTGACCTGAACGCCGGTCAGGATCGGGTCGCCGTCCTGGGCGTACTCGACGCCGGTGACCTTGTCCGAGTAGCCCGCGTTGACCTTGTAGTACCAGAGCGGAATGCTCGGCATGTACTCCGGGAGCTGCTTCTCGATCTCCTGGTACTTCTTCTCCGAGTCCTCGAGCGACGAGGCGCTGTCAGCGGCAGCGATCTCCTCGTCGATCTTCTTGTTGGAGAAGCCGCTCTGGTTGCCGTCCGACTTGGAGCCGAAGAGGTCCCGGATGAAGTTGGCGTTCATCGGGAAGTCCAGCACCCAGCCACTGCGGTACATGGACTTGACCTCCTGCCCGTCACGGGCGTTGAGGTCGGCCTGGAAGTCGGCCTTGGAGTCGCCCACGCACTTGACGCCCGTGGCCTTGGTGATGGAGTTGCAGACCGCCTCCACCCACTCCTTGTGACCGCCGTCCGCGTTGTACTGGATGGAGATCTTGTTGCCCGGGACGCCGCCACCCTCCTTGATGAGGGACTTGGCCTTGGCGGCGTCGTACTTGAAGACGTCGCCGCCGGCGTTCGGCTCGTAGCCGAGGACGCCCTTGGCGACCCAGCCGGTGGCCGGCTCACGGGTGCCCTGGAGCACGGTCTTCGTGATGGTGTCGCGGTCGATCGCCATCGACAGGCCCTGCAGGACCTTGGGGTCGATGTCCTTCCACTGCTTGGTGTAGAAGGCCGGGGCGATGGTCTGGATCGCGGAGTAGGCCTTGTCCACGGCACGGTCGCCGAGGTCCGTCTTGTAGACGGGCAGGTCCTTGGGCGCGATCTGACGCAGGACGTCGACGTTGCCGGACTTCAGGTCCTCGTAGGCCGTCTCGAGGTTGGTGTAGTTCTTGAAGACCACACCGCCGTTCTTGGCCTTGTCGGGACCCTGGTAGTCCGCGTACTTGGCAACTTCGATCTGCTTCTTGTGCTGCCAGCTGACGAACTTGTAGGGGCCGTTGCCGACCGGCTTCTCGCCCGCGGCCTTCGGGTCCTTGAAGAAGGACTCCGGGAGCGGCGAGAAGGTCTCGTAGCCGAGCTTGTACACGTAGTACGGGATCGGCTTCGAGAGCGTGATGGTGAAGGTGCTGTCGTCGACGACCTTCAGGCCGGACATGCTGTCGGCCTTCGGGGAGCCCTTGGCCGGGGCGACGTCGTCGTAGCCCTTGATGTCCGAGAACCAGAAGCTGTTGGTCTGCTTGTTCTTGATGTTCGCAGACCAGTTCCAGGACTTCACGTAGGAGTCCGCGGTCACCGGGGTGCCGTCGTGGAACTTCCAGCCGGCCTTCAGCTTGACCGTGTAGGTCTTGTTGTCCTTGGTGTCCACCGACTCGGCGTTCACCATGACGATGTTGCCCTTCTCGTCGTAATCGACGAGCTGAGAGAACAGGGCATTGATGACGATGCTGCCGTTGGACTCCATGGTGTTGGCAGGCTGCAGCGGGTTCTGCGGCTCGCCCACCTCGACCGAGAACTTACCGTTCGGGTCGACCGCGGCCTTGTTTTCCTTGCCGCTGTCACCATCGCTACCACCACAGGCGGTCGCGCCCAGCGCCACAACCGCGGCTATCGCGACCCACTTGGCGCTCTTGGCACCGCGCATGGGTTCCTCCTCATGAGTCCATTGGTTCACCGCAAAAGGGAGCACCGGTCACACCACCGACACGTTGGACGGACAAGGTGTTCGTGCTCCCCCGCGCTCGTGAGGTCGGCGCCGGCTGCAGCGCGTGACCCGTTGACCGAGCTCTACGCGCCTAACTATCTGCCATGGGCCAGGAGCCGACCACACTCCCAAGGTCTCGGTTCGATCACACCTGCCGCCTACTTCTTCCAAAATCCGGACAAAGGGTTTGCTGAAAGATCCCTGCGAAACGGACTTGTTACACATCTATCGGTGGCAGGTGTCCGTATTCCGGACGCATGGGCTCGAAAAACCGGTTGCGGCTAACCTGGCCGCTGTGCGTGGGGGGCCATCGGCGTGCCCGCACGCCGCGATCGGCGGTGACCCTGTGCCCGTCACGCGGCCAACGCGCCTGTACGGCCGGGCCGTTCGGTGAACGGGCGATCACGTCCGCGGGAGCGAGCGGCGCCTGATGTGCGCCGTCCGCCCGGACGAGATGCATGTGGTCTGCAGGGTAGTGCGAAGCGGCCGCCTTCAGGGCTTTCTCGCCCACAATGAAGGGTTTTCCCTATCCCTTCTCCAGCCCCCCTCCGTCCCGGCTCGGCTCCCCCAGGTCCCCGCGTCCACCGCGGTCCCGGCTGCGCGGCCGGCACGGCGTGACGTTGCCCACGGCGCCGGGGGCCTCCCGCAACGGCATCGGGCACCCCGCCGAGGCGGGGTGCCCGAGATCTGCTGCCGGGGGCCGGATCAGCCGTGCTTGGCCCGGCTCGCCGAACGGGCGCG
This sequence comes from Streptomyces sp. NPDC028308, assembly GCF_055565855.1. Taxonomy (NCBI): domain Bacteria; kingdom Bacillati; phylum Actinomycetota; class Actinomycetes; order Kitasatosporales; family Streptomycetaceae; genus Streptomyces; species Streptomyces sp. NPDC028308. Next base: position 226,230 of record NZ_JBVHTO010000013.1, read on the forward strand.
CTCACGCGCGTCCAGGTTCACCTTGCGGATGCGGACGGCCTCCGGGGTCACCTCGACGCACTCGTCGTCGCGGCAGAACTCCAGGGACTGCTCCAGGGAGAGCTTGCGCGGCGGGACGATCGCCTCGAAGGAGTCGGCGGCGGCCGAGCGCATGTTGGTGAGCTTCTTCTCCTTGGTGATGTTGACGTCCATGTCGTCGGCGCGGGAGTTCTCGCCGACGATCATGCCCTCGTACACCTCGGTGCCGGGCTCCACGAAGAGGACACCGCGCTCCTGGAGGTTCGTCATCGCGAACGCGGTGACGGCGCCGGAGCGGTCGGCGACCAGCGAACCGTTGTTACGGGTCGTCAGCGGGCCGAACCACGGCTCGTGGCCCTCGTGGATCGAGTGCGCGATGCCCGTGCCGCGCGTACCGGTCAGGAACTCGGTACGGAAGCCGATGAGGCCGCGGGAGGGGACGACGAACTCCAGGCGGACCCAGCCGGACCCGTGGTTCGACATGTTGTCCATCCGGCCCTTGCGGACGCCCATGAGCTGCGTGACCGCGCCCATGTGCTCCTCGGGGACGTCGATCGTCATGCGCTCGACGGGCTCGTGCACCTTGCCGTCGATGACCTGGGTGACCACCTGCGGCTTGCCGATCGTCAGCTCGAAGCCCTCACGGCGCATCTGCTCGACGAGGATCGCCAGCGCCAGCTCACCGCGGCCCTGGACCTCCCAGGCGTCGGGGCGCTCGGTGTCGAGCACGCGCAGCGAGACGTTACCGATCAGCTCGCGGTCCAGACGGTCCTTGACCTGGCGGGCGGTGACCTTGCGGTCCTTGACCGCGGCCTTGTTGTCCGCGCCCTTGCCGGTGGCGCCACGGCCGACCAGCGGCGAGGTGTTCGTGCCGATGGTCATCGAGATGGCCGGCTCGTCGACCGTGATGAGCGGCAGCGCGATCGGGTTCTCGGGGTCGGCGAGGGTCTCGCCGATCATGATGTCCGGGATACCGGCGACGGCGCAGATGTCACCGGGGCCGGCCTTCTCCGCGGGCTTGCGGGTGAGCGCCTCGGTCATCAGCAGCTCGGTGATGCGCACGTTGGACATCGTGCCGTCGCGCTTGATCCACGTGACGGTCTGGCCCTTGCGCAGCTCGCCCTGCTCGACGCGGAGCAGCGCGATACGGCCGAGGAAGTTGTCGGCGTCCAGGTTCGTGACGTGGGCCTGGAGGGGGGCCTCCTCGTCGTACTGCGGAGCCGGGACGTGCGAGAGGATCGTGGAGAAGAAGGGCTCCAGGCTGTCGCTGTCCGCCGGGACGGTGCCGTCCTCCGGCTTGGTCAGCGAGGCGACGCCGTCACGCGCGCAGGCGTAGACGATCGGGAACTCGATCTGCTCCTCGTCCGCGTCCAGGTCCAGGAACAGGTCGTACGTCTCGTTGACGACCTCGTCGATCCGGGAGTCGGGACGGTCCGTCTTGTTGATGCAGAGGATGACGGGCATCCGGGCCTGCAGGGCCTTGCGAAGCACGAAGCGCGTCTGCGGCAGCGGGCCCTCGGAGGCGTCGACCAGCAGCACGACCGCGTCGACCATCGACAGGCCGCGCTCGACCTCACCGCCGAAGTCGGCGTGGCCGGGGGTGTCGATGATGTTGATGGTGATGACGTCGCCGCCATCCTTCGGGTGGTACTTGACCGCCGTGTTCTTGGCCAGGATCGTGATGCCCTTCTCACGCTCCAGGTCGTTCGAGTCCATCATGCGGTCGTCGAGCGACTCGGCGGCGTGCGCGGCGAAGGCACCGGCCTGCTTGAGCATGGCGTCGACCAGAGTGGTCTTGCCGTGGTCGACGTGGGCGACGATGGCGACGTTGCGGATGTCGTGACGCGTTGCAGTCACAGCCATATTGAGGCGCTTCTCCCGGGGTGAGTGGACGGCCTCCGCTGCGCGGGGCCTGCCGGGCTGAACACGCCACGGCCTTACCCCATGGTACGTGGCCCTGACGGAGGAGGCCTCCGCAGGGCCACGGGGGCCCGGCCCGCGCGACGCCCGGCGCCGCCCGGAATCAGCCCTTCGACGGGCCGGCCTGGGGCTTCGCGCCCTTCTTCAGGAACCCCATGTCCTCGTAGACCGGCGTCTGGAAACCGAACGCCCCGGCGTTGGCCAGGTTCACGCGGGCGGCCGTCAGCTGCGGGCGCTGATAGAGAGGAATCGATCCTGCGGCAGCCCAGATACGGGCGTCCGCCTTGCGCACCAGGGCACGCGACTCACCCTCGTCGAGCTCCGCGATGGCCTGGTCGAAGAGCTGGTCGACCTGGTCGGTGCCGACCCGCGTGTAGTTCTGCTCGACGTTGAGCGAACCGTCGGCGGCCGGGACCGGCTTGGCGTAGATGGGCCGGGCGTCGGTGGCCGGGAAGGCGGAGGCGGGCCACGAGTAGAGCGCCAGGTCGTACTGGCCCGACGCGATGTGGTCCTTGAAGTAGCTGTCGTCGGAGACCTTGGAGATCTCCGTGCCGATGCCGACGCGGTCCAGCATCCGGGCGATCCGCTCGCCGACGGCACGCAGCGACTCCGAGCCGGGACCGGAGGGCAGCACGAAGCGCAGGGTCAGTGGCTTGCCGTCCTTGGCCAGCGCGCCGGCCGCGGCGCCCGCCGGGGCGGCCGTCCCCTTGGGCGCGTACGCCCCCGGTGCACCGCCCTGCTTGCCGTGCTCGCGCAGGTACCGGCCGTCCAGACGCCGTGCGGCCTGGTCGTCCGCGTTCCGCCGCTTGTCCATGCCGTGCTTCTTCGCGTGGCTCCCGGCATCCTTCTTCTGCTCCCGGTCGGCCTCGGACAGCACGCCCCGCGGCTTGTCGTCCCTGCCGACGATGTACGTGCCGTCGTCGCCGGAGCCCGCCTCGTCCTCGGGCTTCTTCACCTCGGACCCGGCCGCCTTCTCCGGCTTGCGCTGCTCCTTCACCGGGCCGCCGGGCACCCAGCCCGCGTCGGCGAGCAGCGCCCGGGCCTCCGCGGTGTCCTGGCCGCCGAGGGTGCCGCTGTTGTCGGCGTAGGCGAGCTGACCGGAGAGCGCGAGGTGGCTGCCGACCGGGACGGCGGGCAGGCCGAGCGGCTTGAGGACCACCCGGGCGAGCTCCTCGCGGTCGAGGGCGCGGGCCACGGCACGCCGGACGCGCTCGTCGGCGAGCGGGCCGTCGGAGCCGTTGAGGGCGAGCTGGGTGAACGAGGGTTCGAGCGACTTGCGGACCTCGAACCCGCGCAGGGCCGCCTGCCGTCCGGCGTACTTGGCGACCGCCTTGCGCTGCTTCTTGCGGGCGAGGACCTCCTCGTGGGCGGCCTCCTCGTCCGAGCCGTGGGCGACGGCCCAGGAGCGCAGCGCCTTGGCGGGGGTCACCGCGGCGGCCGGGCCCTGATGCGGGGGGCTGCCGGGGGCGGCGGCCCGGGTGATCCGCCCGGCCTCCTCGGGGTCGATCTCGGCGAGGTCGACCTTCTCGGAGTTCAGGGCGGCGGCGCGCTGGTCGCGCGGCACGGCGCGCAGCACCAGCTCGGAGAGCTTGGTGGGGCGGCCCCACCAGCGCGGGTTGCGGGTGAGGGTGACGTCGCCGTCCTCGCGGTCGATCTTCCCCAGCGCGAAGGGGCCGGCGGTCACCTTCAGCTTGCGGCGGGCGCCGTCGTTGAAGGTGTCGGGGGTCCCCATGACGTCCTTGGGGTACAGCGGGGAGAAGAGCGACTTCCAGTCGGCGTAGGGGCGGCTGAAGGTCACGCGGACCTCCAGGTTGTTGGCGCCGCGCTCGATCTTCTGGATGCGGTCGTAGCCCGCGTTGCGGGCCGTCCAGTACGCGGTGTCCTTGCCGGACAGGGCCCGCCACTGGGCGGTGAAGTCGGCGGCGCCGATCTCGCGGCCGTTGCTCCAGACCGCCTGCTGGTTGAGCTTGTAGAGGACGACCTGCTTGGGCTCGCGCTCGACGATCTTGGCCGACTCCAGGAAGTCGGCGTTCCGTGCGGGGCGGCCCATGGCGTCGGTCCGGTACATGGAGGGCAGGACGGCGCCCGCGATCCGTGAGGTCGCCGCGTCGGCGTCCGCCTGGAAGGTGTTCAGCGTCTCGGGCAGGGCGTCCACCGCCCAGCGCAGGGTGCCGCCGTCGGCCACCCGGTCACGGGACGCGGGCGCGATGTCCTGCCCGGCGACGGGCTTGCCCGCCTGGTCCTCCGCGCTGCACGCGGCCAGGGCGGGCACCGCGAGTGCGCCCGCGGTGAGAAACGCGACCGAGCGCATGACCGCGCGCAGTCCGATGCCGTCGTGGGACATCACTGCAACCTCCGGGTCTCGCCGCGCTGACGCTCCGCCAGGAGGACAGTGCGGATTCTGATCACGTTTGGCGGTATATGGAGCTGATCAGATCTATGCGGCCCACTGAAGGGGAGCGGGGCGGCGTCGGGGCCGCGACACGGCGGTGAGGGGGCCGAAGCCCACCCGTGCGGCGCAATACCCCTGCGGGGGCGGCCCCCGTGGAGGGCGGCCAGTGCGCTGTTCGCCGTCGGTTTCGGGGGCGTGGGGCGCCGTCGGTCCGGTGGGGGCGCATTCGGTCCGGTGGGTGGGCGCATTCCGTCCGGTGGGTGGGGCGGGGCCGTGCCGGTACATCCGGCCGTCGGTAGTTGGTGTCGGCCCCCGTCACCAGCGTTCCTCGGTTGCGTACGTCCCCGTCTCGACGGCCATTTGATGTACCGGCACGGCCCCTCCGGTGCGATGGCGACTGCGGGCCGTGGGGCCGAGCTGCGGGGCAGGCGGGTGCGGTGGCGACTTGCGGTCCGTGGGCGGCTGAGCTGTGGGCAGGCGTGGGCGGGTGCGATGGCGGCTTGTGGTTCGTGGGTGGGCGGGCGTGGTGCTGGGGGTGGTGTCTTGGGCGTGCGCGGGGCGCGTTTGTGGGGTGTGCGCCGGGAATCCGTGCAGATCTCTTCACAGGGGCTCGTGTGACGCGCGACACTCGCAGGCGCATGAACGTTGCCGCCTTGGGCCGCAGAGCCCGTGGAAGTGAGGGCAAGTCATGTCCGTGCACGACGACTTGACGTCAGTCCAGCGCTGCTTAGACGACCTCTCCAGGTCGGTGGGGCGACTGGAACAGCAGATAGGCGCGGGGCTGGAGATGCGCCGCGTGCGCACCGACACCGATCACCTGCGCGAGAGCGTCGCCCTGCTCCGGGAGGCCGCCCCGGCGCTGGCCGCACCCCGGCGACCCGACCTGCTGTCGATCCCCGACACCCCGTACGACAGCTCCCTGTGGACCGATTCGGACGACGAGGGACTCGGCGCCCGCGACCGGCACGCCCCCTGACCCCGACCGGAGCGACAGTTGACCACTGGTACGGAACCCCATCAGGACAGCGGCGGCGTACGGACACCCACGCGTGCCGCCATCGCCGCCCCGCATCTGCGGACCGACCGCTGGTGGCTGGCGCCCGCCGTCACCGCGGCCGGGCTGCTGGCCTTCATCGTCTACTCGACCTGGCGGGCCTTCGCGGACACCGACTACTACTCCGCCCCGTACGTGTCGCCGTTCTACTCGCCCTGTCTGGCCGAGCGGTGCCAGACCATGCACTCCGGACCGAACGCGGACGTCTTCGGGAGCTGGTGGGCGCTCTCGCCCGCCATCATCATCCTGATCTTCCCGCTCGGCTTCCGGCTGACCTGCTACTACTACCGCAAGGCCTACTACCGTGGCTTCTGGGCGAGCCCGCCGGCCTGCGCGGTGGCCGAGCCGCACAAGAAGTACACCGGTGAGACCCGCTTCCCGCTGGTCCTGCAGAACATCCACCGGTACTTCTTCTACGCGGCGATCGTCGTCGCCGGGATCCTCACGTACGACACCGTGCTCGCCTTCCGCGACGAGGACTACGCCTGGGGTCACATGGGCCTCGGCAGCCTGGTCTTCCTCGTGAACATCGTGCTGATCTGGGCGTACACCCTGTCGTGCCACTCGTGCCGGCACATCGTCGGCGGCAAGCTCAAGCACTTCTCCCGGCACCCCGTGCGCTACCGGATGTGGCAGTGGGTCGGCAAGCTGAACGCCCGTCACATGGCGCTGGCCTGGGCCTCGTTGGTGAGTGTCGCGCTCGCCGACTTCTACGTGTACCTGGTCGCGTCCGGCGCCTTCGACGATCCGAGGTTTTTCTGATGTCCGTAGTGGACCGGCAGGAGTGGGACGTCGTGGTGGTCGGCGCCGGCGGCGCCGGGCTCAGGGCCGCCATCGAGGCCCGGGAACGCGGCGCCCGCACGGCCGTGATCTGCAAGTCGCTGTTCGGCAAGGCGCACACGGTGATGGCCGAGGGCGGCATCGCGGCCGCCATGGGCAACGTGAACTCCGGCGACAACTGGCAGGTGCACTTCCGCGACACGATGCGCGGCGGCAAGTTCCTCAACCAGTGGCGAATGGCCGAACTGCACGCGCAGGAGGCCCCGGACCGGGTGTGGGAGCTGGAGACGTGGGGCGCCCTCTTCGACCGCACGGGCGACGGGCGGATCTCGCAGCGCAACTTCGGCGGGCACGAGTACCCGCGCCTCGCGCACGTCGGCGACCGGACCGGCCTCGAACTAATCCGCACGCTTCAGCAGAAGATCGTCTCCCTCCAGCAGGAGGACCACCGGGAGACGGGCGACTACGAGTCCCGCCTGAAGGTCTATCAGGAGTGCACCGTCACACGAATCCTGAAGGACGAGGACCGGGTGTCGGGCGCCTTCTGCTACGAGCGCGAGTCCGGCCGGTTCTTCGTCCTCGAAGCGCCCTCCGTCGTCATCGCGACCGGCGGCATCGGCAAGTCCTTCAAGGTGACGTCGAACTCGTGGGAGTACACCGGCGACGGGCACGCGCTCGCGCTCCTGGCCGGGGCACCCCTGCTGAACATGGAGTTCGTCCAGTTCCACCCGACGGGCATGGTCTGGCCGCCGTCGGTGAAGGGCATCCTCGTGACGGAGTCGGTGCGCGGCGACGGCGGCGTGCTGCGCAACTCCGAGGGCAAGCGCTTCATGTTCGATTACATCCCCGACGTCTTCAAGGAGAAGTACGCCCAGTCCGAGGAGGAGGGCGACCGCTGGTACGAGGACCCGGACCACAACCGCCGGCCCCCCGAGCTGCTGCCCCGCGACGAGGTGGCGCGGGCCATCAACGCGGAGGTCAAGGCGGGCCGCGGCTCCCCGCACGGCGGGGTGTTCCTGGACGTCTCCACGCGCATGCCCGCCGAGGTCATCCGGCGCCGACTGCCCTCCATGTACCACCAGTTCAAGGAGCTGGCCGACGTCGACATCACCGCCGAGGCGATGGAGGTCGGCCCGACCTGTCACTACGTGATGGGTGGCATCGCCGTCGAGTCGGACACAGCGGCGGCCCGCGGGGTACCGGGGCTGTACGCGGCCGGTGAGGTCGCCGGCGGCATGCACGGCTCCAACCGGCTGGGCGGCAACTCCCTCTCCGACCTGCTGGTCTTCGGGCGCCGGGCGGGCCTGCACGCGGCGGAGCACGCCGCCGCGCTCGCCGGCGACCGTCCCGCCGTGGAGGACCTGCAGATCGACGCGGCCGCCGCCGAGGCGCTGCGGCCCTTCTCCGCGGAGGGCCCCGAGCCGGGGCCGGAGAACGGACGCCCGCCGGAGAACCCGTACACCCTCCACCAGGAGCTCCAGCAGACGATGAACGACCTCGTCGGCATCATCCGCCGCGAGGCGGAGATGGAGACCGCGCTGGAGAAACTCGCCGACCTGCGGGTACGCGCGCGGCGCGCCGGAGTCGAGGGCCACCGGCAGTTCAACCCCGGCTGGCACCTCGCCCTGGACCTGCGCAACATGCTCCTCGTCAGCGAGTGCGTGGCACGGGCCGCGCTGGAGCGGACGGAGTCGCGCGGCGGCCATACGCGTGAGGACCACCCGGCGATGGACCGCGCGTGGCGCCGCGTGAACCTGCTGTGCCGGCTCACCGACCCGACCGGCGGGCTGGCGGCCACGGACCCGGTACGCGGCCAGATCGACCTCGTCCGGACCACCACCGAGCCCATCCGCCCCGACCTGCTCGCCCTCTTCGAGAAGGAGGAGCTGGTCAAGTACCTCGCCGAAGAGGAGCTGTACGAGTGAGCAGCTATCAGGCCCGCTTCAAGGTGTGGCGCGGCGACGTCGGCGGCGGTGACCTCCAGGACTTCACGGTCGAGGTCAACGACGGCGAGGTCGTCCTCGACATCGTCCACCGCCTCCAGGCGACGCAGGCCCCCGACCTCGCCGTGCGCTGGAACTGCAAGGCGGGCAAGTGCGGTTCGTGCTCGGCGGAGATCAACGGACGGCCGCGGCTGATGTGCATGACGCGGATGTCCGTGTTCACCCGCGAGGAGACGATCACCGTCACGCCCCTGCGCGCGTTCCCCGTCGTGCGCGACCTGGTGACGGACGTCGGCTTCAACTACATGAAGGCGCGCGAGGTGCCCGCGTTCGTGCCTCCCGCGGGGCTCGGCCCCGGCGAGTACCGGATGCAGCAGCAGGACGTGGACCGCTCGCAGGAGTTCCGCAAGTGCATCGAGTGCTTCCTGTGCCAGGACACCTGCCATGTCGTGCGCGACCACGAGGAGAACAAACCGGCGTTCGCCGGACCGCGCTTCCTGATGCGTGTCGCCGAACTGGACATGCACCCCCTGGACGCCGCCGAGGACAGCGGCCTGGACCGCAAGCGCAGCGCCCAGGACGACCACGGCCTCGGCTACTGCAACATCACCAAGTGCTGCACGGAGGTCTGCCCCGAGAGCATCAAGATCACGGACAACGCCCTGATCCCCCTGAAGGAACGCGCGGCGGACCGCAAGTACGATCCGCTGGTGTGGCTCGGCTCCAAGATCGGCAGGCGGCGGAGCTGAACGTCCGGGCCGCCCGCCGTCATCCGACCCAGCCCTCCCGGTACGCCGTCCAGTCCTCCTCGCGGGCCGCGAAGTCCACGTAGAGGGCCACGCCGAAGCGGGCGCGGGTGCGGTCCGTGCGGGAGAGGCCGAGGCGGGTGCCCCGGACGGCAGCCGCGACCGTCTCCGCGTTCTCGTGGTGGCTCATGTCGTCCTCGTGGAAGAAGGGCAGTCCCATCAGCAGGTCCGTGGACTCGGGGGTGACCTCCAGGGCGAGCGAGGTCTGCTGGGCGACATAGCCGCCGAACAGGCTCTCCAGCGGCAGCGCGGTGTCGTACGTCATGACGGCGATCTGGTCGACCCGTCGCGCGACCTGCCCGAAGAACGCCTGCGACCACCACTTGGGGTGGCCCGTGAGGGTGCCCCGGACGGAGTTGGCCGCCGGGAGCGGGTCGATCTGGTGGGCGGCGACGGACAGCGGCACGCCCCGCGCGCGGGTGACCCGGTGCAGGTCGTCGAGGAGCGCGAGGTAGTTCCGGTCGCCCGAGTGCAGGGGCTCCAGGTCGAAGTGGGCCCCGTCGAAGCCGGCGGTGAGGATCTGCCGGGTGGAGCGCACCACGGCGTCCCTGGTCGCCGCGCGCTCCAGCCGCATCCCGTGCGGCCCCTCGCTCGCGAGCGCGTCGCCCAGCCAGGCCTGGACGCGTACCCCGGGCAGTTCCCGGTGCACGGCCTCGATGAGCCAACGCGCCCTCGGGTAGGCCGACTCGGGCAGCGTCCCGTCGTGCTCCAGCGGCCCGGCGTGCACGTACAGGTCCCGTATGCCGGTGGCGCGCAGCCGTCTCGCCAGCACCTCGACGTCCGCGTCCCGCTTCCGCCCGTCGACCCAGGCGTGCCCGAGCCACAGGGCGTCCCGGTTCCGGGTCTGGGTGCCGGCGGCCGGGTCTCCGGCGTAGTTGACGCGCAGGGCGACACCGGCCGCGAGGGGCGGGAGCAGCAGGACGAGCGCGAGGACGAGGGCGATGCGCTTGGGCCGTCGCAGCGACGGCCGCCGCCACACGTCCCACGCCCGCCTGGCCCACCCGGCCCGGGACCGCGCCCCGTCCCCACCGCCACTTCCGGGCTCCCCACCCGCGCCGGCCGCCGGGCCCGGCTCCCCTGGGCCTCCCGGCTCACCGGTCTCGTCCGTCCCGACGGACGCCTGCGGCTGAGCGGGCGCCTGCGGGTGGGTGAGGGGCTCCTGCTCTTCGGACGCCTGGGGCTGGGCTGGTGCCTGCGGGTGCGTGGGCGGCACCGGCTCCGCACGCTCATCCGACCCCTCGGGCGCCTGCGGCCGGGTGGGGGTCTCCTGCCCTTCGGGCGCCTGCGGGGGCGTGGGTGGCAGCGGCTCCTCCGGCGGCTGTGACTGCCCGGACGGCACCGGCTCGTCGGGCCACTCCGACTGCTCGGGGCGCTCCGGCTCCTCCGGCGGCTTCGTTCTCGCAGAGTTCTCTGAGCGGCCCGGCTGTTCCAAGTCCCCCGGTATGTGCGGCTGTTGCGGCTCCCAGTTCCGCCCCGGCATTCCTCGCCCCGTGTCCATCCCCCACGCCCCTCCGTCGCTCCCCCGAACCCTGCGTACCTTAGGCCTCGCCCCGTGGCGGCGGCCCGCTCGCGTCCTCGCACAGGGGGCCATACGCTCCCAAAGGTGACGACACTGACGAGCCGGAGCCGGGCACGGGCGGCGTACGCCGTCGCCGGGGGGCTGTTGGCGTTGGGCTGGCTGTCGGCGCCGGTCGCGGAGGGAAGCACCGGCGCCCCGGCGGCGGGCGCGACCGCACCCGCGGACCCCGCTCCGGTCGCCGCGGGCCCGCGCGCCGACGAGGACGGCGTCTCCACCGCCGACCTCGTGCTGCCCGTCGTCACGGTGGCCGTCGCGGGGGCGCTGGCCTCGTACGGGTATCTGCGGCGCATACGGCGCGCCCGTACACGTACGACTCCCGGCAGCGCCGCCCGCTCGCACCGGGCCGACCCGTCCGACCGTGCCGATCCGCCGGGACCGGCGGGGTGAGCGTCAGAACAGACTGAGCAGCGCCTCCGCCGGATCCGCGAGGCCCGTCTCCCCGTCGGGGAGCGGCAGTTCGAACCAGACCGTCTTGCCGCGGGGTGTGCGCCGGGACCCCCAGGCCGCGGAGAGCAGCCCGACGAGCTGGAGCCCGCGCCCGCCCTCGTCGGTGTCCCGCGCCCGGCGCCGGCGCGGCTGGACGAGCCCCGCGTCCCAGACCTCGCACACCAGCGTCCGGTCGAGCAGCAGCCGCAGTCTGATCTCGCCCTCGCCGTACCGCAGGGCGTTCGTCACCAGCTCGCTGACCAGCAGTTCCGCCGTGTCGACAAGGGGTTCCAGGTCCCAGGAGAGCAACTGGCCGCGCGCGTACTCACGGGCGCGGCCCACGCTGCGCGGCTCACGCGGCAGCGTCCAGTCACCGACGGACTCGGCGGGCAGGCCCTGGACACGTGCCATCAGCAACGCGATGTCGTCCTCGCCGTGGTGCGTGTCGAGGGTGCTGAGGACGTGGTCGCAGACGTCCTCCAGGGGCCGGGTGGGGTCGGTCAGCGCTCCGACGAAGGCCTGGAGCCCCTCGTCCAGCGGATGGTCGCGCGACTCGACCAGTCCATCCGTGTAGAGCGCGAGCAGAGCGCCCTCCGGGAGTTCCACCTCGACCTCCTCGAACGGCTCGCCGCCGACCCCGAGGGGCATGCCCGGCGGCACGTCGAGCATCAGCGCGCTCTCGCCGGGCTCGACCAGCACCGGGGGCAGGTGGCCCGCGTTGGCGAAGGTGCACCGCCGGGTGACGGAGTCGTAGACCGCGTACACGCAGGTGGCGAGGTAGACCTCGGAGAGGTCGGCGTCACGGGGCTGGCGGGCTGTGCGGGTGGCCTGCTGGACTCCGCCGGGGGTGCCGAGCCCGCGGGCGATCTCGTCCAACGCCGAGAGCACCTCGGCGGGTTCGAGGTCCAGCAGGGCCAGGGTGCGGACGGCGGTGCGCAGTTCACCCATGGCGACGGCGGCGCGCAGACCGCGGCCCATCACGTCGCCGACGACAAGTGCCGTGCGGTGGCCGGGTAGTTCGATGACGTCGAACCAGTCGCCGCCGACCTCGGTGGCCGCGTTGCCCGGGAGGTAGCGGCAGGCGATGTCCAGGCCGGATGCCTCGGGGTCGCCGGGCGGCAGCAGGGACCGTTGCAGCATCAGCGCCCGCTCGTGCTCGCGGCGGTACAGCCGGGCGTTGTCGATGCAGACGGCCGCCCGCGCGGCCAGTTCCACCGCCAGGGCGCGGTCGCGTTCGCCGAACGGCTCGCTGCCCTTCGTACGGGAGAACTGGGCCAGGCCGACGACGGTGTCGTGGGCGACCATCGGGACGGCCAGCGTGGACTGTATGAGGCCGCCTTCCTCGGCGGGGATGTGCTGCGGCCGTGCGGTGCGCAGGGCGTCCGCGCAGGAGGAGTTGAAGGAGTAGTGGTGGACGGCGCCGACGGCGACGGGCGCGGGCCCGCCGGCGAAGGGCGCGTCGGAGACGGCACTGGAGAAGGCGACCCGGCGCAGCTCGGCGCTGCCGTCGGCGAGGCCCGGCGGGGTCTCGTCGCCGGCCAGGAGCCCTTGGTAGAGGTCGACGGTCGCGAGGTCGCAGAAGCCGGGGACGACGACGTCGAGGAGCTCGCGGGCGGTGGTCTCCAGGTCGAGGGAGTTCCCTATCCGGGCGCCGGCCTCGTTCAGCAGGGCCAGGTTGCGCCGGGCGGCGGCGGCCTCGCGGGCGGCGGCGCGGCGGCGGGTGATGTCGGTTCCCAGCCAGGCGATGCCGATGGGGCGGCCGGTGCCGCTGTGCACGCGGTAGAGGTTGACCGACCAGTGCCGGCGCTCGTCGGAGTCGGGCAGTTGGCCCGTGACGTGCATGTCGGTGATGGAGTTGCCGGTCTCCAGGACGCGTCGCAGGGTCGCGGCGACGCGCTCGGCCTCCGAGCGCGGCAGGTAGTCGTGGACGGTCCGGCCGCGGTGGTCGTCGACGCTCCCACCGAACACCGAGGCGAAACGCTCGTTGGCCCGGCGGATCCGCAGGTCGCTGTCGATCAGCAGGAACCCGAAGGGAGATTGACCGAAAATCGCCTGAGAGGCGGCGAGGTCCGTCTCGATCCGGCGCAGGGTGCGCACGTCCACGACGATGCAGACGGCCGCCTGCTCGCCGTGCTCGGTCGTGGTCGGCATCACGTAGACCTCGGCGAGGCCCTCCGTGGCGCCGTCGGCCTCGGCGGGGGCCGGCAGCCGGAAGGGGACCACGCCGGTCCACTCGCGGCCGTCGAGGATCTCCGCCATCTTGCGGTGGCCGCGCTCACGCTGGTCGGAGGCGACGAACGCCTCGATCGGGTCCATGCCGACGGCGCGCTCGGCGGAGATCCCGAAGATCTGCTCGGCGCGCAGGCTCCACTGGTCGACGAGCCCGTCGGGGCCGATGGAGAACGACGCGACCTTGATGTAGTCGTAGATCGAGCCGGGCGGACTGCTCTGCCACATCGCGTCGCCCGCGCCCTCCGCGTCGCCCACCGCGTCTCCGGGCCCGCCGGGCGTGACCTCGCCCGCGGCGCGGTCCGACGGGTCCTCGGACTCCGTGGCCTTCGCTGGTATCTCGCTCACGCGAACCGTCCCCTCCAGCTCACCGCGTCCGGCACCGGTCACCGGGGGCGGCTGCCCGCAGTATCCAGCACTACGGCCCCGCACAACACGGTGTTCACGATCACAGCACGGTCCCGATGGTTTTTGGACCGGCCGCCACATACTTCCAGTCTTCTAACCAGGTGAGGCCCAGTCGAACCAAAGACGGACGTCGGCCTCCCTGGCCGGATCCGTGCGATTCCGCCGCACGCCGCCGCCCGGGGAACCGCGCGCACCGGCCGGGTGCCCGCGCACCGGTCCCCCATGCATGGGGTCCGCCCCGCACCTCTCAACCGGGGACCGCCAGCTCGAACCACACGGTCTTGCCCGCCTCACCTGGCCGCATGCCCCAGCGGCGCGAGGACCCGGCCACCAGCTGGAGACCGCGCCCGCCCTCGTCGTCGGGGTGGGCCGACCGCTCCCGGGGCAGCTCGGGAAGGGGGTCGGAGACCTCGACGAGCAGCGCGTCCGGCATCGCGGCGGGGCGCAGCAGCCGTACCCCGATGGGGCCGGTGGCGTGCCGCAGCGAGTTGGTCACCAGCTCGCTGACCAGCAGGGCGGTGATGTCACCGAGGGAGTCGAGGCCCCAGGTGCGCAGCTGGCCGCGCACGAGGGCACGGGCGGTACGGACGGCGCCGGGCTCCGCGGGAAAGGTCCATTCGACGCATTCGCCTTCGGTGTGGAGCACGCCGATCACTTCCCAGGCCAGAAGCCCACCCATGTCCGGTTTCGTGGGGTTAATGGGCACATACCCGATATCCGTGACGCCTTACCGCGTTCGTCGGCGCACTGTGGCACGAACGGCGTACGGAAGGGCCGGACGGCGGGACCGGGTGCGCCGCGCACCTTCCCCGCCCTACGTGCCGTGCGCGCCGTACGCCCCGCACGCGCCCCTCAGGCCGAGGGGCTCCACCACGGGAGGACGGCGCGGACGGCGGGGACGTCCTGGTCGAGCCAGTCCACGTCGTCGATCTCGTCCGGCGTCAGCCAGCGCAGTGCGTCGTGGTCCTGGAGGGGCTTCGGCTCGGCCGAGTGGGGGAGCAGGCGGGCGGTCCACACGCGCATGACGAGCCCGGGCTTCAGGGGCCACTCCCCCGGGACCCGCTCGCCGGGCTCGGTGTCGACGCCCAGCTCCTCGCGCAGCTCGCGCACGAGGGCGGCTTCGGGAGCCTCGCCGGGCTCGACCTTGCCGCCGGGCAGTTCCCAGCGGCCGGCCAGTTCGGGAGGGGCACTGCGGCGAGCGGCGAGCAGACGCCCTTCGCCCAGCAGAGCGGCCGCGACGACCACGATCCGTTCGGTCATGCGCCGGAGCCTACGGGAGCGGCGGGAAGTCCCGTTCCGGGACGGCGGCGCGAGATCGGCGGGCGACTGCTCCGCTACGGCGGCACGGACCGGCGGGAGAGCGGCGGATCCTACGAAGACCGGGAGCGCGGGCACCGGGAGCACGGAACGCCGTGCGCACCTTCACCTTGAGGCAGCGTGGGTCACCGTGAGGGAGCGGGTCACCTCGCGCCGTTCTGACCGATCCGCTCGACCCAGTAGAGCTGCTTGTGCCCGCGGGCGTCGAGGCTGTCCGCGATCTTCTGCGCCTCGGCGCGGGTCGCGTACCGGCCGACGCGGTAGCGATTGCCGTTGTCGTCCTGCCGTATGACGAGCCAGGGGAGAGTGATCGTGCCGTCGTTCATCGCGCCCCTCCACTTCCCGTCCCCGGCCTGCGCCGCGCCCCGCTCCATAAGGAAACCGCAATCCGCATATGCCCGAGCCTACGCCTAACCTTCACGGAGCGAATACGGGTTTTCACAAAGAGGTACGCAACCGGCCATGACGGAGGGGGCGCACGCCGTCGAATGCGCCGTGGAGCGCCGGTTGAGCCTACGTCGAGCGGCGCCGGAGCAGCGCGCGAGCAGGCCCGGGAACCCGGCCGGGACCCCACGCGCGAGAAAGGCCAGATACCAACTGCCCTGAGGACAGGCACCACTTGACGACCGGCGGCCCCCAGCCCCGCATGAACGCGACCGCCAACGGCTTCCCATCCGTACGCACGTGACCGTCAGCGGGCCCCCGCCCGCGCCGCGCAGGACCACCGACGGACCCCCGTCTGTGCGAACGTGACCGCCGCCGGCCTCCCGCTCCGCACCGCACGAACGTGACCGCCGACGGACCTACGTCCGTACGAACGCTGAAAGGCGCCGGACTCCCGCCTCACGGCGCGGACTTGGGCGACCGTCGGGCTCCCGCCACGCGCCGCACCTGCGCCGCCGGACAGGCAATCTCGCGGCCCTGCCCCTGGGCACGACGACCGCGGCCCTCGCGCCCGGGGAGGGGCGGCTACTTCACCGGCAGGTGGTACGCCACCCGGTAGCGGTCCGCCGGTACGACCACGTCGGCCGTCTCGACCGGCCGCCCCGACGCGTAGTACGTCCGCTGGACGACGAGGACGACGTGGCCGGGGACGCCGCCCAGCGCGAGGAGTTCCTCGGCGAGGCCGGGGCGCGCGCCGACCTCCTCGGTCACGTTGTCCACGATCACGTCGATGGCGGCCATGCGCTCGACGACGCCCATGCCGCCGAGGGGTCCCTCCTCGGGGAGCATGACGGGGGTGCGGCCGGTGACGGCGAGCGGCTCCCACGAGGTGGAGAGCATCATCACCTCGCCGGCGTCCCGGAAGACGTACTTGGTGCACATGACGCGGTCGCCGGGCTTGATGGCGAGCCGCTCGGCGATCGCGCTGTCGGCCTCCGTCTGCTTACTGTGCGACTCCCACGTGCCGCGCGCGGAGGACTCGGCCTGCTCCTGGCGGAAGGGGGTCGCGCCGCTGTCCGGGCGGTACCCGGAGCGGGCGACGCGGCGCGGCACGGGCCGCTCGCGCACATAGGTCCCGGAGCCGGAGCGGCCCTCGACCAGGCCCTCGGCCATCAGCACCTTGCGTGCCTCCAGGGCGACGGTGTCCGAGACGCCGTACTCCTCGCGGATGCGGGCCTGGGAGGGGAGACGGGTGTGCGGGGGAAGTGAACCGTCGACGATCTTCTTACGGAGATCACCCGCGACGCGCAGGTACGCCGGCTGCTCACCGAATGTCACTGGCCGCTCCCATCAGGTTGTACAGACAGCAACAGCGTGGCAACCGTGGGTTCTCTCGTGCAAGCAAAGGCCAGAGAATCACTCGATGTGATGACATGCGGCCCGCGAGGGCTTTACGCAGGCACTTTCTCCCCGCTATGGCAGCGATCACACCTCCGCGTCGTCACCGTCTCCCCCGCCGACCCCGTCGCCGCCGTCCCCCAGGTACTCCGGCGGCGTGGTGTCGAGCCCCAGGGCCTTGCGTGCCGTGACCGTCCGGTGGGGGTCGATCAGCTCGGCCCCCTTGTCGTAGTGCCGTTGGAACGCGTCGGCGTCCCGGGCGCCGGCCGCCTTCGCCCACTCCTTCCGCGCCGCCTCGATGTCGTCGACGAGTGCGGCCACGGGCTTCGCCGCCCCCGGCTCGAAGGTGTGGCCGCGCAGCAGTTCCGCCTGCTCCGTGAGCGCGTCCGACACCCGGTCCGCCCACTTCCGGTGACCGGGCAGGTCGTCCTCGACGTACTCCTCGGGCGCCGTGTCCATCGCCGTGTTGAGCACGCGCGCGGCTTCCAGGTAGGCGAGCTGGTCCGCGTCGAGGGTGGTGGCGTCGTTGCGCAGCGAGCCGGTCAGGCTGCGCTTCTCGTCCATGTTCCCGAACATGCAGGTGATCTCGCGGTCGCCCACGCGCCAGCTCTGCCGGGTGGGCGTGAAGTAGTAGACGTCCACGTCGTCCGGGACGGCCCAGGTGTCCATGGCGTACCGGTCCTGAAGCGCGTAGCACTTGGTGTCGGCGATGTCGTTGATCCTGTCCTCGCCGGGGTAACTCTCCTGCTGCATGGTGAAGTTGGCGAACACCTCCGCGTCGTGCCTGCCCGTGCACGGCACCCGGTCGACGTCGTACGCGTAGCCCTCCAGGGAGCCGTCCGGCGCGTCGAAGCACTCGCCCTCGTCGACGGAGAAGGTGACGCCGGACCCGCCGGCCGCCGCGTCCCTGAACCCCTCCTGGAAGTCCGCCCAGAAGCCGCCGAGGGAGCCCAGCACGATCAGTACGAGACCGAGCGACGACATGACCATGCCGCCCACCGCCAGACCCGTGCCCCGCTCGCCGCGCTTCTTGATCTGGCGGAGCGCGACGATGCCGAGGACCAGTCCCACGGCGGGCAGGAAGCACAGGATGCCCAGCACGAGGGCCGCGATCGCCAGGCCGTTCACGGGCGCCGGACGGTTGTAGGGCGAGTACCCCTGGCCCCAGGTGCGGTACGGCAGCTGCGGGTACGGGCCCTGCGCGTGAGGCGGCGGGTACGGACCCTGCGGCTGCTCGGGCCCGGGCGGCGGGGGTATGGCCACTAGTACCTTGCTCCTCGTGCGGGATGTACGGACGGCCGAGCGCCTGTCGTACGGCTGGGCGAATGGTAAGCGGGACGCGGGCGGGGGCGGTATGCGCACGACGAAGGCGACGATCCGGGCGGTCAACGGCCTCACCGCCCGGTGGGCCGAGACCGTGTCCGGCGCCACGGTGTTCTCCGCGGCCGGGGTCTGGCCCCTGCTGGGGTTCCTCGCCGACGGCGCCGGCGGGGCGGCCCGGGCGGAGCTGTCCGAGGCCGTCGGCCTGCCCGCGGACGAATGCGCGCTCCGGGCCCGGGAGTTGCTGAACGCGCTGGCGGAGGTGCCGGGAGTCGCGGCGGCGCTCGGGCTGTGGACCGACCGCACGCTGGAGCTGCGGGAGGCGTGGGAGGCCGGGCTGCCCGCGGGAACGCACGGGGTCCTCACCGGCGTCGGGGACACCGACCGCGCGGCCCTGGACGCCTGGGCGGCGAAGCGGACCGACGGGCAGATCCGCCGAATGCCCGTCACCCTCACCGACGGTACCGAGTTGGTGCTCGCCGGCGCGCTGACCCTGCGCACCGACTGGTACCGGCCCTTCGAGGAGTCCTTCCTGTGCCCGGAGACGGGGCCGTGGCGCGACCTCGTGCTGAAGGGACTGCGGCGCACCACCGCCCTGCTGGACCGTGTCGGGGTGGCGGACACCCCGCACGGCGCGCTCACCGAGCTGAAGGTCCTCGGCACGACCGGCGTCGACGTCCATCTGCTGCTCGGCGAGGAGGGGACGGCCCCCGGCCGGGTACTGGGCGAGGGGGTGCGCCTGCTCGCGGGCGAGCGGACGGTCGTAACGGGCCACCGGCTGCCGTACGGCGAGGCGGGTCCCGGTGTGCGGGTGGAGCGCGAGTGCTGCGAGACGCCGCGACCGCCGTCACTGGAGGTCGCCACGGTGCCGTTCGCCCTGTCCGGCGAGCACGATCTGCTGCGGCTGCCGGAACTGTTCGGTCTCACGACGGCGCGGGACGAGCGCCAAGGGCACTTCCCCGGGATCAGCGCCCGGCCGCTGTGCGTGGGTTCGGCCCGGCAGTCCGCCACGGCGTCGTTCGGCGCCCTCGGTTTCCGGGCCGCGGCGGTGACCGCCGTGGAGATGCTCGCGGCAGGGGCGCCGTCCACGCCGCGTCACTTCACGACGACCGTCCACGCCGGGTTCGACCGGCCCTTCGGCTTCCTGGCGGTACACCGCCGCTCGCGCCTCGTCCTCGCGGCCGGCTGGGTCGACGACCCGGAACCGTTCCGCGAGGACGAGGAGTGCTACTGAGGCCGGCGAGCCGTCAGAACTGCAGGGCCCAGGCGTCGATCTTCCCGGTGTCCGCAGCCGCGTTGTCGCTCACGCGCAGCTTCCACGTGCCGTTGGCCGCCTCGGAGGAGGCGTTCACCGAGTACGTGGTGTCGATGTTGTCCGAACTGCCGCCCGTCCCGTACGCCTTGAGGGTGTACGCCGAACCGTCGGGGGCGATCAGCTGGACCTGGAGGTCGCCGATGTACGTGTGCACGATGTGCACCTCGACGGACAGCGCGGCGGGCGCGTTGCCCGTGACGCCGCTGACGGTGACCGGGGACTCGACCGTCGTGTTGTCGGCGATCGCGTAGTCACCGGTGTTCTCGAAGCGCGGTCCGGGCGGGGTCGTCGTACCGCCGCCGACGTTCAGGAGGCGGTTGGGCGAGCCGGTGCCGGGGCTGGTGACGACGCCGGTGGAGGCGGCGGCGACGAGGCCCGAGGCGACCTGCGCGGGCGTGGAACCGGGGTGGTCGGCCAGGTAGAGAGCCGCCGCGCCCGTCACGTGCGGGGTCGCCATCGACGTACCGGAGATGGTGTTCGTCGCCGTGTCGCTGGTGTTCCACGAGGAGGTGATCGACGACCCCGGGGCGAAGATGTCCAGCGCGGAACCGTAGTTGGAGAAGCTGGAGCGGGCGTCGGACGACGTGGTCGAACCGACGGTGATGGCCTCGGCGACCCGCGCGGGCGAGTAGTTGGAGGCGTTCGCGTTGTCGTTGCCGGCGGCCACGGCGAAGGTGACGCCGGAGGCGATGGCGTTGCGCACGGCCGTGTCGAGCGCGCTGTCCGCGCCGCCGCCGAGCGACATGTTGGCGACCGAGGGCCCGCTGTGGTTGCGGGCCACCCAGTCGATGCCGGCGACGACCTGGGCGGTCGTCCCGGAGCCCGAGTTGTTGAGCACGCGGACGCCGACGATCTTCGCCTTCTTGGCCACGCCGTACGCGTTGCCGGCCACCGTGCCCGCGACGTGCGTGCCGTGGCCGTTGCCGTCCTGGGCGGTGTTGTCGTTGTCGACGGCGTCGTAGCCGTAGGAGGCACGGCCGCCGAAGTCGCTGTGGGTGATCCGGACGCCCGTGTCGACGATGTAGGCGGTCACACCCTGCCCGGCGCTGTCGGGGTAGGTGTACTTGCTGTCGAGCGGCAGGGCCTTCTGGTCGATGCGGTCCAGGCCCCAGGAGGGCGGGTTGGTCTGGGTCGCGTTGATGTGGAAGGTGCGGTTCTGCACTACGGAGGCCACGGCCGGGTCGGCGGCGAATCGTTTCGCCTCAGCCGGGGTCGCCTCGATGGCGTAGCCGTTC
Organism: Streptomyces sp. NPDC028308; assembly: GCF_055565855.1. Lineage (NCBI taxonomy): Bacteria > Bacillati > Actinomycetota > Actinomycetes > Kitasatosporales > Streptomycetaceae > Streptomyces > Streptomyces sp. NPDC028308. The sequence continues at coordinate 246,754 of NZ_JBVHTO010000013.1, forward strand.
AGGGCCTTGGTGTAGGTCCGCTCGATCTCGGCGCCGTAGGTCCTGGCGAGGGCCTTGCCCCGGGCGGAGGACGACTTCGCGGCCTGCGGGTCCAGGGTCACGATGTAGCTGTTCGCGACCGCGTCGGCGTCGCCGGCGTACTGGATGCGGCCCTCACGGGCGGGGGCGGCGTTCGCGGGGAGCGCCGAGACGATGCCGAGTACGAGGGCCGCGGCTGCCGCGCCGGCCAGTCTTCGGCGGGTGTGACGCATCACTGCCATCTGAGGGTTCCTCTTCGATCGGTGGTGCGCTGGTGGGGGATGGTGCACGAACCGAGACGACAGGGGCATGACAATCTGCTGTGGCTTCCCTGTGCGTCAGCCGAAAGATTGAGGCTTCCACAGGAATTGCACAAGGGTCCTGCAGGGCCGTAACGCGAGTGCCATATGCCCGTCATGACAGACCGTCACCAACCGGTCGATCTAACCTGCGTTCATGACACCCTTGCCGGATTGTTTCTGCCCCACGGACGGCACGCGCGTCCCCGCCGGATCGCTCGCCTGGTGCTGCCCGAGCTGCGGCGGCCCGCTGGATCTGGACTTCTCCCCGACGCCCGCGACCCTCAAGTCCCTTGCCGGACGGGTGAATTCGCTCTGGCGTTACGCGGAGTGCCTGCCGCTGGCCGCGCCGACGGTCAGCCTCGGCGAGGGCCGCACCCCTCTGGTGCCGCTCCGTGACGGCGTCTCGGCCAAGCTCGACTTCCTCATGCCGACCCTGTCGTTCAAGGACCGCGGCGCCGTACTGCTCGCCGAGCTGGCGCTGCGGCTGCGGCCCCGGCGGGTGCTCGCGGACAGCAGCGGCAACGCGGGCACGGCCGTCGCCGCGTACTGCGCGCGGGCCGCGCTGCCCTGCACGGTGTACGTCCCCGCGGCGACCTCGCCGAAGAAGCTGGAGCAGATCGAGGCGCACGGCGCACGGCTGCACGTCGTCGACGGCGACCGCGAGGCCACGGCGGCGGCGGCCCGGGAGGCGGCGGACGACCCGGAGACCTTCTACGCCTCCCACGTCTTCAACCCGTACTTCCTGCACGGCACGAAGACCTACGTCCACGAACTGTGGGAGGCCCTCGACGGACGCCTCCCGGACATCCTGGTCGTGCCGGTCGGCAACGGCACGCTGCTCCTCGGCGCCGCGCTCGCCGTCGCCGAGCTGCACGCGGCGGGCTTCATCGACCGGCGGCCCGCCCTGTACGCGGTCCAGTCCGCCGCGGTGGCGCCGCTCGCCCACGCCTGGGCCGAGGGCGCGGACGACCTGGTCGGCGTCACGGCCGCGGCGCCCACCTTCGCGGAGGGCATCGCGATCCCCCGGCCGCCCCGGGCCCGCCAGATCCTGCGCGCGGTACGGGAGTCGGGCGGGACCTTCCTCACGGTGACCGACGACCAGATCCGGCACGCGCAGACGGACCTGGCGTCACAGGGGCTGTACGTCGAGCCGACGGGGGTCGCGTGCTGGGCGGCCGTACGGGAGGAGCAGCTCGGCGCACGCACGGCGGTGGTGCCGCTGTGCGGGGCGGGGGCGAAGACGGGGCTGGCCCGGGGGTAGGGGGCGGGGGTGAGGGATCCGGTCGCGGGGCGGCTCGCCGGGGGGGGCGGGGGGAAGGCCGGGAGCGGGAGCGCCTGTGGGCGGGGACGCCGAGGGCGGGAGGGCCGGGAGCGGGAGCGCCGGGAGCGGGAGCGCCGAGGGCACGAACGCCTACGGCGGAGGTGGCGAGTGCCCGCGGGCGCGGAGGCTCATGGCCCGTGGGCGGCTACGGACGGCCGGGGCCCGGGGGGGGCGCGGCTACGGACGGCCGAGGGCGCCGGGGGGGCGGGGGCGGCTACGGACGGCCGGGGGCGGGAAGCCCGGGGGCGGGAGCGGCTGCGGCGGAGGCGGTGGGTCCTGGGCCCGGGGGCTCAGGGGCGCTCCTTCTCCAGCAGGTCGACGCAGCGGCCCAGCAGGCCGATCAGCACCTCCCGCTCCTCCTCCGTGAACTCGGCCGCCAGCGCCCGCTCGACGCGTACCGCCCGTACGTCCGCGTCGGCCATGACGGCCCGCCCCTCGTCGGTGAGGCGGGTCTCCAGCACGTTCCGGTGCCACTCGTGCGGGGTGCGCTCGATGTAGCCGCGGTCCTGGAGGTTCTTCAGGACCGTGTTCATCGTGGGCGGGGTGACTCCGCACAGGCGGGCCAGCGCGGCGGCCGAGATACCGGCGTTGGCGCTGAGGTGGAGCAGCGCCCCGTACTGCGCGACGGTGAGGCCGGCCGGCTTGAGGACGGCGGTCTTCGTCGCGTTGAGAGCCTGCTCGGCCCGCTTGATGTGGGAGCCGAGGCGCTCGGCCGCGGGCATGGACGTCATCCCCGCATCGTATCGGCGACACGACGGTAAGCCCCAGGTCAACGCTAAGTACCTTGACGAGCATTAGGGCTCTAATCTAAGTTCGCACTCGTTTCGCAGCGACTTCTTCCCAGACGCCGACCGAGAGGCACCGTCGTGTCCCGTTCGATCCAGCGCCGCACCTTCCTGACCGCCGCCGCGCTCACCGCGGCGGCCACCGCGACCTCCGTACCGTCCGCGGCCACCGCCGCGTCCCGCTCCTCCGCCGCACGCGTGACCACCGCGTACGAGCTCCCGGGTGACCGCGTCTACCCCGAGGGCATCGCCGCCGACCCGCGGACGGGCCACCTGTACGTGGGCTCGTACGCCACCGGCGCCGTCTACCGCACCACACCCGGCCACCGCACGGCCGAGGTCTTCCTCCCCGCCGGCGCCGACGGCCGCACCACGGCCAACGGACTGAAGACCGACCGCGCCGGCCGCCTCTGGGTGACCGACTCCACGACCGGCGTGGACGTCTACGACCTGCGCACCCGGACCCTGCTGGCCCGCTTCGACGTGCCCGGCGACGCCCCGCGCATGGTGAACGACCTCGCGATCACCCCGGACGGCAGCGCCTGGCTGACGGACAGCCTGCGCGAGGTCGTCTACCGCGTGACACCGGCGGAACTGGCACGGGCGACCGCGCACGGCGGGCGCGCGGTGCTGACCACCGCGTACGAACTCGGCGGCGCCCTCACCCCGCACGCCCCCGGCGCCTACACCCTGAACGGCATCGTCGCCGCCGGCCGCTACCTGCTCACGGTCGACATGACGGCGGGCACCCTCCACCGCGTCGACCTCGCCACCGGCGCCATACGCACCGTCGCGCTGTCCGGCGGGGACCTGCGGCACGCCGACGGACTCGAACTGGTCCACGGCACCCTGTGGGCGGCCCACAACGCGAGCAACACCATCACCCGCTGGCGCCTCTCGCGCGACGGCACGGCGGCCCGCCTGGAGCGCAGCGTCACCGACGCCTCGCTCCAGATCCCGACCACCCTCGTACGGCACGACGGCCGCACGCTCGTGGTCCGTTCACAGTTCGACCAGGGCGGTCCGATGGGACCGGGCACACCCAGTACGCCGTTCACCGTGGCCCAGGTGCACGGCATCTGAGCCCGCTGTCAGCCGCCGGTCACGACCGCCAGCCGCTGCTGCTCCTCCTCCACCAGACGGCGGGCGAGCCGGTCGTCCGAGACGTCGACCGCGTCGGGCGTCGCCTCCGCCACGTCACTGCGGCGGGCGTAGGCGTCGAACAGCCGGTCCTTGTTCTTCAGGATCTCCAGCAGCCGCTCGTCCACGCTGTCCGCGGCGAGCAGGCGGTGCACCTGGACCGTGCGCACCTGGCCCATGCGATGGGCGCGGGCCACGGCCTGGTGCTCCAGGGTCGGCTTGACCTGCGGCTCGCACAGGATCACCACGGACGCCGCCTGGAGGTTGAGGCCGACGCCGCCCGCCTCGATCTGGCAGAGCAGCACCGCGTGCCCGTCGGCCGCCGCGAACTCGTCGACCATGAGCTGCCGGCGGCCGGCGGGCACCGACCCGGAGATCGGCCCGAACACGTCCTCGCCCAGGGCGGCGTGGACGGTCGCGAGCACGTCCCGGAAGTACGAGAACACGACGACCTTCAGCCCGTTCTCCGCCGCCTCCGTCACCAGCTCGCGCAGCCGCTGGAGCTTGGCCGACCCCTCCGCGTCGGCGTACGCGGCCCGCCGCATCGCCATGAAGTTCCCCGCCTCGACGGCCTCGCGGTAGGCCCTGCGGTCCGCGGTGCCGAACTCCTCCCACTCGTCCACCTCGACCAGCGCGGGCAGTTCGGTCAGGACGTCCCGCTGGTTGCGGCGGAGGTAGGCGGGCGCGACCGACCTGCGGAACGCGTGCGGTCCCGCGACCGCGTCGCTCGCGTGGATGCCGGGCACCAGCTCGGGCCGCAGATGGCGCACCAGGCTGCGGAACTCCCCCACCCGGTTCTCCATCGGCGTACCCGTCAGGAAGAGGACGCGGTCGCAGTACGCGGTCCAGGCGGCGACGGCCCGGGAGCGGCGGGTCTCGGGGTTCTTCACGTAGTGCGCCTCGTCGACGACGAGCATGCCGGGCCTGGCACCGGCGGGCGTGAGGGCCGGCCGCGCCGCGCCGGGGGCTCCCCCCGACCGCGCCCGGCCCGAACCCCTGGACGGCCGTGGCACCCCGGCGCCCCTGGACCGCGCACCGCCACCCCGCCGTCCGGTCCCGGTCGAGCCGTCCGCCTTCTCCGTCGCCGCCGTGCCGTCCGCCTCCTCCGCCACCGTCACCCCGTCGGCGGCGGTGAGGGTGTGCAGGACGTCGAAGGTGGTGATCGCGACGCCGCCGCGCTCGCACCACTCGGCGTAGGCCTCGCGGCGGTCGGGACCGTGCACCGGCAGGGCGCGCAGGGTGCTGCGCGCGCGGATCTCACGCGTCCAGTTGATCAGCACGCTGGCGGGGCACACCACCAGGAAGTGGCTCTGCCCCCGCGCCGCGAGATGCGCCAGCGCGGCGATCGCCTGGACCGTCTTGCCGAGCCCCATCTCGTCGCCGAGCACGACCCGGCGCTGGGCGAGGGCGAACCGGGCGCCGAAGGACTGGTAGCCGCGCAGCGACACCCGGAGATGGGTGTCGTCCAGCGCCTGGGCGTGCACGCGCTCGGCGACCTCGGACGGCAGGAAGCCCTCGGCCGCCGCGACGTCCGGCGCCTGGTCCGAGACCTCGGCGAGCTGGCTGTAGTAGTCCGCGGAGCGCAGCTCGAAGTCGACCCACGCCTCGATGTCGGTGGCCGGTTCGCGCAGCAGGTCCGTCGACGCCTGGGCGAGCAGCAGCCGCAGACCGCGCGCCCTCGCGTCGGCCGTCAGCTCGCGGAGTTCGGTGATCGCCGCGAGGGCGCTGTCCCGCCCGTGACGCCCGGCGAGCGCCATGCGCAGCCGACCTACCGCGGGGCGGGCGGCGGGCAGCAACGCACCGAGCCGCTCGTCAAGCCGTCCCGCCGCGTCCACGGCCCGCCGCAGCTCCGGGCCCGCCTCGACGAGCCTGCGCAAGGCGACGACCAGGGCGGTGGTGCGGGGCTCGGGACGGTCCACGTCGATGCGTACGGAGACGGTCTCCTCGACCGCCCTGGCGATCTGGCGGGCGGCGGCGAGTGCCTGGTCGGCGGTCTGCGCGCCGACTCCGGGGATCTGCCGCAGCTCGTAGCGGCTCGCCTCGTGCACCGCCCGCACGGAGCCGAGTCCGGCCGCCTCGATCGCCCCGAGGCGCAGCCGGCCCTCGGTGACGTCCTTCAGCCGGGAGACGGGGATGGACTCCAGCTCCCCCGCGACGAGTTCGGCCCGCAGCGGCACCAGGGCCGACCGTACGGCTTCCAGGGCACGGGCGTGATCGGCGAGGACGCCGCGCGCGGCCTCGTACAGCCGCCCGCCCTCGGCGAGCAGTTCCCTGGCCCGGCGCCCCACGGGCGGTTCCGCCCGCTCCTGGGCCCGCGAGCCGCTCGCGCCCAGCACCGCCAAGGGCCCGCCCGCCGCCTCGTCGACACCCGCCATGACGCCCCTCGCACACCGATCCGTCCACCCTGACCGCCCCGACCCGCGCAGTCTTCCACGCCCCACCGACAACGGACCGCCGAAAGGGAACGGGACCGGCACCACGTGGGAAAAGGACCCGACTCCAAGGAGTCGAGCCCTCCCGACCTGCACCCCTGCCACCCCAGCAACCTGGCGGCCACCCGCTACACGTTGAACCGGAACGATCAGCGCAGCGCTCCGACCCGCAGAAACGACCCCCCGGAGTCCCCATCCAGCACCGATCCGGCACTCTGCAGAGAAACCCATGGCGCACCGGCGGGACCTGCCGCGAGACTGCGCAGGTGAGCGACTCCTGCCCCTGTCCCTGCTGCGGGCACCGCGTGCTGGACGCGCTGCCCGGCTCGTACGAGATCTGCCCCGTCTGCTTCTGGGAGGACGACGGGGTCCAGTTCCGCTGGCCGACCATGAGCGGCGGCGCGAACAAGGTCTCCCTGATCGAGGCCCAGCGGAACTACCAGGACTTCCGCGCCTGCGACCAGCGCAGCCGGCAGTACGTCCGCCCGCCGGCTGAGGACGAGCCCCTCGACCCCGTCTGGCGCCCGATCGATCCGGCACGGGACTCCTTCGAGGACTGGGCGGCCGAGGACCGCGCCCCGTGGCCCGACGACCGCTCGGTGCTCTGCTGGTGGCTCCCCACTTTCTGGCGCCGGGACTGCACCGCGTCATGACCTCCCACATCGAGACACTCGTCCAGCAACTCGACGGCCAGGCCGACGAGTCCTACGACGCCCGCGCGGAGCTGATCTGGATCGGCACCGACGCCATATCCGCCGTCATCAAGGGCCTGCCTTCGCTCGGCGGCTTCGGCCAGCTGACCGCCATCGAGGTCTTCGAGGAAATGGGCGACCCCCGTTGCGGCCCCGCCCTCATCGGCCTGCTGGACAGCGACAACCCGACCGTCCGCGAATGGGCGGCCATGGCCCTGGCGAGCCTGGAGATCGACGGCGCGGTCGAACCCCTGCGCCACGCCTACCGCGCCTGCCTGGAACGGGCGACCCCACCGGACTGGAGCGAGCCCGTCGGCATCCGCTGGGCCCTGACCGAACTCGGCGCACGCACCCCTGTCGTCCCACCGCTCACGGCACGCCTACGCCCCACCGCTGCGGACGACGCCCCCGGCTGGCCTTCCGCCCTCTTCGCCGAGATCATCGACGACCTGGCCGACCACGCTCAGGTGATCCTCTACTCCCAGTTCTGGCGAGTGGACGCCGGTCGCACGTACAGCGTCTCCGGCCCCGGCCTGGACTGGGAACTCGACTGGACCGCGCCCTGGGAACACCTGGTCGAGGAGTCCCGCACCTGGTCGCTGCTGGAAGCCTCCGAAGCCCCTGCCGACGACAACATCTTCGTCGCCCCTACCTGGATCGACCGTACGGATTTGTACCCGGAGAGGTGGTGTCCTCCTCGTCCTCGGTGAGTCCACCCATCGCGTCAGGAGCCGGCGTCACTACGCCCGCCTGCCGATCAAGCACGCGGGACCGTGCAGACGGTCTCGGCGGGAAGACTGGTCACCCCCGGTAATGATCTCGTGGCCCCTGCCTCGTCGAGTCGCTACGGTTGGGCCATGACCGCACTGCCCGACTGGATGCGCCCGCCGCGCGCGGAAGGCTGGTTCGCGGAGGACCTGGACCGCCTCCCCGAGGCACCCCGCCACACCGAGCTGATCGACGGAGCCCTCGTCTTCATGATGTCGCCCCAGCGCTCCTGGCATGGCCGCCTCGTCACCGCCCTGACCACCACACTCATGGCGCAGGCACCGGCCGGCTTCGAGGTCGAGCGGGAGATGACGATCCGCCTCGATGCCCGCAACCGCCCCGAGCCGGACCTCCTGCTGACGGACCTGCCCTATGACCCCGACCGAACCTGGTACGCCCCGGAGGACGTGAAGCTCGTCGTGGAGGCGGTCTCCCCCGAGTCCGCGCATCGCGATCGCACAGTAAAGCTCCGCAAGTACGCGGAGGCCGGCATCCCGCACTACTGGTGCATCGAGGACGAAGGCGGCGCTCCCGTCGTCCACGTCTACGAACTCGACGAACCGACCGGCGCCTACGCGCCTGCCGGCATCTTCCGGGGCAGCCTGAAGCGCCCCGTGCCTTTCGAGATCAGCCTGGATCTCGACAAGCTCACCCCGCCGCGGAGCGATTGAAGTCAGCTCCGATTCAGCACGGGAACGCATAAGGGGCCGGGCTCGCCAGAGCCCGGCCCCTTCTGACCTCACGTCTGCCGAAGCACCTGGCGCGCTTCGGTGAACCGATCACACGTTGAAGCGGAACTCCACCACGTCCCCGTCCTGCATGACGTAGTCCTTGCCCTCCATGCGGGCCTTGCCCTTGGCGCGGGCCTCGGCGACCGAGCCGGTCTCGACCAGGTCGTGGAAGGAGATGACCTCCGCCTTGATGAAGCCCTTCTGGAAGTCGGTGTGGATGACTCCGGCGGCCTCGGGGGCGGTGGCGCCCTTCTTGATGGTCCAGGCGCGGGATTCCTTCGGGCCGGCCGTGAGGTAGGTCTGCAGCCCCAGGGTGGCGAAGCCGACCCGGGCCAGGGTGGTGAGACCCGGCTCCTCGGCGCCGACGGACTGGAGGAGCTCCATGGCGTCCTCCTCGTCGAGCTCGGCGAGGTCCTGCTCCAGCTTGGCGTTCAGGAAGATCGCCTCGGCCGGGGCGACCAGCGCGCGCTGCTCGTCCTTGAAGGCGTCGTCGGTCAGCTCGTCCTCGTCCACGTTGAAGACGTAGAGGAACGGCTTGGTGGTCAGCAGGTGCAGGTCGTGCAGGAGCTCCTCGTTGCCGGAGCCCTGGACGATGCCCGCGGAGAAGAGGGTGTCGCCCCGCTCCAGGATCTCCTTGGCCTCCTCGACCGCCTTGACCTTCGGCGCGATGTCCTTCTTGATGCGCGACTCCTTCTGGAGGCGCGGCAGGACCTTCTCGATGGTCTGGAGGTCGGCGAGGATCAGCTCGGTGTTGATCGTCTCGATGTCGTCCTTCGGCGAGACCTTGCCGTCGACGTGGACGACGTTCTCGTCCTTGAAGGCGCGGATGACCTGGCAGATCGCGTCGGACTCACGGATGTTCGCGAGGAACTTGTTGCCCAGGCCCTCGCCCTCCGAGGCGCCCTTCACGATGCCCGCGATGTCGACGAAGTCGACGGTCGCCGGGAGGACGCGCTGCGAGGAGAAGATCTCGGCCAGCTTCGTGAGGCGGGGGTCGGGGACGCCGACCACGCCCACGTTCGGCTCGATCGTGGCGAACGGGTAGTTGGCCGCGAGCACGTCGTTCTTGGTCAGGGCGTTGAACAGGGTCGACTTGCCGACATTGGGCAGACCGACGATTCCGATCGTGAGCGACACGTTGCGACTTCCCGTACGAGAGGATGGGCGGCACGGCCTACGTGGTGAGCGGGCCGATCCACCAGTCTACGGCGTGCGGGGCCTCGCACCGGCGACGTATCGAACGCATGGCCAAGGTCTGTCCGTCGGCGTGTCCCAGGGGCCATTCCACACATAAAACGACCTAAGTTGGTCCGGTGGAGCAACACAGGACGCGCCCCCCGCAGCCCAGGACCCGACGAGGCACGCCCCTGCCCCCGCAGACGGGGCGGGGCGGCTCGGCCGCGGGCCGCCCCGGCCGCACCCCGTCCGCGGGGCGCGGCAACGCCGTACCGAGGGGTGCGGCCGGCGCCCCCCGGGGCGGCAACGGTGTCCAGCGGAGCGCTCCGGGCGCCCGGCGCCCCGTGTCCCCGCTGGTGCACGCGGTACGGCGGATGCCCAACCCGCGTCTCACCGGGCTCGGCAGCGGACTGTTCTGCGGGGCGCTGATGTTCGCGCTCGCCTGCCTCGACCAGCTGCTGTTCGGGGCGTCCCTGACGGTCTACGGCGTGCTGTTCCTGCCGGTGTGCGCGGTGACGGCCGTCTGGGTGCGGCGCGGCGACCTCGTCACGGCGCCGGTCGTCGTGCCGATCGCGTTCGCGTTCGGGCTGCTGCCCGTCGCCGACGGGGGCGGGGGCTTCGGCGGGCACGTGATGGGGCTCGTCACCGCCCTCGCCACGCAGGCCGGCTGGCTGTACGGCGGGACGCTGGTCGCGGGGCTCATCGCGACCGTGCGCAAGGCGCGCCAGATGACCCGCCGGGCCGCCCGGCGCCGTCCCCATGCCCCGCGGGCCACCACCGCCCCGGCCCGCCGCCGCCCCACCGCCTGAACCGCACCCCGGGTGGCCGGGAGCCCGCTCGCGCGCGGACCATCGTCCGCCACAGCCCGCCGCACCCCGGCACAGGGCACGCTCTCATCCGTCGCGGTGCGCGCTCGCGCGCGGTGACCGTCGTCCCCGCAGCCCGACGCACGGCACGTCCTCGTCCCTCGCGGTGCGCGCTCGCGTGGTGATCGTCGTCCGCCACAGCCCGGCGCACGGCACGCCCTCGTCCGCCGCGGACCGCACGCGCACGCGGAGACCGTCGTCCCCGCAGCCCAGCGCACGGCACACCCTCACCCGCCGCGGAGCCCGCTCGCGCACGTGCCCGTGGGCCGCCACAGCCCGGCGCAGCCCAGCGCACGGCACGTCCTCACCCGCCGCGGAGCGCGCTCGCGCGCGGTGACCGTCGGCCGCCGGGCGGGGGACCGTCCGACGCGGACGGTCCCCCGCGCCCGAGGGCGCCGCTACGCGTGCTCGGCCGCCCGCATCGCCGCGCCGACGATGCCCGCGTTGTTCTGCAGGGCCGCCGGGACCATCTCCGCCTTGATGCCCTCGATCAGCGGCAGGAACTTGTGGGCCTTGCGGCTGACGCCGCCGCCGATGATGAAGAGGTCGGGCGAGAAGAGCATCTCGACGTGCGCCAGGTACTTCTGGACGCGGGACGCCCAGTGCTCCCACGTGAGGTCGTTGTCCTCCTTGGCCTTCGTGGAGGCGCGCTTCTCGGCGTCGTGGCCGTGCAGCTCCAGGTGGCCCAGCTCCGTGTTCGGCACGAGGGCGCCGTCGACGAAGAGGGCGCTGCCGATGCCCGTGCCGAAGGTGAGCATGATGACCGTGCCCTGGCGGTCGCGGCCCTGGCCGAAGCGCATCTCGGCGACGCCCGCGGCGTCGGCGTCGTTCAGCACGGTCACCGGGAGGCCGCCCAGCCGCTCGCCCAGCAGGGCGCGCGCGTCCGTGTCGATCCAGCGCTTGTCCACGTTGGCCGCCGTACGGATCGTGGAGCCGCCGGTGACCACCCCGGGGAATGTGATCCCGACGGGGCCGGTCCAGCCGAAGTGGTCCACGACCTCCTTCACGCCGTCCGCCACCGCGTCGGGCGTGGCCGGGTGCGGGGTCAGCACCTTGTAACGCTCTTGGGTCAGCTCGCCCTGATCCAGGTCCACCGGGGCGCCCTTGATCCCGGACCCGCCGATGTCCACACCGAAGATCTGCATGGCTCTACGTTACGTCGTACGACTGACAGTCACTCCTCGGCCCCGGACTTCCCGGGAACCGTCACTTCTGCGCGGTGCGCTCCGCGACGAGGGCGGCGGCCTCCGCGCGCAGGTCGCGGCGCAGCTCCTTCGGCAGCGAGAAGGTGATGGACTCCTCGGCGGCCTTGACCAGCTCGACGTCCTCGAAGCCCTGGCCGGCGAGCCGCTCCAGGACCTGCTCGACCAGCACCTCCGGGACGGACGCGCCCGAGGTGACGCCGACGGTGCTGACGCCTTCCAGCCACGCGTCGTCGATCTCGTCGGCGAAGTCCACCAGGTACGCCTCACGGGCTCCGGCGAGCTTGGCGACCTCGACGAGGCGCTTGGAGTTGGAGGAGTTGCGCGAGCCGACCACGATGACCAGTTCAGCCTCGGCGCCCATCTGCTTCACGGCGAGCTGACGGTTCTGCGTGGCGTAGCAGATGTCGTCGCTGGGCGGCGAGATGAGCTGCGGGAACTTCTCCTTGAGGGCGTCGACGGTCTCCATCGTCTCGTCCACCGACAGCGTGGTCTGGGAGAGCCAGACGACCTTGGACGGGTCGCGGACCTCGACCTTGGCGACGTCCTCGGGGCCGTCGACGAGGGTGATGTGGTCGGGCGCCTCGCCGGAGGTGCCGATGACCTCCTCGTGGCCCTCGTGGCCGATCAGGAGGATGTCGAAGTCCTCGTCGGCGAACCGGACGGCTTCCTTGTGCACCTTGGTGACCAGGGGGCAGGTCGCGTCGATGGTGGCGAGCTTGCCGCGGGCCGCCTCGTCGTGGACGGCCGGGGCCACGCCGTGCGCCGAGAACATGACGATGGAGCCCTCGGGGACCTCGGCCGTCTGTTCGACGAAGATGGCGCCCTTCTTCTCCAGGGTCTGCACCACGTACTTGTTGTGGACGATCTCGTGCCGGACGTAGATGGGGGCCCCGTACTGCTCCAGGGCCTTCTCGACGGCGATCACGGCGCGGTCCACACCCGCGCAGTAGCCACGGGGGGCGGCGAGCAGGACACGGCGGCCAGACGAAGCGGTCATGGAGACCATCGTAAGGCCGCGACCGGCGGGTCGAAGATCGCCTCCGCGGTGACAGCGGGAAAGGATCGGGCGGGGGCGGGACCAGAGGCGACGCTCGGGAGGCACGGATGTCCGACACGCAGACCACGGCCGGCGCGACGGGTGACGCCGGGGAGGAACGCGGGCTGCGGCGCAGTCTGGGCTTCCGGGACCTGGTGGTCTACGGGCTGCTGTTCATCGCCCCGATGGCGCCGGTCGGTGTCTTCGGCACGCTCGACGCCCGGTCGCACGGCGCGGTCGCGCTGGTGTACGTCGTCGCGACCGTCGCGATGGCGTTCACCGCTTTCAGCTACGCCCAGATGGTGCGCGTGGTCCCCCAGGCGGGTTCCGTGTTCGCCTACGCGCGCGCGGGGCTCGGCAGCGGGGCGGGCTTCGTCGCCGGATGGATGGCGATGCTGGACTACCTGCTGATCCCGGCGGTGGCGTACCTCTTCTCGGGGATCGCGATGAACGCGCTGGTCCCGGACGTCTCCCGGTGGGTGTGGACCGCTCTCGCCGTGGTCGTCACGACCCTGTTGAACCTGTGGGGCGTACGGACCGCGGCTCGGGTGGGCTTCCTGGTGCTGGCTATGGAGGTCGTGGTCCTCCTCGTCTTCGTCGTGTCGGCGGTCGTCGTCCTCGCGCGCGACGGGGCCCAGCGCGGCTGGCTGTCCCCGCTGACCGGCGACGGTTCCCAGGGCGCGTTCACGCTGTCGGCGGTCATCGGCGCCGTGTCCATCGCCGTGCTGTCGTACCTGGGCTTCGACGCGATCGCCTCCTTCGCGGAGGAGGTCACGGGCGGTGCGCACAAGGTCGCCCGCGCGGTGCTGCTCTGTCTGGCGCTCGCGGGTGTGCTCTTCGTGGCGCAGACGTACCTGGTGGCGCTGCTGGAGCCGGTGTCGTCCGCCGAGCTGGCCGCAGATCCGGTCAAGCAGGGGTCCGCCTTCTACGACGCCGTCGACTCCTCGGTGGGCGGCTGGCTGCACAACCTGGTGGCCGTGAGCAAGGCGATCGGGGCGGCGTTCGCGGCGCTCGCCGGACAGGCGGCGGCGGGCCGGCTGCTGTTCGCGATGTCCCGCGACCGGCGGCTGCCGCGGGCGCTGTCGAGGACCGACGACGGGGTGCCGCGGGCGGCGCTGCTGTGCGCGGCCGTCATCACGCTGATCGCGGCGGTGTGGGCGGCGCGGCGCGACGACGGCCTGGACCGCCTGGTGTCGGTGGTCGACATCGGGGCGCTGACCGCGTTCACGCTGCTGCACGCGAGCGTGGTGGGCTGGTTCGCGCTGCGCGGCAGCGGGCCGGTCATCTGGTGGCGACACGTCCTGATGCCGGCGATCGGCGCCGCGATCACCGTCGCGGTGATCGTCGAGGCGTCCGGTACGGCACAGGTGGTGGGCGCGATCTGGCTGGTGATCGGGCTGGTGGTGCTGGTCGCCCAGCGCGGCAGGACACCGGCGCCCCGCGGGTGACCGGGCCGGGACGGGGCACGGGCCGGTGAGGCCGCCGGCGTTGTCGGTCCCGGCCGTTACGCTCGGGCGCATGGCTCTGAACACGTCCGCGGACGCCCCGCTGCCCGTCGGTGAGGTGTCGCGGCTCATCGGAGGGTGGATCGACCGGCTCGGCGCGGTGTGGGTCGAGGGGCAGATCACCCAGCTGTCGCGACGCCCCGGCGCGGGCGTCGTCTTCCTGACGCTGCGCGACCCCTCGCACGACATCTCGGTGGGCGTCACCTGCTACCGGCAGGTGTTCGACTCTGTGGCCGACGTGGTGAGCGAGGGCGCGCGCGTGGTCGTCCTCGCCAAGCCGGAGTGGTACGCGCCGCGGGGCCAGCTGTCGCTGCGGGCCACCGAGATCAAGCCGGTGGGGGTCGGCGAGCTGCTGGCCAGGCTGGAGCAGCTGAAGAAGTCCCTGGCGGCCGAGGGCCTGTTCGCGGCCGGGCGCAAGAAGCCGCTGCCGTTCCTGCCGCAGCTCGTCGGGCTCGTCTGCGGGCGTGCCTCGGCGGCCGAGCGGGACGTCCTGGAGAACGCCCGGCACCGCTGGCCCGCCGTCCGCTTCGAGGTGCGCAACGTCCCCGTGCAGGGGGTGCACGCGGTGCCGCAGGTCGTCCAGGCGGTGAAGGAGCTGGACGCGCTGGACGACGTGGACGTGATCATCGTGGCGCGGGGCGGCGGCAGCGTGGAGGACCTGCTGCCCTTCTCGGACGAGCAGCTGGTGCGGGCGGTGGCGTCCTGCCGTACGCCCGTGGTGTCCGCGATCGGGCACGAGCCCGACACTCCCCTGCTGGACTACGTGGCCGACCTGCGCGCGTCCACGCCGACCGACGCGGCCAAGAAGGTCGTCCCGGACGTCGGCGAGGAGTACGAGCGGGTGCGGTTCCTGCGGGACCGGGCGCGGCGGGCCGTGCAGTCCTTCGTCGACCGCGAGGAGCGCGGCCTGGCGCACGCGCTGGCCCGCCCGTCGATAGAGGATCCGCACCGGATGGTGGACGAGCGCGCGGACCAGGTGGGTTCGCTGCTGGACCGCGGCCGGCGCTGCCTCGGGCACCAGCTGGACCGGGCGGACTCCGAGCTGACGCACACGCACGCGCGCGTGGTGGGCCTCTCCCCCGCCGCCACCCTCAAGCGGGGCTACGCGGTGCTCCAGAAGTCCGACGGCCACGTGGTGCGCGCGCCGCAGGAGGTCGCCGCGGACGAGCCGCTGCGGGCGCGGGTCGCCGAGGGTGAATTCACGGTACGAGTCGATGCATAGGGTGGGCGCATGACCAGCAAGGTGGACGAGGCTCTCGGGTACGAGCAGGCGCGGGACGAGCTGATCGAGGTCGTACGGCGCCTGGAGGCGGGCGGGACGACGCTCGAGGAGTCCCTGGCGCTGTGGGAGCGGGGCGAGGAGCTGGCGAAGGTGTGCCGGCGCTGGCTGGACGGGGCGCGGGCGCGTCTGGACGCCGCGCTCGCCGAGGAGGACGGCCCCGAGGACGGGGCGGACGGGGAGTAGTCCCCTCATCACTCCGTGGTTGTGAGGCGGATCACCACGGACCCGTTTTTGTTGAACCTTGAACTTCTTCCGCGTACTGTCGGAGACGTCAGCCGATCCGACGGATCCGACGCACGTCTCGAAAAGGTTCTTCTTTCATGTCTCTCGTTCTTGACCCCGCCGCCCAGGACCTGCTGTTCCGCGAGGCCCGCACCGCGAACACCTTCACCGACGAGCCGGTGACCGAGGAGCAGGTCCAGGCGATCTACGACCTGGTCAAGTACGGCCCGACCGCCTTCAACCAGTCGCCGCTGCGCATCACCCTGGTCCGCTCCGCCGAGGCCCGCGCCCGCCTGGTCCCGCTCATGGCCGAGGGCAACCAGCCGAAGACCGCCACCGCCCCGCTGGTCGCGATCCTCGCCGCGGACAACGAGTTCCACGAGGAGCTGCCGCAGCTCTTCCCGCACTTCCCGCAGGCCAAGGACGCGTTCTTCTCCGAGCGCCCGGCCCGTGAGGGTGCCGCCGCGCTGAACGCCGCCCTCCAGGCCGCGTACTTCATCATCGGCGTCCGCGCCGCCGGCCTGGCCGCGGGCCCGATGACCGGCTTCGACTTCGCCGGCGTCCAGAAGGAGTTCCTGGACGACGACCACACCCCGCTGATGATCGTCAACATCGGCAAGCCGGGCGACGACGCCTGGTTCCCGCGCTCCCCGCGCCTGACGGCCGAAGAGGTCATCACGACCGTCTGATCCGTCCCGCGTACGCGAAGGGCCCCCGGCGACGCGCCGGGGGCCCTTTCCGTGTCCGGAGCCGGACCGAGGTCAGGACGTGCGCAGGGCCCCGGCCATCTTCGCGAGCCCGGTGAACGACGCCGTGCCGGTCACCACCGTCGTGGAGCCCTTCTCCTTCAGCACGAGCGCGTCGTAGTGGTCGCCCTCGTACCGCTGCCACGTCCGGTCGCCGATGCGCTGCGTCTTCGGCGTCTCCTCGGCACCCTGGCTGGCGTCGTCGATGAAGGCGGCCGGCCGCTGCGTGGACTGCTCGACCGCCACGTACTCGCCGTCCGGGGCGTGGTAGCCGAGGTGCCAGGCGTCGAACTTCTCGCCGTCGAACCGCACGGACGTCGCCTTCCAGGCCGTCGGCAGGCCCTGGGGCGCCGCCACCGGGTAGGCGGCGGCGCGGCGGGCCGTGCTCAGCTCGACGGTGTAGTCGACGCGCTTGACCGGGGGCTCGGAGTCGTCGTGCGGGACGAAGACGTAGATGAAGCCCGCGACCAGACCGATGAAGCCCAGGGACAGAACCATGTCCCGGACCGTCTGCTTGCCTTTCATACCTGCCACGCCCCCTATCGTCGCAGGTGCAGTGGTCTGCTCATCCGTGGGCCCCCCTGCTCATTTTGTCTGCCTGACGATAGAGTCGGGGCACACCCTCATCCGGCCGTCGTCGTATCAGAAAGGTGCGCTCCGATGACCGAGCATCACTTGCCGTCCGAACTCGAGGTCCCCTCAGAGGCCCCCGACCGCAACCTCGCCCTGGAACTCGTCCGGGTCACCGAAGCAGCCGCGATGGCCGCGGGCCGCTGGGTCGGCCGCGGTGACAAGAACGGCGCCGACGGCGCCGCCGTACGGGCCATGCGGACCCTCGTCTCCACCGTCTCCATGAACGGCGTCGTCGTCATCGGCGAGGGGGAGAAGGACGAGGCCCCGATGCTCTTCAACGGGGAGCAGGTCGGCGACGGGACGGGCCCCGAGTGCGACATCGCCGTCGACCCGATCGACGGCACCACCCTGACCGCGAAGGGCATGAGCAACGCCATCGCGGTGCTGGCCGCCGCCGACCGCGGCACCATGTTCGACCCGTCCGCGGTCTTCTACATGGACAAGCTCGTCACCGGTCCGGAGGCCGCCGACTTCGTCGACATCAACGCCCCCGTCTCGGTGAACATCCGCCGCGTCGCGAAGGCCAAGCGCTCCACGCCCGAGGACGTCACGGTCGTCATCCTGGACCGGCCGCGGCACGCCGGGATCATCGACGAGATCCGCGAGACCGGCGCCCGCATCAAGCTGATCTCCGACGGCGACGTCGCGGGCTCGATCCTGGCGCTGCGCGAGGGCACCGGCATCGACCTGCTGCTCGGCATCGGCGGCACGCCCGAGGGCATCATCTCGGCCTGCGCCGTGAAGTGCCTGGGCGGCACCATCCAGGGCAAGCTGTGGCCCAAGGACGACGAGGAGCGCAGCCGCGCCGTCGACGCGGGCCACGACCTCGACCGGGTCCTCTACACCGACGACCTGGTGTCCGGCGAGAACGTCTTCTTCGTCGCGACCGGCATCACGGACGGCGAGCTGCTGCGCGGGGTGCGGTACCGCGCGGAGACGGCCACGACCGAGTCGATCGTGATGCGCTCCAAGTCGGGCACGGTCCGCCAGATCACCTCGGAGCACCGGCTGAGCAAGCTGCGGGCGTACAGCGCGATCGACTTCGACCGCGCCAAGTAGCGGGCCCGCGCGGCCCGTTGGACCCGCGGCCGTGACGTACGTCGGAGGGGCGCCCCCCGTGCGGGGAGGGCGCCCCTCTCGCGTCTGGTCCGCCGGTCAGCCGGCGGCGGCTATCGTCCCCGAGGCGCGGGCGGCCTTCTTCAGCTCGACGTCGCGCCGGCGGCGCCGGGCGAGCACCACGCGGCGCTCGGCGGCGGTGAGGCCGCCCCACACCCCGTACGGCTCGGGCTGGAGGAGGGCGTGCTCCCGGCACTCGACCATGACGGGGCAGCGTGCGCACACCCGCTTCGCCGCCTCCTCGCGGGACAGCCGGGCCGCGGTGGGTTCCTTGGAGGGTGCGAAGAACAGGCCCGCCTCGTCACGCCGGCACACGGCCTCCGTGTGCCACGGGGCTTCCTGATCCCTGTCCCGCACTGGCGCCCGCTGGGCCGGAACGGCAGCTACCTGCAGGGTCTGATGCGGCGGTTGCAGCACGGTCTACTCCTGACGACGGCTTCGCGAGCGTGCCGGGCGCCGCGGACCTTTTCGCAGCGCCCTCCGAGAGACGATGCAGCAAGGCCTACCCGCTGTGCGCGCGCCTATGCACTGCGTTCCGAAGCGCGGCGTTTCTCCGTCCCCGGCACGCCGCGCGGGCGGACCGGTCCGCTCCGCGCCGCCGGATTCACGAGCGTCAATGCCCCAGGTGTTTGCGCAAACCGCGGTCCACCCGCCCCGACACGTGCTGCGCCACCCGGTCGAGGATGTCGGCGACGAGCTTGCCGCGCTTGGGCTTCGCCTCCACGTTCCCCAGGACGGCGATGCCGTCGACGTAGATCACGGGGGCGTCCGGGTCGTCCGCGTCCAAGGTGGCCACCTCGAAGTTGCCGAGGACACCGCCGCCGCTGCCGCGCAGCGACACGTTCTCCGGGACGCGGACCTCCACGTTGCCGAAGACCGAGACCGCCTTGATCACGACCTGCTGGTACTCGAAGACCGCCTCGCTGAGGTCGATCTCCACGTTGCCGAAGATCGCGTACGCGTGCATGCGGCGGCCGGCGCGCCAGCGGCCCTTGCGGACCGCGGTGCTGAACACCGCCACCACGTTCTCGTCGGCGTCCACCGGGATCGCGCCCTCTGTGGGGCGGTTCGGCGCGGGCGCGAAGGCGGGGGCCGGGCGGCGCCCGTGGGCTGCGGGCAGGTCCCGCACGAACACGTCGAGCTGCCCCACCGTCTTGGCGCTCAGCACGCCCTCCACGCGCTCCGCGTGCTCGTCCGGGGTGAGGCGGCCCTCGGCCAGGGCGTCGCGCAGGAGGTCCGCGATCCGGTCGCGGTCGGCGTCGGAGCAGCGCAGCTCGGTCGGCGTGACGGGCCGGCTGTCCGGCCTGTCGTCGGTCGGGGCGGGGCTCTTGTGAAGGTCCACGGCAGCAGCGTACCCAAACGCGATAGATCGCGACTACCCCCTGTCGCGACCTGTGGAGAACTCCGGCGCCCGGCACCGTCCCGTCCGGCCGCCCGACTGAGCCCTACCTCACAGGCGGGCCGCTTCCGCCAGGTCCTACGCTGGTGGACGCTGCCAACGGAGGCCAGCCGCTGTCTGTCGAGTGAGGAATGGGCGAGATGCCTGAGTTCGCGTACACCGATCTGCTCCCCCAGGGAGAGGACACCACCCCCTACCGGCTGGTGACCTCCGAGGGTGTCTCCACCTTCGAGGCCGACGGGCGGACCTTCCTCAAGGTGGAGCCGGAGGCGCTGCGCAAGCTGGCCGCGGAGGCCATCCACGACATCCAGCACTACCTGCGCCCGGCCCACCTCGCGCAGCTGCGCCGGATCATCGACGACCCGGAGGCGTCGGCCAACGACAAGTTCGTCGCCCTCGACCTGCTGAAGAACGCGAACATCGCCGCCGCGGGCGTCCTGCCGATGTGCCAGGACACCGGCACGGCGATCGTGATGGGCAAGCGCGGCCAGAACGTCCTCACCGAGGGCGGCGACGAGGCGGCCCTCTCGCGCGGCATCTACGACGCGTACAAGAACCTCAACCTGCGCTACTCCCAGATGGCCCCGCTGACCATGTGGGACGAGAAGAACACCGGCTCGAACCTGCCGGCCCAGATCGAGCTGTACGCGACCGACGGCGGCGCCTACAAGTTCCTCTTCATGGCCAAGGGCGGCGGCTCGGCCAACAAGTCGTTCCTCTACCAGGAGACGAAGGCCGTCCTGAACGAGGCCTCCATGATGAAGTTCCTGGAGGAGAAGATCCGTTCGCTCGGCACGGCCGCCTGCCCGCCGTACCACCTGGCGATCGTCGTCGGCGGCACCAGCGCCGAGTACGCGCTGAAGACCGCCAAGTACGCCTCCGCGCACTACCTGGACGAGATCCCGGCCGAGGGCTCCGAGCTCGGGCACGGCTTCCGGGACAAGGAGCTGGAGGAGAAGGTCTTCGAGCTGACGCAGCGGATCGGGATCGGCGCGCAGTTCGGCGGCAAGTACTTCTGCCACGACGTGCGCGTGGTCCGCCTGCCCCGGCACGGCGCGTCCTGCCCGGTCGCGATCGCGGTGTCCTGCTCCGCCGACCGCCAGGCCGTCGCGAAGATCACCGCCGAGGGCGTCTTCCTGGAGCAGCTGGAGACCGACCCGGCGCGCTTCCTGCCCGACACGACCGACGAGCACCTCGACGAGGCCGCCGACGTGGTCAGGATCGACCTCAACCAGCCGATGGACGACATCCTCGCCGAGCTGACCAAGTACCCGGTCAAGACCCGGCTCTCGCTCTCCGGGCCGCTCGTCGTCGCGCGCGACATCGCGCACGCCAAGATCAAGGAGCGCCTGGACGCGGGCGAGGAGATGCCGCAGTACCTGAAGGACCACCCGGTGTACTACGCCGGTCCCGCGAAGACGCCCGAGGGGTACGCGTCCGGTTCCTTCGGGCCGACCACCGCCGGGCGGATGGACTCCTACGTCGAGCAGTTCCAGGCGGCGGGCGGCTCCAAGGTGATGCTCGCCAAGGGCAACCGGTCCCAGCAGGTCACCGACGCGTGCGGATCGCACGGCGGTTTCTACCTCGGGTCGATCGGCGGTCCGGCCGCGCGGCTCGCGCAGGACTGCATCAAGAAGGTCGAGGTCGTCGAGTACGAGGAGCTCGGCATGGAGGCCGTCTGGAAGATCGAGGTCGAGGACTTCCCGGCGTTCATCGTCGTCGACGACAAGGGCAACGACTTCTTCAAGGACCCGGCGCCCGCGCCGACGTTCACGACGATCCCGGTGCGGGGCCCCGGACTCGGCTAGCCACGGGCGGGGGGCCGTTTCCGGCCGCCGCGGCCCGACGGTGACCACGGATGGGCGGACGGGGGAACATCCCCCGTCCGCCCCACGCTGTACCGGGTATGAGCGACTACCGCATCGAGCACGACTCCATGGGCGAGGTCCGCGTCCCCGCGCACGCCAAGTGGCGGGCCCAGACGCAGCGCGCCGTGGAGAACTTCCCCGTCTCCGGGCAGCACCTGGAGCGCGCCCACATCGAGGCCCTCGCCCGGATCAAGGCGGCCGCCGCGAAGGTGAACGCCGAACTGGGGGTGCTCGACAAGGACGTGGCCCAGGCCATCGGGGACGCCGCCGCCGAGGTGGCCGAGGGACGCTGGGACGAGCACTTCCCAGTGGACGTCTTCCAGACGGGCTCCGGGACCTCGTCCAACATGAACACCAACGAGGTCATCGCCACCCTCGCGACCGAGCGGCTCGGCCGGGACGTCCACCCGAACGACCACGTGAACGCCTCGCAGTCGTCCAACGACGTCTTCCCCTCCAGCATCCACATCGCCGCCACCGCCGCCGTCACCCGCGACCTCGTCCCCGCCCTGGAGCACCTCGCCGCCTCCCTGGAGCGCAAGTCCGAGGAGTTCGCCGACGTGGTGAAGTCCGGGCGCACGCACCTCATGGACGCGACGCCGGTGACGCTGGGCCAGGAGTTCGGCGGATACGCGGCGCAGGTGCGGTACGGCGTCGAGCGGCTGCGGTCCTCGCTGCCGCGACTGGCCGAACTGCCCCTCGGGGGAACGGCGGTGGGCACCGGGATCAACACCCCGGCCGGGTTCGCCGCCGCCGTGATCGAGGAGGTCGCCCGCACCACGGGGCTGCCGCTCACCGAGGCGCGCGACCACTTCGAGGCACAGGGCGCGCGGGACGGGATCGTCGAGACGAGCGGGCAGCTGCGGACCATCGCGGTCGGGCTGACGAAGATCGCCAACGACCTGCGGTGGATGGCGTCCGGACCGCGCACCGGGCTCGCCGAGATCAACCTGCCCGACCTCCAGCCGGGTTCCTCGATCATGCCGGGCAAGGTGAATCCGGTCATTCCCGAGGCCGTGCTGATGGTCGCCGCCCAGGTGACGGGGAACGACGCGACCGTGGCCGTCGCGGGCGCCGCCGGCAACTTCGAGCTCAACGTCATGCTCCCGGTCATCGCCAAGAACGTGCTGGAGTCCGTCCGGCTGCTCACCAACGTGACGCGCCTGCTCGCCGACCGGACCGTCGACGGCATCACCGCCAACCGCGAACGGGCGCGCGAGTACGCCGAGTCGTCGCCGTCCGTCGTGACCCCGCTGAACAAGTACATCGGGTACGAGGAGGCCGCCAAGGTCGCCAAGAAGGCCCTCGCGGAACAGAAGACGATCCGTCAGGTCGTGCTGGAGTCCGGCTATGTGGAGCGCGGCGACCTCACGAGCGGGCAGCTCGACGAGGCCCTGGACGTCCTGCGGATGACGCACCCGTGACTCAGCCCGCCCGCGCGCGAACCGTGACGCGCGCCGCAGCGTCGTATGCCTGTGGCACCTAATATCTGTTCATGGCGGACGGTGGAGCGGTGAGGCGCGAAGAGGGCGGATCGACGGCGCGCTGGGCCCCCGGCGACCGCATCCTGTGGCGGTACCGGGAGAACGCGGGCGAGCGCGTGCACATCTGCCGTCCCGTGACCGTCGTGCGCGACGACGACGAACTGCTCGCGGTGTGGATGGCTCCCGGCACGGAGTGCGTGAAGCCGGTGCTCGCCGACGGAACGCCGGTGCACTCCGAGCCGCTGGAGTCGCGGTACACCAAGCCGCGCGCGGTGCGCCGCGACCGCTGGTCCGGCACCGGCGTACTGAAGTTGGCGCGGCCGGGCGAGCCGTGGTCGGTGTGGCTCTTCTGGGAGCCGGGCTGGCGGTTCAAGAACTGGTACGTGAACCTGGAGGATCCGCTGGTCCGCTGGTCCGGCGGCGTCGACTCCCGGGACCACTTCCTGGACATCTCGGTCCATCCGGACCGGACGTGGCGTTGGCTGGATGAGGACGAGTTCGCACAGGCGCAGGCGGCCGGTCTGATGGATACTCAACTGGCGGAACGGGTACGGGAAGCGGGCCGCTCCGCCGTGGAGGTGATCCGTGCCTGGGGGCCGCCGTTCTCGGAAGGATGGCAGCACTGGCGCCCGGATCCGTCGTGGGGCGTACCGTCGTTGCCGGACGACTGGGACCGTACGCCCGCGCACGTGTCCACGTGAGACCCTTGATGCGCCCCCGTGGTACAAACGTAGGATCGTCCTCCGCATCAGATCGGGTCAAGGCCGGTGCACGGCACCGACGTTGAGGGGTGGTGGCCGGGTGACGGGAGGGCGCACAGCAGCAACTCCCGCAGCAAGCGCTGGGCTTGGCCAGACGTCACCGAGGGGCGGCAGGACGTGAGCGAGGGGTACGAGGGCCACACGGGTACGGCCCGGCACCGGCGGGACGGGCTGTCCGCGCCGATCGCGGGCCGGTCCGAGGCTCATGACGCGGAAATTCCGTTCCCGGGACACGTATTCCGGGTATCGGCACTTCTGCGGGACGAACTGCACGCACGGCGCGCAGCCCCGGACGGATGGATTCGACACGCGTGACGGAGCACCCGACCTCGCACGAGCGCCACCGGCCCAGTGCCGGACGGCCGCCCACCCCCGCGGACCCCCGCGGGGCGCTCCTGCATACCCCGGAGCAGGTGAGCACTCCCCCGGCCGCGGCGGCGTTCGACCGCGGCGACCCCCACGGCCCCGTGGCGTTACCCGCTCAGGCGCGCACCGGCGACGCCCCGGCAGGTCCGGGCACGACCGCCCAGTGCGCCAAGCAGGGACCCCCCGCCGGCCAGGGCACGGGCACGCCCGCGCCCGGCACGGGTGCGTCCGCCTCGCCCGGCCCCGAGCACACGCAGCCGACGGCCGCCGAGCAGGACCCGCACCGGCCGCGCCCCGCGGAGAGCATCCCGGTCCAGCCGGGCGGCGAGCAGGAACGGACCTCCGCCGGCAAGGACCGGCGCACCGGCCAGGGGCTGCCGCCGAGCGGCCCGATGCCGATGCGCCGCGACGGCGACCGGCTGCGCTTCGTGGGCGCCGCGACCCGGCGGATCGCCCGCGGCATAGACCTGGACGAGATCGTCATGGGCCTGTGCCGGGCCACCGTGCCGACCTTCTCCGACGCGATCCTCGTCTATCTGCGCGACCCGCTGCCCGTGGGCGACGAGCGGCCCACCGGGCCCGTCGTGCTGCGGCTGCGGCGCACCGACCGGATCCCCGAGGAGCGGGACACCGAGGGCGGCTTCATCGCCGCGCTCCAGCCCGAACCGAGCGACCTGTCGACGATGACCGCCGAGCTGTGCGAGGTCCGCCCCGGCGGCGCGCTCGCCGAGGTGCTGCGCGGGGTGCGGCCCGTCTTCGCGGACGCGCCCGCCGCCCGGGCCGCGCTGCCGGAGCTGCTCGGCGACGACCTCTCCGTGCCGGGCGGCCAGCGCGCCATCCTGGCCCCGCTGCGGGGCCGGCGCCGGGTCATCGGCGCGGCGCTCTTCCTGCGCCGGCCCGAGCGCATGGCCTTCGAGACCGACGACCTGCTGGTGGCCGCCCAGCTCGCCACGCACAGCGCGCTCGGCATCGACAAGGCGGTGCTGTACGGCCGCGAGGCGTACATCGCCGACGAGCTCCAGCGCACGATGCTGCCCGAGACGCTGCCGCGCCCCACCGGCGTACGGCTGGCGTCCCGCTACCTGCCGGCCGCCGAGACCGCGCGCGTGGGCGGCGACTGGTACGACGCGATCCCGCTGCCGGGCAGCCGTGTCGCCCTCGTCGTCGGTGACGTCATGGGCCACTCGATGACGTCCGCGGCCATCATGGGCCAGCTGCGCACCACCGCGCAGACCCTCGCCGGGCTCGACCTGCCGCCGCAGGAGGTGCTGCACCACCTGGACGAGCAGGCCCAGCGGCTGGGCACCGACCGCATGGCGACCTGCCTGTACGCCGTCTACGACCCGGTCGCGCACCGCATCACGATCGCCAACGCGGGCCACCCGCCGCCCGTCCTGCTGCACCTGGGCGGCCGGGCCGAGGTGCTGCGGGTGCCGCCGGGCGCCCCGATCGGCGTGGGCGGGGTCGACTTCGAGGCCGTCGAGCTGGACGCGCCCGCCGGAGCCACCCTGCTCCTCTACACCGACGGCCTGGTGGAGTCCCGGCTGCGGGACGTGTGGACCGGGATAGAGCAGCTGCGGGAGCGTCTCGCGGCCACCGCGCAGCTGACCGGGCCCGACCATCCGCCGCCGCTCGAAGCCCTCTGCGACGAGGTGCTCGACATGCTCGGCCCGGGCGACCGGGACGACGACATCGCCCTGCTCGCCGCCCGGTTCGACGGGATCGCGCCGAGCGACGTCGCGTACTGGACCCTGGAGCCCGAGGACTCGGCACCCGGGCGGGCCCGGCGGCTCGCGCGCCGCGCGCTGTCCCGCTGGGGTCTGGAGGACATGAGCGACTCCGTGGAACTGCTCGTCAGCGAGGTCGTGACCAACGCCGTGCGCTACGCCTCGCGGCCGGTCACCCTGCGCCTGCTGCGCACGGACGTGCTGCGCTGCGAGGTCGGCGACGACGTGCCGCAGCTGCCGAGGCTGCGCCAGGCACGCGCCACGGACGAGGGCGGGCGCGGCCTGTACCTGGTGAACCGGCTGGCGCGGCGGTGGGGCGCGACCAGGCTGAGCACCGGCAAGGTCGTCTGGTTCGAGCTGAACCGCAGCTGACGCACCGCCCCGCGGACCGCGGGGACCCCGCACGAACTTGGAGGGCGCCCGGCCGGTCGGCCGGGCGCCCTCCTCGTGTGGTCAGCGTTCCTCGCCGCCGGGACGCAACGGGTCCTCGGGCAGCCCGCCGCTCGCCGACGGGCTCGGCGTGACCGACGGCTTCGTCGGCGGCTTCGTCGTCGGCTTGGTCGAGGGCGTCTCGCTGTCGCTCGTCGGCGGCTCGGTCGTCGGCTCCTTGGTCGTCGGCGTCGACGAGGGGGTCTCGCTCGGGGTCGGCGTCGCCGACGGGGTCTCGGTCGGCCCGACCGCCGCGCCCTGGGTGGTCTCCAGGTCGAACCGGGTGACCTTGCCCATGGCGTCGAAGGTGTACGAGGCCCAGATCTGGGCGGGGTACCCGCCGCCGTTGATGCGGCCGCTGCCCGGGACGAGTCCCGTTGCGCCCTTCAGGGAGACCTGCGTGTGCTTCTTGGCGTCCTCGCCGAAGAGGCCCACCGAGGTGACGAGGTTCGGCGTGTAGCCGGTGAACCAGGCCGACTTGTTGTTGTCGGACGTACCGGTCTTGCCGGCGACCTGCTGGCCGTTGCGGTGCACCGCCTGCGCCACCGACACCCGGGCCGTACCGTCGTCGACCACGCCGGTCAGCACGGAGGTGACGGTGTCGGCGGCCTCGCGGCTGATGACCCGCTCGCCGACCGCGTCCGGGAACTCGACGTCGTAGTCCTTGTGCTCGGCCGTCTTGACCACGGCCGGGGTGACCTTCTTGCCGTGGTTGTCGAGGGTGGCGTAGACGCCGGCCATCTCCAGCGGGCTGGCCCCCATGGTGCCGAGGGTCTGCGCGGGCACCGCCTGCAGGCCCTCGGTGTCCATGCCGAGGTCGCCCGCGGTCTTGAGGACCTCGTCCATGCCGACGTCGACGCCCATCTGCGCGAAGACGGAGTTGACGGACTTGTTCATCGCGGTCTGGACGGTGACGTCGCCGTAGCTCTGGTTGTCCTCGTTCGGCGGCGCGAACCCGACCTTGGCGCCCCGGTCCACGACCGGGCGCCTGCTGGTGCCGTCGTAGACCGTGCTCGCGTTGATCGGCTTGCCGTCCTGCGTGGTGGCGCCCTGGTCGAGGGCGGCGGCGAGGATCAGCGGCTTGAAGGTGGACGCCGGCTGGTAGTCGCGCCGGGTCGCGTTGTTCACGAAGTGCTTGACGTAGTTCTTGCCGCCGTACAGCGCGAGGACCTTGCCCGTCTTCGGGTCCACGGACGCGGCGCCCGCCTGGACGTCGCCGTCGACCGGACGCTTCTTCGCGTTCAGCTTGCTGGTCAGCTGGGTCTTGACCGCGTCCTCCAGCTGCTCCTGCTTCTTCTTGTCGATGTTCAGGGTGAGCGTCCAGCCGCCCGCCTCGACCTTCGCCTCGGCGTCCTCCAGGCTGCTGGCGGAGCCCTGCGCGACGAGCTGCCTCATGAGCGCCTTGTTGGCCGCGTCGACGAGGTAGCCGGTCTGGCCCTCCATGCCCGGCGCGCCCTTGGGGTCCTTCGGCACGGGGAACGTCATGCCCTGGCGCTCGCCCGCGTCCAGCCAGCCCTGCTCGACCATGTTGTCGAGCGTGTAGTTCCAGCGGTTCCTGACCAGCTTCTTGCCGGTGTCCGTGGCGACCGCCCAGTCGTACTGGCTCGGGGCCTGGAGGAGCGAGGCGAGGTAGGCGCCCTGCTCGACCGACAGGCGCTTGGCGTCCACCTGGTAGTAGGCCTGCGCCGCCGCCTGGATGCCGTAGGCGCCGCGGCCGTAGTAGCTGGTGTTGATGTAGCCCGCGAGGATGGCCTCCTTGGACTTCTGGCGGTCCACCTTGAGCGAGATGACCAGTTCCTTCAGCTTGCGCGTGACGGTCTGGTCCTGCGTGAGGTAGTAGTTCTTCACGTACTGCTGCGTGATCGTCGAGCCGCCCTGCTTGCCCTTGCCGGAGAGGGTGTTGACCAGACCGCGGGCGGTGCCCTTGAGGTCGACGCCCGAGTCGCTGTAGAAGGACTTGTTCTCGGCGGCGACGAAGGTCCGCTGGACCTTCTTGGGCACCTTCGCGAGGTCGACGATCTCGCGGTTGACGTCGCCCGTGCGGGCCAGGACCGAGCCGTCCTCGTACTCGTAGACGTTGCTCTGGAGCTTCGCGGCCGCGTTGCCCTCGGGGACGTCGACGACCAGGTACAGCACGACGAACGCGCCCATGACGAGGAGGCACAGGCCGAAGAACGTGCCGACGATCTTCTTCCAGGTGAAGAAGCGGCGTATGCCCCCGCGGCTGCCCTTGGCCCCGGTCGAGCTCCGGGGCGCCGCGCGGCGGCCACCACGCTGCCGCGCTCGTCTCTCTTCCGCTCGTCCCATGGGTCCGATCCGCTCCGCTTCGGTCTCGTGGCGTGTGGTCGTGCCGCGCTCGTGTGGCGCGTCCACTCTCGTGCGTCACACAGGTTCGTCGCTCAGGTCAGCTCAGAAAGCTAACACCGCGCGGTATGACAAAGCGCTGCCGATCCGGTCTTTTACGGACGTGAGAATCAGCACCCGCTTCTCACTCAACCGACGATCCAGGGATGCGGAAGGTTGCCGGGCGCGATAAAGTGATATCACTTAGCTAGAACAAGGCTTTCACACCAGTGCCGTACGGCCAGGGCCGCGCGGCACGAGACAGGGGGGACGACCATGTCCGCACACGACACCGCACAGGGCGCGCCGGCCGAGGCCGACCTGCCGGACATGCCCGCGCCGCGGGTCCGGGAGTTCGCCGCGCACAGCATCGGCGGCGGGCTGGCCCTGCTGCTGGGACTGCTCGGGCTGGTGGCGGGCGCCGGGGCCGTCGCCGCCGGAGCCTCGGTCACGGACACCGGCTTCAAGGCCGTGCTGATCACCGGCGGCATCCTGATCGGCATCGCGGCCTTCTTCGCCATGTGCGGCCTGAACACGGTGGCGCCGGGCGAGGCCCGGGTGGTCCAGCTCTTCGGGCGCTACCGGGGGACCATCCGGCAGGACGGGCTGCGCTGGGTGAACCCGCTGACGTCCAGGACCAAGATCTCCACGCGGGTGCGCAACCACGAGACGGCCGTCCTCAAGGTCAACGACGCGTACGGCAACCCGATCGAGCTCGCCGCGGTCGTGGTGTGGCGGGTCGAGGACACCGCGCAGGCGAGCTTCGAGGTGGACGACTTCCTGGAGTTCGTCGCCACCCAGACCGAGGCGGCCGTCCGGCACATCGCCATCGAGTACCCCTACGACGCCCACGAGGAGGGCGGCCTGTCACTGCGGGGCAACGCGGAGGAGATCACCGAGAAGCTCGCCGTCGAGCTGCACGCGCGCGTGGAGGCCGCCGGCGTGCAGATCATCGAGTCGCGCTTCACGCACCTCGCGTACGCTCCCGAGATCGCGTCGGCGATGCTCCAGCGCCAGCAGGCGGGAGCGGTCGTGGCGGCGCGCCGGCAGATCGTCGACGGCGCCGTCGGGATGGTCGAGGCGGCGATCGCCAGGATCAGCGAAAGGGACATCGTGGAGCTGGACTCCGAGCGGAAGGCGGCGATGGTGTCGAACCTGATGGTGGTGCTCTGCGGGGACCGCGCGGCGCAGCCCGTCCTGAACACCGGGTCCCTCTACCAGTGACGGCTCCCACGGAAGGCACCCCCGGGGAGGGGGCGCCCCGGCGTCGGCCGCAGCAGCGCAAGCAGGTGCTGCTGCGGCTGGACCCGCTCGTCCACGACGCGCTGGCCCGCTGGGCGGGCGACGAGCTGCGGTCCGCCAACGCCCAGATCGAGTTCCTGCTGCGGCGGGCGCTGGCCGAGGCCGGGCGCCTGCCGGGGGCCGCGGGGCCGATCCCCCGCCGGGGCCGGCCGCCGGCCTCCACGGAGGAGCGCCCGGAGGACTAGGGCTTGTCCGACGGATCATGCCGGAGACACGGGGGCTGCAAGGCACTGCCGATTTCCTCCGACTTGATCCGTCGGACAAGCCCTAGGTGCGGTTCGAAGAACTCACCGTGCGGTACCCCCAGGTCACGAGCGGCGGGGAATGCCTACTCCTTGACCTGCTTCGGGTCGATCGGAATCTCGCGTGCCGTGTTCTCGGCGCGCTCCTCGGCGCCCAGCTTCAGCGTTGCGGTCCCGCAGCAGCGGTCGTACTGGTCCTGCCAGTCCGTCATGAACGCGTCATAGCTGGACTGGCCGACCAGCTTCAGGTCCGACTCGTCGTTGTGCCAGACGCCGTTGCTCGTCCAGTTCGCGGAGCCGACGAACACGATTCTGGAGTCGACCGCACCCGCGTAGCCGCCGCTGACCATCATGTACTTGTCGTGTGTGTAGTGCAGGGCGTTGCCGTTCGCGTCGGTTCCGCGGGTGGTGTCGTGCACGGAGATGTTCGGCCGGTCCTTCAGGTAGTTCTGCACGCTGCTGTCGACCTGGCCGGCGGTGAGGAGTACGCGGATCTTGACGCCGGTCTGTGCCAGGCTCACCAGCTTCTTCGGCAGTTCGAGATAGTTCCGGTCGCCCGGCTGCCCGTGAGAGGTCCACTCGAACATGGCTATGTTGATCGTGGCCGGCGCCTTGACGTTGTTCAGGAAGTCGACCCAGGTGTCGCTCTTGGAGCGCGCCTTGGGCCACTGGTAGGAGGGCGGGGACAGTGTCCTGGCGGCCTGGCCGTCGGTGGAGCTGTAGTAGTCGGGCATCAGCGGGCCCGGACCGTTGAGCGCCCCCTTGGCCATGGCGGTGAAGTAGCGGGCGTAGAGGTTGTACAGGTCGACGTTGCCCTTGACGGTGGCGCTGCTGTTCCACGCGGTATTGGCCTGGGCGGGCGTGGGGTTGGCGCTGCTGACGGTCACGGTCCTGTTCGCGTCGCTCCCGCCGCTGAACATGTAGTACTTCGCGTGCAGGGCGGAGCCGGAATAGTGGGTCAGGCAGCCGCCCGGGCACAGCGCGGCGAAGCTGGAGGCCCGCGGATCGTTGCCCAGCTCGGTGACCAACGACTGCCAGACCGCGTTGTCGCTGTGCACGTCCATCAGCGCCTTGACGATGACGCCGCGCTGGTGCGCGGCGATCAGGGCGTTGGCGAAGTCCGGGCCCGGCTGCGTGCCGCCGATCGAGTACATGGCGACGCGTATGGTCTGCCCGCAACCGGCGCTGTTGATCGATTCGATGATCGGGCCCATGACGTTCATCCGGGCGTCGGGGTCCTCCGGGTCGTTGAAGCGAGGACCCGGTGTCGAGGTGAACGTCCGGGACTCGCAACTGAGAGGAGTCTTGGCCTTCTTGACCGCGGCGTGCGCCGCGGTCGGCGACAGCGCGGTGACGGCCAGTGCACTGATCAACGTGAGCGTTCGCTTCATGGACGGGCCTTTCGCTGGGCTGTTGCCGATGACGAGTCGGGCGTTGCTGTACTGATCGCCCCATGGGTGGTCGCCGAGGCGAGCCCGGCAGCCGGGGTTCGCCCAGCACGTCGCACAGCCCTCCCCGTCGATCTCCGCCGTGCGGTCGCGCCGGAGTGGGCCGCGCCGGCCGAGCCGCCGACGCGGTGAGGAGGCCGCCGGTCAGCGGCGCTGCCGCGACGTTCGCGGCAAGGACGTGTACGCGTGTCGGGAGCGGGGCCGGGAATGCGCCTGTGCTCGGCCATGCGCGATGGGATCGGGACATCCGGCGGAGATCCCGGTCGATGAAGTGCTGGTCCGTCGGTGTCTGCTCGAAGTTGTTCCATGTATGACCCACTGATCCTGTCCGGCAATCAGGAGACTCGCGATGGCGTCGAAGGGTTGCACGAGGAGACAGGAAAGCAGGCACGCAGGCAGGGGAGTTGGAAGTGGGGACGGGCCACGGGAGCGGTGCCCTCCACCAGCGCATGGGGCAGGCCGACTGCGGCATGGGACGGATAAGCCCCGCCGCGCCCCGGCCGGCCTCCATCGCAGCCTCCCCGAGAGGGCGGGCCCCAGGAAGCGGCAGGCAGCGGTCCCGGGCAGGGGCCGGCGTTCTTACAGAACCGTGACAACCCGCTCCGACCTGCGGGGCGCCACGTTGCGCCATGATCTATTCGCGGTGTGTATACGCGGGGTGTATACGCCCTGTGTAGAGTGCTCCGCATGTCCATCGGTCACACACTCCTGGGACTCCTCGAGTCCGGGCCCCGCCACGGCTACGACCTCAAGCGGGCCTTCGACGAAAAGTTCGGTCACGACCGGTCGCTGCACTACGGCCAGGTCTACTCCACGATGTCCCGCCTGCTGAAGAACGGCCTCGTGGAGGTCGACGGGATCGAGGCGGGCGGCGGGCCGGAGCGCAAGCGGTACGCGATCACCGAGGCCGGCATCACCGACGTCCAGCGCTGGCTCGCGACCCCCGAACCGCCCGAGCCGTACCTCCAGTCGACCCTGTACACGAAGGTCGTCCTGGCCCTGCTCACCCACCGCGACGCGGCCGAGATCCTCGACACGCAGCGCGCCGAGCACCTGCGCATGATGCGCATCCTGACCGACCGCAAGCGCAAGGGCGACCTCGCGGACCAGCTGATCTGCGACCACGCCCTCTTCCATCTGGAGGCCGACCTGCGGTGGCTCGAACTCACCGCCGCGCGCCTCGACAAGCTCGCCGAGGTGGTGACCCGATGACTCCTCCCCCCGGTTCCCTGCTGACGGCGACGGAACTGCGCAAGACGTACGGCCCGACCGCCGCCCTGGACGGCGCCGAGTTCTCCATCCACCCGGGCGAGGTCGTCGCCGTGATGGGCCCCTCCGGCTCCGGCAAGTCCACCCTGCTGCACTGCCTCGCCGGCATCGTCCCGCCCGACTCCGGCTCGATCATGTACGACGGCCGGGAGATGGCCGGCATGAGCGACGCCGAACGCAGCTCCCTGCGGCGCAGCGACTTCGGGTTCGTCTTCCAGTTCGGCCAGCTCGTCCCCGAGCTGACCTGCGTCGAGAACGTGGCCCTCCCCCTGCGGCTGAACGGCACCGGTCGCAAGGAGGCCGAGCGCACCGCCCTGTCCTGGATGGAGCGCCTGGAGGTCGACGACCTGGCGGGCAAGCGCCCCGGCGAGGTCTCCGGCGGTCAGGGGCAGCGCGTCGCCGTCGCCCGCTCGCTGGTCACCAGCCCGCGGGTGCTGTTCGCCGACGAGCCGACGGGCGCGCTCGACTCGCTCAACGGCGAGCGCGTGATGGAACTGCTCACGGACGCGGCCCGGTCGACCAACGCCGCCGTCGTCCTCGTCACGCACGAGGCACGCGTGGCCGCCTACTCCGACCGGGAGATCGTCGTCCGCGACGGCAGGTCCCGCGACATGGAGCGCGTCGTATGAGCGCCCGCCAGTGGTCCCGGGACCTGGCCATGGGCGCCAGGTTCGCGGTCACGGGCGGCCGCGAGGGCTGGGGGCGCGTCCTCCTGACGGCCGTCGGCGTGGGACTCGGCGTGGCGCTGCTGCTGCTCACGACGGCCCTGCCGAGCGCCCTCGGCGCCCGGCACGACCGGGAGCGCGCCCGCAACGACATGACGTACAGCTCGCTGGTCGCGAAGAAGAGCGACCGGACGCTGCTCGTGGGCACCGCCGACACCACCTTCCGCTCCGACGACGTGCGCGGACGGCTGCTCCAGCCCGAGGGCGCACACGCGCCCCTGCCGCCAGGCGTGCGGAAGTTCCCCGCGGCCGGCGAGATGGTCGTCTCCCCCGGCCTGGAGCGGCTGCTGAAGTCCGACGAGGGCCGGCTGCTGCGCGAACGGCTGCCGTACCGGATCACGGGGACGGTCGGCGACGCCGGGCTGGTCGGACCGCACGAACTCGTCTTCTACGCCGGCTCCCGGGACCTGGCCGGGGCGGACCGCACGAGCGGTGTCCGCATCGAGCGCATCAAGTCCTTCGGGTCGACGGACCAGAACGGCGAACAGCTCGACCCCGTACTGCTGTTGCTCATCCTGATCGTCTTCGTGGTGCTGCTGATGCCGGTCGGCGTCTTCATCGCCGCGGCGGTGCGGTTCGGCGGCGAGCGGCGCGACCGCAGGCTGGCGGCGCTGCGCCTGGTCGGCGCCGACGGGCGGATGACCCGCAGGATCGCGGCCGGTGAGGCTCTGGCGGGCGCGCTCGTCGGGCTCGTCCTCGGCGCCGGGTTTTTCCTGGCCGGCCGCGAACTCGCCGGGATGCTGGAGCTGTTCCAGATCAGCGTGTTCCCCGGCGACCTCAACCCGACGCCCGCGCTGGTGGCGCTGGTCGCCGTCGCCGTCCCGGCCGCCGCGGTCGCGGTGACCCTCTTCGCGCTGCGCGGGGTGGTCATCGAGCCGCTGGGCGTCGTCCGCACGGCCCGGCCCGCACGGCGTCGGTTGTGGTGGCGGCTGCTGGTGCCGCTCGGCGGACTGGCGCTGCTCTACCCGATGGTCGGGCAGGGGCGGGACGACGGGAACTTCAACCAGTACATGGTGGTCGGCGGTGTCATCCTGCTGCTGGTCGGCGTCACCGCGCTGCTTCCCTGGGTGGTCGAGTCCGTCGTGGCCCGGCTCGACTCCGGCGGGGTGGCCTGGCAATTGGCCGTACGCAGGCTCCAGTTGAGCAGCGGCAGCGCGGCGCGCATGGTCAACGGCATCGCGGTGGCGGTGGCGGGTGCGATCGCCCTGCAGATGCTGTTCGCGGGGGTCGAGGGCGACTACACCAAGGAGTCCCGCAACGACCTCTCGCGGGCGCAGATGCAGGTGACCGTGCAGCACGGCGTCCCGGTGGCCGAGGCCGCCGGGCGGCTGGAGCGGACCGAGGGCGTACGGCACGTGACGCCGTTGTCCTACGCCACCGTCGGCGAGCGCGCCAAGGACCCCGAGGCGTCCGTGAACCTGACCGTCGGCGACTGCGCGTCGCTGCGCGAGGTGGCGCGGCTGTCCTCGTGCCGGGACGGTGACGTCTTCGCCGTGCAGGGCGCCGCGTACGACGGCGGGACCGCCGACCTGGGCAAGCCCGGCAGGAAGCTCTACATCGACCCCTCCTACGACGGCAGCCCCAAGCGCCACCAGATCGCCTGGACCGTGCCGAAGGACCTCAGGAAGGCGGGGTCGCGTGAGGACCCGACGGGCTGGGAGCGCGGCGGGATCCTGATCACCACGGGCGCCCTGCCGGCGAACGCGGCGGCGGCCGTGGAGGGCCAGCTCTTCCTCAGGATCGACGGGACGGTGCCGGACGTCCGCGAGCACGTCCGCAACACCGCTGCGACGCTCGGACCGCTGACCAACGCCAACTCCTGGTCGTCGATGGAGCGTTCGGGACGCTTCACCTCCATCCGCACGGGTCTGTTCGTCGGCGCGACCTGCGTCCTCTTCCTGATCGGCGCGAGCCTGCTGGTCTCGCAGCTGGAGCAGTTGCGCGAGCGCAAGAAGCTGCTGTCGGCGCTGGTCGCCTTCGGCACCCGGCGCCGGACGTTGAGCCTGTCGGTGCTGTGGCAGACCGCGATCCCGATCACCCTGGGCCTGCTGCTCGCCACCACGGTGGGCCTGACCCTCGGCACCGTCCTGCTGAAGATGACGGACACCTCGGTGACGGTGGACTGGTCGAGCGTGCTGTCGATGGCGGGCGTCGGCGCGGGCGTCGTCCTGCTGGTGACGGCGCTGAGCCTGCCGCCGTTGCTGCGGCTGATGCGGCCGGACGGCCTGCGCACGGAGTAGCCCGGCCGGGCCCGTCCGGGGGTCAGAGCACCCGGACGGGCAGCGGCCGCAGCGCGTCCCGGAGCGCCCCGGCCAGCTCCTCGTACTCGGCGCCCCGCGCGGCACCGGCGCGCATGGCGAGCGCGATCCGCCGGGTGGGCGCCGGGTCCTCGAAGTACCCGGTGAGGAGCTGGTTGCTGCGGCTCGTCTCGACCTTGACGGCGGTGCGCGGCAGCAGGGTCACACCGAGGCCGCCGGCCACCAGCTGGACCAGCGTGGAGAGTCCGGCGGCGGTCGTGGTGACGGGCGCGTCCGCGCGTCCGGCCTCCCGGCAGATGTCGAGCGCCTGGTCGCGCAGGCAGTGGCCCTCGTCCAGGAGCAGCAGGTTCAGCTCGCGCAGCGCCTGGCGGGGGATGCCCTCCCGGCCGCCGAGCCAGTGGTCGAGCGGGGTGACGAGCACGAAGTCCTCGTCGAAGAGCGGGAGTTCGACGACGCCGGGCACGCCGAGCGGCACAGCGAGCAGCAGCAGGTCCAGCCGTCCCACGGCCAGGCCCTCCAGCAGGTTGGCCGTCTGCTCCTCGTGGACCTGGAGGTCGAGGTCGGGATAGCGGTCGTGCACCAGCTTCAGGACGGTCGGCAGCAGGTACGGCGCCACGGTGGGGATCACCCCGAGCCGGAGCACGCCGGTGAACGGGGCCCGTACCGCCTCGGCCTCCTCCATCAGCGCCCCGACCGCGTCCAGCACGGCCTTGGCGCGTACGGCGAGACGCTCGCCCTCGGGTGACAGGAGCACCTTGCGGGTCGTGCGCTCCAGCAGCGTCACCCCGAGGGTCTCCTCCAGGGCCGACACCGCGCCGGACAGGGCGGGCTGGCTCATGCCGATCGCGGCGGCGGCGTCCCGGAAGTGCAGGTGCTCGGCGACGGCGGCGAAGGCCCGCAGCTGCGCGAGACTGGGCTGCCGCCGCCCGTTGCCCTTGGCTCCGAGGGCGCCCTTGGCCCCCAGGGAGCCCTTGGCGCCCAGTGCCCCCGCGGGACCGGCCGGACCGCCGAGGACTCCGGGACCCGTCGAACTCCTGGCGCCCGCCATGGCCATACCCCTTACTCATTGCTACTGATAGCCCACACCGATCAACACGACCGAGTGTAGCTATTTCACTAATCAATGCAGCCTGTGCCAACATCATCAGCGTCCAACCCATGGGAAAGGCCCCCAAAAGGGGCGTTTCCTCGCTGCAAGGAGAGCGCGTGCTCACTGTCGGTGACAAGTTCCCCGAGTTCGACCTGACCGCCTGCGTCTCGCTGGAGAAGGGCGAGGAGTTCCAGCAGATCAACCACAAGACCTACGAGGGTCAGTGGAAGGTCATCTTCGCGTGGCCCAAGGACTTCACCTTCGTGTGCCCGACCGAGATCGCCGCCTTCGGCAAGCTGAACAGCGAGTTCGCCGACCGTGACGCCCAGGTCCTCGGCTTCTCCGGCGACTCCGAGTTCGTGCACCACGCCTGGCGCAAGGACCACGACGACCTGCGCGACCTGCCGTTCCCGATGATGGCGGACTCCAAGCACGAGCTCATGCGCGACCTCGGCATCGAGGGCGAGGACGGCTTCGCCAAGCGCGCCGTCTTCATCGTCGACCAGAACAACGAGATCCAGTTCTCCATGGTGACCGCCGGCTCCGTCGGCCGTAACCCCAAGGAGGTCCTGCGGGTCCTGGACGCCCTCCAGACGGACGAGCTGTGCCCGTGCAACTGGACCAAGGGCGAGAACACCCTCGACCCGGTCGCGCTGCTGGCCGGTGAGTGACCCCCATGGCCCTCGATGAACTGAAGTCCGCCATACCGGACTACGCCAAGGACCTCCGCCTGAACCTCGGTTCGGTGATCGGCAACTCCGAGCTCCCGCAGCAGCAGCTGTGGGGCACGGTGCTCGCCTGCGCCATCGCGTCCCGCTCACCGCGTGTGCTGCGCGAGCTGGAGCCCGAGGCGAAGGCGAACCTCTCGCCGGAGGCGTACACGGCCGCCAAGTCGGCCGCCGCGATCATGGCGATGAACAACGTCTTCTACCGGACGCGGCACCTGCTCTCCGACCCGGAGTACGGGACGCTGCGGGCGGGTCTGCGGATGAACGTCATCGGCAACCCCGGTGTCGAGAAGGTCGACTTCGAGCTGTGGTCGCTGGCCGTCTCGGCCGTCAACGGCTGCGGGCAGTGCCTCGACTCGCACGAGCAGGTGCTGCGCAAGGCCGGCGTCGACCGCGAGACGATCCAGGAGGCGTTCAAGATCGCCTCGGTGATCCAGGCGGTCGGCACGACGCTCGACGCCGAGGCCGTCCTCGCCGAGTAGTCCCTCCCCCGGCTCAGGAGCCCCGCTCACCTCTGTGGTGGGCGGGGCTCCGGCCGTTCTCGCGGTTGTGCTCCGCCGGGCCCGTCCGCGGGCCCCGCGGACGGGCTCAGGCGTCCGGCGGAGGCGGCGGCGCCTGGCGCAGGGCCGTCTCCTCGGCGTACGAACGGAGGTAGCCGACCACGGTGTTGGTCACGGCGACCAGGGGCACCGCGACGACCGCGCCGCCGATTCCGGCGATCATCCCGCCCGCGGCGACGGACAGCACGACGGCCAGCGGATGCACCCGCACCGCGCGGCCGAGGATGAACGGCTGGAGGATGTGGCCCTCGATCTGCTGCACGGCGAGGACCACGGCCAGCACCATGACGGCCGCGAACACGCCCTGGGTGACGAGCGCGACGACGACGGCGAGCGCTCCCGACACCACCGCGCCCACCAGCGGGATGAACGCGAAGAGGAAGATGAAGACGGCGAGCGGCACGGCCATCGGCACGTCGAGGAAGTAGATGCCGAGGCCGATGAAGATGGCGTCGATGAGCGCGACGATCACCGTGCCGCGGACGTAGGCCGTGAGCGTGCGCCAGGCGCGCGGTCCGGCGCCGGCGACACCCGGACGGGCGGCGGCCGGGACGAGCTTGAGCGACCACTCCCAGATCCGCTTGCCGTCGTACAGCAGGAACAGCGTCGAGAACATCGTCAGCAGGATCCCGGTCAGGCCTTCGACGATGACCGTGACGCCCTCCAGCCCGGCGGAGGTGATCTGGTCGGTGTTGGCGCCGACCGCCTCGCGCAGGTTCTTGGCGATCTCGTTGATCTGCTTGTCCGTCACGTGGAACGGGCTGTTGAGGAGCCACTTGCGCAGCTCGTCGATGCCGTCCTGGATCTGGCTGGAGAGGTTGTCGATGTTCTCCATCACCTGCCAGACCACGAACCAGCCGACCAGGCCCATGACGACGAAGCCGAGGATCGCGGTGAGCGCCGTGGCCAGTCCGCGCGGGACGCCGTGCCGGCGCAGCCGCGCCACGGTGGGCTGGAGCAGCGCGGTGACGAGCAGCGCCGTCACGAAGGCGAGCACCACCAGCTGTACGGCGCTGATGACCCGCATCAGCACCCAGACGGTGCCCGCGAGGACGAGCAGCCGCCAGCCGGCCTCGGCCGCGACGCGTACCCCCCACGGCACGGCCGCGGCGGGGTCGGGGCGGGCGGCCACGGCGGGGGCGTACTGCGGGGGCGCGGGGACCTGCTCGGGAGCGGAGTCCTCGGAGTCCTCCGCCCCGGGAGCGGTGGACTCCTCATCGTCGGCCGCCGCCGGGCGTCCCCGGCCGGCCTCGCGGACGCCGGCGGGCACCACGGCGGCACGGGGGACGCCCGTGTCGGCCTCCCCCTGCGTCTCGCGCTCGACCTCGGCGCGGCGCTCGTCCAACCGCTCCCCCAGCTCGGTCAGTTCCGCGCCGATCCGACCGAGCCATCTGGGCACTTGCGACATGATCCGTCCTCTTCCCCCGTTGCTCCCCACCACTCCCCCGGAGTCGTTCCGTCCGACCGTACATGGCGGGGCCACGGCACGGCCGAAGCCCCTCACCCAAGGACGGTGAGGGGCTTCGTGAGGTTGAGCCGCCGTATGCGGCCACCGGCTAGTACCAGTGGTTGGCCTGCCAGAAGGACCAGGCCTCGCACGGGCTGCCGTAGCGGCTGTCCATGTAGTTGAGGCCCCACTTGATCTGGGTGGCCGGGTTCGTCTGCCAGTCGGAACCGACGGACGACATCTTCGAACCGGGCAGTGCCTGGAAGAGACCGTAGGCACCGGAGGAGGCGTTGACCGCCTTGTAGTTCCAGCTGGACTCGTGGTCCACGATGTTGCTGAAGCACTGGAACTGCCCGCTCGGCACCACCTGCCGCGCCATCGCCTGGATCTGCGCGACGGTGTACGAGCTCTGCACGGAGAAGGTGCTGACGTCCCGCGTGGCCGAACGGCTGGCCTTGGCCTCGGCCTCCTTGCGGTCCTTCGCTTCCTGCTCGGCCTTCTCCGCGGCCTTCTGCTTGGCGATCGCGTCCTCGGCGGCCTGCTTGCGAGCCGCTTCCTCCGCGTCCTTCTTGGCGCTGGCGTCCGCGGCGATGGCCTGTGCGTCGGCCTGCTGCGTCAGGGAGGCGGTCTGCACCTGAGCCTGCTGACCCGCGGGTATGTCCGCGAGGAGCGTCGCGTCGCTGGCCGTCGCCTCGGCGTCGTTGGGGGACTGCGCGGTGCTGCCCGCGGCAACACCGGTGACGGCGCCAACAGCGGTGACCGCGGTGGCAGAAGCCACTGCGAATCCCCGGACCGAAATCCGGCTCACTCGGTTTCCTTCCAGCATCGCCCGCTTAGGTGACCCTCGCGGACGCAATCGTGCCCCTCGGCACTGGCCTCCCAACTGCGGGGTCACGGGAGGCGCGGGCCCGGTGGGCAACTCCCTTGCGGGGAGCGCCGCGTGGTGCTCGGGCGGCATACGACGGCTCTATGGAGTTCTGATGTTTCCTGTTGTGCCGTACCGCTGGGGGTACACGTGTGTCGTATGCGGGGCCTGACAGGAGTGAGACTCTGCCGTACCCCGATGCCGCAAGGCAATTCTCTCTTGCGTGTGAAAGCTCACACCTCGTTTGCCCCACGAGTTTCCCGGAAACGTGCACGCGCCAAGACGCCGCCCGGCTAGGCTCTTGGCCTTTGCCGGACGGCGCCAACTGACATGCTCTCGCCCCGGGTTGGGTGCCATGGGGCACCAGACCCTAGATGTGTCCGTCCTCCAGCATTTCGGTCACAAGGGCCGCAATCTGGGACCTCTCGGACCGGTTCAGGGTGACGTGCGCGAAGAGCGGATGGCCCTTCAGTTTCTCGACGACGGCGACCACTCCGTCGTACCGGCCGACCCGCAGATTGTCCCGCTGTGCCACGTCATGGGTCAGTACGACCCGCGAGTTGGCGCCGATACGGGACAGAACGGTCAGCAGCACGTTCCGTTCCAGCGACTGTGCCTCGTCCACGATCACGAAGGCGTCGTGGAGGGAGCGGCCGCGGATGTGCGTGAGCGGCAGCACCTCCAGCATCCCGCGTGCGGTGACCTCCTCGATGACCTCGCGGCTGGTGACCGCGGAGAGCGTGTCGAAGACCGCCTGCGCCCAGGGGCTCATCTTCTCGGACTCGGAGCCGGGCAGATAGCCGAGCTCCTGCCCGCCGACCGCGTACAGCGGCCGGAAGACCATGACCTTCTGGTGCTGGCGCCGCTCCAGTACGGCCTCCAGACCGGCGCAGAGCGCGAGCGCGGACTTGCCGGTGCCGGCCCGGCCGCCCATCGACACGATCCCGATGTCCGGATCGAGCAGGAGGTCGAGAGCGATGCGCTGCTCGGCGCTCCTCCCCTTGATCCCGAAGGCCTCGCGATCGCCGCGGACGAGCCGGACGTTGCCCTCGGGCGTGACGCGCCCGAGTGCCTTGCCGCGCTCGGACTGGATCGTCAGGCCCGTGTGCACCGGCAGCTCGGCCGCCTCGGGTACGTAGGCGTGCCCCTCCTCGAAGAGGACGTCCACCTGCTCGCCCGGGAGCGTCAGCTCGGCCATCCCGGTCCAGCCGGACGAGCCCGTGATGGCGAGCTCCGCCCGGTACTCCTCGGCCAGGAGCCCGACCGAGGACGCCTTGATCCTCAGCGGCAGGTCCTTCGACACGACGGTGACGTCGTAGCCCTCGGCCTGGAGGTTGCGAGCGACCGCGAGGATGCGGGAGTCGTTGTCCCCCAGGCGGTAGCCGCTGGGCAGGATGCTGGGGTCCGAGTGGTTGAGCTCGACACGTACGGTCCCGCCGAGATCCCCGACCGGGATCGGGGCGTCGAGCCGGCCGTGCCGGACCCGGAACTCGTCGAGCAGCCGCAGGGCCTGCCGGGCGAAGTAGCCGAGCTCGGGATGGTGCCGCTTGGCCTCCAGTTCCGTGACCACGACGATCGGCAGCACGACTTCGTGCTCGTCGAAGCGGTTCATCGCGTGCGGATCGGCCAGCAGGACGCTGGTGTCGAGAACGTAGGTGCGCCGGTCTGGCTTGTGGCGCTTTGCGCTGGTCACCACGGAAGGACGTACCCCCTCGGATGAGGTCGGGGAGCGACGAAGGAGATC
Source organism: Streptomyces sp. NPDC028308 (assembly GCF_055565855.1). Taxonomy (NCBI): domain Bacteria; kingdom Bacillati; phylum Actinomycetota; class Actinomycetes; order Kitasatosporales; family Streptomycetaceae; genus Streptomyces; species Streptomyces sp. NPDC028308. The sequence goes on from NZ_JBVHTO010000013.1 coordinate 288,785, forward strand.
TGGACCGGTCTCGGCCACGCTGCGCGGGCCGGGAACCGGCCCTCCGCTTCGTCCGTGCTGACCACACGGTCGGGCTGGTGCAAAGGGCCTCCCGGGCGGACGGCCCCGTGCCGCCCGCTGAGATCCGACACCCGTGGTTCGGGCGTCGACCTGGAAGCTTTATGCCCTGTAACGAGCGCCGCCATGCCAAAGGGCATGACGGCGCGTTCGTTAACTCCTGGTGACGTACGTCCCTGGCGTGCTCCCGGGTCAGCCGCCGTAACGGCGATGTCGCGCCGCGTAGTCGCGCAGGGCGCGCAGGAAATCGACCTTGCGGAAGGCCGGCCAGAAGACCTCACAGAAGTAGTACTCCGAGTGGGCCGTCTGCCACAGCATGAACCCGGACAGGCGCTGCTCGCCGCTGGTGCGGATCACCAGGTCCGGATCGGGCTGGTCACCCGTGTAGAGGTGCTTGCCGATGAGGTCGACGTCGACGGAGTCGGCGAGGTCGGTGAGGGCGGTGCCCTGGTCGGCGGCCTCCAGGAGCATGGAGCGCACGGCGTCCGCGATCTCCTGGCGTCCGCCGTAGCCGATGGCGACGTTGACCACTATCCCGTCGACGTGCGCCGTGGTCTCCTCGGCCTCCTTGAGGACCGTCTGCATCTGCGAGGGCAGGATGTCGGGCGTACCCACGTGGTGGACGCGCCAGCGGCCGTCGGCGGCCAGGGTGCGGACGACGCCCTCGATGATCTCCAGGAGCGGGACCAGCTCCTCCTTCGGACGGTCGAAGTTGTCCGTGGAGAGCAGCCAGAGGGTGACGACCTCGACGTCGGTCTCGGAGCACCAGCCGAGGAACTCCTCGATCTTGTCGGCTCCGGCGCGGTGGCCGTGGGCGGCGGTGCTGCCCGCGGCCTTCGCCCACCGGCGGTTGCCGTCCATGATGACGCCGATGTGCTTGGGCACCTGGTCGTGGTCGAGGTGGCCTTCCACCCTGCGTGTGTAGAACCTGACCAGCAGACGGCGCAGGTTGTCGCGCAAGGTCACGTGTTGTCAGCCCCTCCGTGCGGATCAGACAGGCGCGAGCGGGCGCAATCCCTGTCCATATGGCGGTCCCCGGAGGCGAAGCCTACCCCCGTGCAACTGGGGCCCGGCCCATGGGTGTCAGCGCCCGGCCACGGGAGGCGGGCCCCGGGCACGCCCGGTCCGGTGGCGCAAGTCGCCCGATGCGGGCAGGGGGTGGGGGCCGGGGCGTCCGGTGTACGGAGGGGGCCGGGGGGCGTCGCGGTCCCCGGGGGCGGGGCCGCCGCGCGAGGGCACAAAAAACGGGCCGGTCCGTGGGGGGGAGACGGACCGGCCCGAGGGGGGGTTTCCACCATAACCCTTCGTAAGTGATGCTGCGTGCATCGGCGTGCCACAACTACTCTCCGGAGTCGCCCAGCAACGCGGCGATAATCGCGGAACCCCTCATTCAGGGGCCGTGCATGGCCGGATCACAGCGGATTCCAAGGTAATGGAGGGGAATCCATGGAGGTTTCGGAGGTCCGAGGGCACCTGTGAGGCACCTGGTGCCCGGAGGGCGCCGTACTCCGGGTGGGTGACGCGCGTGGCGACGTCCGCTTGACGCCGCCGCTACCTTCACGGCCATGGCGACCTTCACGACCCCTCTCACGCCCGCACCCGTACCCCTGGAGCGCGCGGAGTCGGCGCGGGCGAGACGGCGGGGGCTGCTCGGCCGGGACGGGATCGCGGGGGCGCTGCTGCTGAGCCCGGCGAACTCGGTGCACACCGTGGGGATGCGGTTCGCGATCGACGTCGCCTATCTGGACCGGACGTTGCGCGTGATCGCGGTGCGGACGATGCGTCCGGGCCGGGTGGGGCTGCCGCGCCCACGGGCCCGGCACGTCCTGGAGGCCGAGGCCGGGGCGATGGAGCGCTGGGGCGTACGTCGCGGGGTACGGGTCGCCGTCCAGGAGGATCGGTCCGGGGCGCCCGGCTGAGGCCGGAAAACGGGGTCGGCACCGCGCAGCCCCCTCCACCGCGCGGTGCCACGCGCGCAGCTTTGCTCACGCGAATTACCTTGGTCCGAACTTACGTGAGACGAGCAACCGGGCGCGAGCAGCCCCGGATAACGATGTGGAAAACCTGTGAGGGAATCCGGGATGTGGACGGGCGTCTCGCACAACGGGCGTCCGGGCCACGGTCCCGCTACCCCCGGGGCTCTCAGCGCTCCGGCATGCGCGCCTCGATGAGGTAGCGGGTGCTGTGCGCGACGAAGGGGCCGTTGCCCACGATCTCTTCGTGCAGGGCCAGCAGCCGGTCCCGGTACCGGTCGACCGTGAACCCGGGGACCATCCAGATCACCTTGCGCAGGAAGTGGACCACGGCCCCGATGTCGAGGAACTCGATGCGCAGCCGGGCCGTGCGCAGGTCCACGACCTCAAGTCCGGCTGCCTCGGCGGCGGCGCGGGCGCGGTCGGGATGCCGGGCCTCCCTGGTCTCCCGCGGCTGCCGTCCCACGAAGTACTCGACGAGCTCGAAGACGCTGGCGGGGCCGACCTGTTGGGAGAAGTACGTGCCGCCGGGACGCAGTACGCGCGCGATCTCCGCCCAGTGCGTCGATACGGGATGGCGGCTGGTGACCAGGTCGAAAGCGGCGTCCGCGAAGGGCAGCGGCGCGTCCTCCGGCGAGGCGACGACGACGGCGCCGCGCGGGTGCAGGAGTGCGGTCGCCTTCGCGACGTTCGGCGGCCAGCCCTCGGTTGCGACCGTGAGGCGGGGCAACCGGGGCGCGGAGGCGAGGACTTCGCCGCCGCCGGTCTGCAGGTCGAGTGCGGACGCGGCGCGCGCGAGGCGCCGGCCCATGGCCCGCGCGTACCCCCAGGGCGGGCGCTCCTCGGTGGCCCGGCCCTCGAACCAGGAGAAGTCCCAGCCTTCGACGGGGGCGGCGTCCGCCTCGGCGACGAGCTCTTCGAAGGAACGGTCCGTGGTCATGCGCCGATCCTGCCAAGCGGGGGCCGCGTCGGCGACCGGGTTTTCGCGGCGACGGCGGAGACCGCGAGGCGGCGGGGACGGTGGGGCGGCGGGGGCCGTCGACTGTCGGTGCCCGCTGCTACGTTCCGGGAATGACGACCGAATCGGGTGCCGTACCGGTGCCGTACACCGCCGGCGAGAAGGACATCCTGCGCGCGAGCCTCGACCGGCACCGGGACGCGGTCCTGTGGAAGCTGGCCGGACTGGACGACGAGCAGGTGCGGCGGGTGATGACGCCCTCGGGCACCAGCCTGCTCGGTCTGGTGAAGCACCTGGCGTCCGTGGAGTACGGCTGGTTCTGCCGGACCTTCGGGCGGGAGGTCGAGCCGCTGTGGTTCGACCCGTACACCGACGAGGACATGAGCGCGGCGCCCGGCGAGACGACGGAGCGGATCACCGACTTCTACGGCCGGGCCCGCGCCGCCGCCGACCGCACGATCGCGGAGCTGTCGCCGGACGACGTGGGCACGTCGTGGAACGGCACGACCGTCTCCCTGCGCTGGGTCCTGGTCCACATGGTCGAGGAGACGGCACGGCACGCGGGCCACATGGACATCCTGCGCGAACTCATCGACGGCGGCACGGGAGACCACCCGCCCGCCTGACCGGACCCGCGCGGGCCTCGCGCACTCCGGAGCCCCGGGGAGGCGACTCTCAGGAGACCAGGGGCCGTACCTCGGTCGCGGCGAAGCGCAGGAAGCCCTCGGGGTCGGGCTCGTCGGCGGTGGGCTGGAGGACGACGGTGTCGGCGCCGGCGTCCGCGAGGCGCCGCACGGCCTCGGCCACGGCGGACGCGTCCCCGGCGACGCCGTGCTCCGGGACGGTGTCCTCGCCGTTCGCCTCGATCTCGGCCCGCAGCCGGGCGGCGGCGCCCGGACCGGTCGCCGTGTGCAAATTGACGACGATCCGGTGCGGGTCGGTCCGGCCGGCCGCCGCGCGGCCCTCGTCGATCAACAGTCGCGCCCGCCGGACGCCGTCCGGGGCGGTGGCGGCGGTCAGGACGGTGCCGTCGGCGGCCTCGCCGGACAGGCGCAGGGACCGGGGTCCGGTGACACCGGCCAGTACGGGCACCCCGGGCGCGGGCGGCCAGTCGAGGGCGACACCGTCCAGCTTGACGTAGCGGCCGTCGGTCGTGACCCGCTCCCCGCCGAGCAGTGCGCGCAGGGCGGCCAGGTACTCGCGGAGCAGCGTCACCGGGGACTCGGCTCGCGCCCCGACCTGGCCCATCCAGTCCTGCACCCCGTGCCCGACGGCCAGTACGGCCCGCCCGGGGAAGAGGCGGTGCAGGGTGGCGGCCTCCATCGCGGTGAGGGCGACGTTGCGCAGCGGTACGGGCAGCAGGCCCACGCCGACCCGCAGCCGCTCGGTCCAGGCGAGTGCCGCCGCCGCGGTGGAGATGCCCCCTTCTAGGAAGCAGTCCTCCCAGAGCCACAGCTCGTCGAGCCCGGCGTCGTCCGCCAGACGGGCCAGGGCGCGGAGGCGCTCGGGAGGAAGCTGGGGACGGAAGACGGCGCCGAGGACGGTCATGACCGTCTTCCTACCGGCCGTCCCCCGGAGCGGCAACCGCTTTACAGGAGCGCCGAGTTGTCGCCCCGCGGTGTACCCGGTGCCGCGTCCGGCGCCCGGGCCGCCGGGCCGCGTACAGGGGTCAGCTCTGCTTGCCCGACTCCGTGGACCCGCTCCTCGGGAACGACACCTCCACCCGGCGGTTCTTGCGCCGCCCCTGCTCGGAGGTGTTGTCGGCGATCGGATAGTCCTCGCTGTACCCGCGCACCTCGAACGTGACGTCGCCTCCGAGGTCGCCCGCCAGTTCGTCGTGGACCACCTCGGCGCGCTTCTTGGAGAGGGTCAGGCCGTGCGCGTACGAGCCGAGGTTGTCGGTGAAGCCGAACACCCGCACGTTCGTGGCGTTCTGCGCCTTGATCTCGTCCGCGATCGCCTGGATACGGGAGCGGGCCTCGGGGTTCAGCTTCGAGCTGTCCTTGGGGAACAGCACCTCCGCCTGGAGCGCGAACGTCACGTTCTCGTTCGTGTCCTCCCGGCGCTCCTCACCTCCGAGGTCCTCCACGACCGACTTGATGTCCAGGACCTTGGCGGGGGCGAGGGTGGCGCCGTCCCCCAGCTTCAGGCCCGGGCTGTTGGCGTCCACCTCGGGAGGCGGGGACGTCGTCACACTGCCCGGCGGCGCACTCGGATCCTCGTCGTCCGCGTGAGCCGGCCCGGGAAGCCCGAGGGTGACCAGCACGACCAGGGCCGTGAACGTCGTCGCGGTGGTGCGGTTGGGGAGCGGCATGGGTCACTCGCCCTCGGAGAGTTCGACGGTGGCGGGAGGCATGGCACCGACCTGGAAGCTGACCTTGGTGGTCCCGTCGGGCGGGGCGGGGAATTGGGCGTACCAGTCGGCGGTCGCGCCTTCACGAACGCCGCCCGTGAACTTCGTGCACAGGCAGCGGCCCGAGGTGTCCCGGAGGATGAGGTACTTCTTCTTGCCCTTCTGGTCGACCAGGCTGGCCCCGGCGATGGAACCGCCGTTCTTGACCAACTCGCGCTCGTCCCCGCGCCAGTTGGCCGCGACCCAGAGAGTCCCCGTGTTGTTCGTGACCGTTCCCTCGACGGTGACGAAGCCTCCGTCGTCACGCTTTGCCGCGGTGACGGCGAGCACCAGACCGTTCTCACCCTTGACCTCAGCGAGTGCCGGGGAGGACTCCGGCGATTCCGACTCCGGCTTGTCACCCCCGCTGCTGCTGCGCGCGGAGGTGGGCGAGGACGCCGTCTCCTTGTCGGACTTCCCGTCGTCATCACCCCCGCCGCAACCGGCCACCGTGAGGAGCAGCCCAGTCGTGATCGCCACCGCGCTCAGCGCCCTGCGGCCCTTCATGGTGTGCCGGAGATCCATCGGTAAGGCTTCCTCTCACTCGGCCAGATGCACAGAGAACATCACGGACGCGTCGGGAAGGTCGTCCGGATCGAAATCTTCGGGGTCGATGTTCACGTTCTCGCCATCGCAGTCCAGTTCCACGGGCTTCTCGGGATCCGCTTCGGGGTCGAAGTCGCAACGGGGCTCGATGACGGCTGTCGCATCGGCCTTGGCCTGCATGCTCTCCGTTCCGGGGATGATCGAGTCGCCGACCGTGTAGTTGGTCTCGATCTCGGCCTCGTACCCCGGGTACCCGTTCACCACGGTGGGCTGGACGCCCAGAAGGGCCGAGTCGTTCTCGGCGGCCAGTTGTTGGGCCGCGGCGGTGGCTCCCGCACCGGGCGGAGGGTTGTCACCGAGCCAGTTCAGCCAGTCGCCGCCCTCACCGATGGCCAACAGCAGCTCGTCGATCATCTCGTCCCTGGCATCCTGCGCCGCCGCCAACGCCGCAGCGTCCGCCGCGGATTGTGCTCCATTGCGGGCGGACGCTGCCTGGGCGAACGCGAAGAAGGCGAATGCGGCAAAGAGCAGAATTCCCGTAAGCCAGATGTAGACGGGAAGGGTCTGCCCGCGGTCGTTCGTCAGGAGGCGGGGTGCGGTCAGCCGCCGATGACGTTGTTGACCGCGGTCATGATGGCTCCGGAGATCGCACCGTCCAGACCCAACCCGTCGATCATGGTGAAGATCCCCGCGATGATGATCATCAACCCCGCGTACTCCACGAACCCCGCGCCCGCGTCCCGGTGTTCGTCCCGCGTTCGGGAGATCACGGTCCGCTTCCAGTCGTCGAACCTGCTCATCGTCACTGCCCTCCCACCCGACGCCACTTCCGACCCGAGCACCGTACGTGAGAACACGCCTACTCCGGGTGGGCCCAGGGGCCCAACTTCGCGTCGACGCGGTCACCGGCTCCACCCCCCGGGGGCGGTGCCCAGCCAGTGGGCGATCGCTTCGCTGCGCGAAGAACTGTGCAGCTTCGCGAAGATCCGGTTGATGTGGTTCTTCACGGTCTTCTCGCTGATGAAGCAGGCGGCGGCGATCTGCTGGTTGTTCATGCCGGACGCGATGAGATCCATGACCTCCACCTCCCGTGAACTCAGGCCGTGTCGGGGCCGGTCGGGGCCGCGGCGGAACGGTCCGGCCGGAGCCGCGGTCCGCACCTCCGACGAATGTGCCACAACCGGTTGCATCTGCGAAGAGCTTTCGTCCGGTTCGTAGGAAACACCGAGCGATTCCGTGACGGTGGCCCGTCCGTGCCTCATGTCGCGTACGGCGGTGATCAGTTCGGCCGCGGTGAACTCCCCGTGGACGAGGTAGCCGACCGCGCCCCGGCGCAGCGCCTCGGCCACGACCTCGGGTTCCCTGCTGTACGTCAGCATCATCACCGGGGCCAGGCGGGCCAGCCGGGGCAGTGCGGTGAGGCCGTCGGTGCCCGGCATGCGGACGTCGAGCAGGACCACGTCCGGGCCGTGCAGGCTCGCGGCGGTCACGGCTTCCCGGCCGTCCGCGGCCTGCGCGACGACGTCGATGTCCGGATGCGCGCCCAGCAGGGCGGTCAGTCCGGCGCGTACGACCGGGTTGTCGTCGGCCACGAGCACACGCAGGGGCCGTCCGGAGAGTGCCTGGTCAGGCATGGGCTGCCTCCTCTCGGGGGATGGGGCGGGCCGGCGCGGGGAGCGGGCAGGTGAGGGCGATCTCGGTGCCGCCGTGGGCGGGGACGGACAGGTGCAGGCGCCCGCCGAGCGAGGCGGCCCGCTCCACCATGCCGAGCAGGCCGAAGTGGCCGGATTCCGTCAGTTCGTCGAGGACGGCGGTGGGGGGCAGACCGACTCCGTCGTCCCGGACGGACAGCCGCAGGACCCCGGCGGAGGTGTCGGCGTCGAGGCAGAGGACGACACGGCCGGCGCGTGCGTGCCGGTGGGCGTTCTCCAGCGCCTCCGAGACGATCGCCAGGAGGTGCTGTGCCGTCGCGCGCGGCAGTACGGGCACGGCGCCGGTGCGGCGCAGCTCCGCCGTGATGGCCGTACGGGCCTCGAAGTCGGCGACGCGCCGGTCGAGTTCGGCGGCGAGGTCGCGGCGTGCCGTGCTCAGGTCCGTGTGGCGGCGCAGGTCCGACAGGAGTTCGCGGGACTCCGTCGCGGCCCGGCGTGCGGCGCCCGCCACCAGGGTCGCCTGGCGCTCCAGGGTGGCGGGGTCGCAGGAGTCGGCGGACGCGGCCAGCGCCTCCGCCGCGAGGGCGAGGCCGTGCAGGGTCTTGGCGACCGAGTCGTGCATCTCCCGTGCCAGGCGCGCCCGTTCGGACTCCACGGCCTCCGCCACCGCGAGGCGTGAGGTCGCCTCGGACAGCGCCTGGCTCGCCGTGCCGAAGCGGAACATGAGGTTGCGCAGGGTGACGCCGATGATGCCGGCGCCGACGCAGAATCCGGCGACGAGCAGGGTGCTGGCGCCGGTGCCGGGCCGGTGCTCCCAGGCCCGGAACACCGTGAGCAGGACGACCAGTTGGAGCCCGGTGAAGATGCCGGAGCCGCGCCAGCCGTACAGCAGGCCCGCGAGGAGCGGGGTGCAGACGGTCGCGTAGGCGAGCGGCGAGGCCGGGGACGCGGTGAGGAGCAGGACCGCGCCGAAGACGAGGTCGACGGCCAGCAGGCTCGGGTGGGCCAGGAGCCGGGGGCCGAACCGGTCCCAGTCGCGGAGCATGGCGTACGAGCCCATGACGCCCAGTACGGCGGCGGCGAGGACGGTGTACCGGGCGGGGCCGTCCGTGGCGTTGGCCATGGCGAAGGGCGCCCCGATGGCCACGGCGGCGAGGCGTACGGCGAACGCCTGGCGGCACAGGGCCTGCAGGGCGCTCAGCTGGAGGCGGACGCTGCCGGGGGCGGGGGCGTCGTCGGCCAGGTACCCGGCGCCGGTGCCCCGCGTCCAGCCCGCCCCCTGTGTCCTGGCCGTGGGCTCGCCGGGGCTGGTGTCCGCGTCGGGGTCGGCGGGACGGCGCCGCACCCGGTCGTACCACCCGCCGGGGTGTGCCCGCCCGGGGCCGCGTCCGAGCCGGAGGCTTCTCATCAGCGGCCCAGGATCGAGCCGAAGTTCGTGCCGGACCCGAGGAACATCCCGGTCGCGATGAGGATCATCGTCGCGGGGAGCATGAAGACGAGGGTCACCATCGTCGCCTTGGGGATGGTCTTCGCGGCGCGGCGGCGGGCGTTCTGCGCGTCGGTCCTGCGCATGTCGGTGGCGAGCTGGATGAGGGTCTCGGCGATCGGGGAGCCGAGTTCCTCGCCCTGCTGGAGCGCGGAGACGAACTGGGCGACGGACTCGGAGGAGTTGCGGCGGCGCAGCTCGTCGAAGGCCTGGCGGCGGCTGACGCCCATGTCCATCTGGCGCAACGTGATGCGCAGTTCGTCGGCCCAGGGGCCCTCGTACTTCTCGGCGACCCGGTCCAGGGCCTGCCGGAAGCCGAGGCCGGCCGAGACCACGACGGCCAGTACGTCGAGGAAGTCGGGCAGGGTGCGGTCGATGACGTCCTTGCGCTCCCGGATGGCCTGCCAGATCAGCGCGTCGGCGGCCAGCAGCCCGAAGGCCAGGGTCGCCACGGCGAAGAGGGTCCGCCCGTTGGAGAGGAAGACCAGGCCGAGTACGAGGCCGAAGGCGCCGTAGACCGCGCGGCGGGCCGCGTAGCGGTTGAGGGTGAGGCCGCCGGGGTTGCCCGCCATGTCGATGCGCCGGCGTTTGGCGTCGACGCGGCGGGGGCCCATCAGGCGCAGGACGACGGGCGCGAAGCGCATGCCGAGGCGGTCGACGGCCGAGTCCGCCTTGGAGACCCGGGTCGCGCCGACCTCCAGGGCGAGGACGAGGTCGCTGGGGAGCTTGGCGTCGGCGCGGATCATGCGGACGCCGAGGAGGACGCCCGCGACGGCCGCGCCCATCGCGACGGCGAGCAGCAGGGCTTGCAATGGAATCTCCCCCTCACACTTCGATCTTGCCGAGGCGGCGGATGACGAAGAAGCCGACGGTGTAGAGGCCGAGCGAGACCAGGACGAGGGCCTGGCCGAGCGGGGAGCCGGTGACGCGGGCCAGGGCGCCCTCGTTCGAGGAGTTGATCAGGAGCAGTGAGCCGAGGCCGAGCAGCGGGACCGTGAAGGCGGTGGCGTTGACCTCGGAGAGCATGGTGCGGACCTCGCGGCGGGTCTCCTTGCGGTCCTCCAGCGTCTGGGTGAGGTTGCGCAGCGAGCTGACGACCGAGCCGCCCGCCTTGTTGGCGAGGACGAGGGTGGTGACGAGGACGACGAGTTCGCGGGAGGGGAGGCGTTCGGCGAGCTCGCCGAGCGCGTCGTCGATGGACCTGCCCAGGGTCAGATGGTCGGCGACCCGGGCCAGCTCCTCGCCCGCCGGTGCCTCCAGTTCCTCGGCGGCCATCGCGAGCGCGGTGCGCAGGGCGAGCCCGGCGGCGGTGGCGTTGGCCAGCAGCCGTGCCACGTCGGGGAGTTGGTTGATGAACGCCTCGATGCGTTTCTGGCGCTGCCAGTTGAGGAAGATGGCCGCGCTCCAGACGCCGACGAGTCCGGCGATCGGGCCGAAGAACGGGGCCAGGGTCGCGGCGGCGATCAGCCACAGAGCGACGACGACGGCGGTGACGTAGGTGAAGAACTCGCCGGCGGTCAGGTCGAGTCCGGTCGCCGACAGCCGCAGGTGGATGGTGCGGCCGAGCCGGGTGCGGCGCAGCCTGCGGTCGACGGCGGCGAAGCGGCGGACGCGGCCGGCCGCCGTACGGACGGGTCCGCCGCCGGAGAGGCGGTCCACGAGGGCCTGGCGCTGGGCGCGGCCGGTGGCGTAGGCGTGCACGCCCGCGACGGCGAGGGTGCCGCACAGGACGGTGGCGCCGAGGGCCAGCAGGGCCGGGTTGTTCATTCCTGCCTCCCGTGCGGGGTGGGGGCGCTCATCCGATGGCCTGCCTCGTATTCAGGACGTCGATGGCCTCGGCGACGCCGAAGGCGGGCGGCAGCGGTTCGCCCGCGACGTACAGCTTCTCGGCGATCTGGCGGGGCAGCGGCAGGTGCTCGAAGCGGCCGTGGACGACACGGTCGGGGCCGGTGGGGCGGGGGACGAAGCGGGAGACGGTCGCGATGCGGAACTGCTCGCGGCCGTGCGAGACGAGCAGGGCGATCTCGGCGATCTTGCGGGAGCCGTCGGCGTGCCGGGAGAGCTGCACGACGACCTCGACGGCCGAGTTGATCTGGTCCTTGAGCGCCTCGAAGGGGATCTGCACCTCGGACATCGAGCCGAGGGTCTGGAGCCGCATCAGGGCGTCCTCGGCGGAGTTGGCGTGGACGGTGGCCAGGGAGCCGTCGTGGCCCGTCGACATCGCCTGGAGCATGTCGAGGGTCTCCCCGCCGCGGACCTCGCCGACGATGATGCGGTCGGGGCGCATGCGCAGCGAGTTGCGGACCAGGTCGCGGATGGTGATCTGGCCCTTGCCCTCGACGTTCGGGGGCCGGGACTCCAGGCGGATCACGTGCTCCTGCTGGAGCTGGAGTTCGGCGGAGTCCTCGATGGTGATGATGCGCTCGTGGGCCGGGATGAGTCCGGAGAGCGCGTTGAGCAGGGTCGTCTTGCCGGTGCCGGTGCCGCCGCTGACGATGACGTTGAAGCGGGCGCGGACGAAGGCCGCCAGCAGCATCAGCATCTGCTCGTCCAGGGAGCCGAGGTCGATGAGCTCGGGGAGCGTGTAGGCGCGCGGGAAGCGGCGGATGGTGAGGGTCGGGCCGGTCAGGGCGAGCGGCGGGATGATGACGTTGACGCGCTCGCCGGTGGGCAGGCGGGCGTCGACCATCGGGTTGGACTCGTCGACCCGGCGGTTCACCGTGGAGACGATGCGCTCGATGGTCTGCATGAGCTGTTCGGTGGAGGCGAAGCGCAGCGGGAGCTGTTCGACGCGGCCGGCCCGCTCCACGAAGATCGAGTCGGGGCCGTTGACCATGATCTCGGTGATGGACGCGTCGGCGAGGAGGGGTTCGAGGACGCCGAGGCCGAGCGCTTCGTCCACGACCCGCCGGATCAGCTGGGAGCGCTCGGCGGAGGACAGGACGGGTCCCTCGCGGCTGATGATGTGGCCGAGGACGCGCTCCAGCCGGGCCCGCCGTTCGGTGGCGGCCAGGCTCGACATCTCCGCGAGGTCGATCTCCTCCAGGAGCTTGGCACGGTAGACGGCGACGAGGTGTCCGTCCTCGCGGGCGGGGCCCCCCTCCTCGGGGGCGGCGGCGATACGGGAACGCAGGCTCATGTCTTCGGCTCCTCCCGGTCAGTCGTCCTGGTCGTTCGGCATGGTGGCCCGGCGTTCCGCGGTGAAGCCGTCCATGAAGGGGATGACCGAGGGGATCTCGACCTGCACGGTGGCCACCACGGTGTCTCCCCCGCCGCCGACCGAGACGCTCGCGCCGAACCGGCCGTCCATCGCGGCCTGGCCCGCCGCCTGGCCCGCCCCGGCGTCCTTCTGGGCGGCGACCCGGGCCGCCGCCCGCGCCCCGGACCCGGCCTGGTTGATGCCGTAGCCGACCAGGCCGAGCTGGATGGCGGCCATGCCGATGACCAGCAGGATGGGCAGGAATCCGGCGAACTCCAGCATGGAGACGCCCCGGTCGCCCCAGCGGCGGGCCCGCTCGGGACGGGAGCCGGACACGCCGGCACGGCGGCGCGCCCGGGCGGCGGCCTCCTGCCGGTGTCCGGGCCGGTCCGACGGCCCCCGCCGGCCGGGCCCGGGACGTGCGGACGCCCGGTGCGCGGGCCAGGGCCGCCACCGGTGTGCCCCAGGACGTGACGCCTGCTCGTGCGCGGAAGACGGCCGCCGGCGGTCCACCGCCGGGTGCGCGGACGGCGAGTGCGCCCGCGGCGTCCGGGGCGGGGCCGTCGGCCGCCGTAGGCGGGGGCGTCCCGGCACCCGGTGCGGGAGTACGAACAGGCTCATCCCTCGTCCCCCTCCACCGCGGCACCCGCCTCACCGTCGACCTGCCAGCCGGCGTCGAACCAGGGGAAGAACAGCGGCACTTGGGCGGTGACGCGGGCCTTCCACACGTCGCCTTCGAGGGTGCAGCCGATGTCCGCGCCCTGCCAGGCCCCCGGCAGGTGTTCCGCCCCGGCCGACTGGCAGGCGCCGGCCGCGTCGCCGTCCACCGCGTACGCCGCCGTCGCCGCCCGGGCCGCCTCGTCGGCCGCGTTCCCGGCGAGGGACCAGGTGTAGCCGTAGAGCACGCACTGCCACAGGATCGTCATCACGACGAGCAGCAGCGGGAACATCCCGGCGAATTCGAGGGTCACCGCACCCCGGTCGCCGCCCTTGCGCCGCAGGGCCAGCGCGCCGCGCTCCGGGGCCGGTTTGCGGCGGCGGCCTCCCCCGCCCTCCGGCGCCGGGACGGCGAGGCCCAGTTCGCCGGTGAGGGCCCACAGGGCCTGCTTCACCGTGGAGCGGGCGTCGAGGTCCTGGAGCCGGCCGGCGTCGACCACGGACTGCAGTTCCTTGAAGGCGGCGGGCACCGTGGAGCGGGCGACCCGGGTTCCGGTGACGCGCTCGACCAGCGACGGCTGGATCTCCGTACCGCGCGAGTGCCGGTTGACGACCGTCGTCGTCTCCTCCGCCTTGCGGATCTGGAGGCGGTCCCACATCCGCACCATGCGCTTGGCGGCGCGGACGGCGACCACGTCGGGGGTGACGAGGAGCAGCGCCTGGTCGGCCATCTCCACGGCGGCGGCCGTCGCGGAGGTCATCTGGGAGCCGCAGTCCACGACCACCACGTCGTGGCGGGAGCGCAGGGCGGCGACGACCTGGCGGGCGACCCGGTCGGTGACCTCCTCGCCGCGTTCGCCCTCGGCGGGGGCGAGCAGCAGGCCGACGCCGCTGTCGTGGGTGTAGACGGCGTCCTGGAGGACGCGCGGGTTGATGTCGCTGATCCCGGCGAGGTCGGCGACCGAGCGGCGGAACTGGACATCCAGATAGGAGGCGACGTCCCCGGACTGGAGGTCCAGGTCGAGCAGGGCGACCGTACGCCCGGACGCCTGCGCGGCGAGGGCGAGGTGCACGGCGGTGACGGTGGCGCCGACGCCGCCCTTGGCGCCGGTGACCGTGACGACGGTGCCGCCGGGGCCGGTGTACAGCTCGGGTGTGCTGCCGAGGTGGCGGCGCATGCCGACCGACCAGGCGGCGGCGGCCTGGACGCGCTCGGCGAGGGCGTCGTAGCCGAGCGGCAGGCCGACGATGCCGCGGGCGCCGGAGTCCATGGCGGCGGTCAGCACGCCGTTGCCGGTGTCGGCGGTGATGAGGACGACGCCGACCGCCGGGAAGCGCATGACGACGTCGCGGATCAGGTCGAGGGCCGGCACCGGGCCGATCCGCTCGTGCACGAGGACGACCTCGGGCAGCTCGTCCAGGGACTCCGCCGCGAGGCGCGCGAGGGTGTCGAGGAGGGCCGTCGAGTCGGGTACGGGCGGGGCGGGCTCGGTGTCGGCGAGCTGGCTCAGCAGCGTGGTGAGCGCGCGGGCCGAGTCGATGTCACCGACGGCGGGAAGGATGCGGACGGTCATCGGCGGCACCTTCCGCGACGGGTCCCAGCGGCAGCGGTCGACATGCGCGGCCTCCTACTTGTCCTCGTCGAGGGTGTACGTGCGGTCGCCGGGGGCGACGGCCGTGTCGGAGCCGCCCGCGACCAGGGCGAGGCGGACGTGGGTCGCGAACGACTCGGCGTACGCGACCCGTTGGGCGTCGGCGGTGTCGAGCGCGAAGGTGATGGGGACGGCCTCGCTCGCGGTGCGGCGCCGGTCGTCGCTCGACTGGCCGGGTTCGAGGGCGGTGAGCTTGCCGACGTCGATGACGCGCGCGTTCGCGACGATGACCTTGGACTGGTTCTTTCCCTTGTCGTTCTCCGCCTTGAAGGTGGCGTAGATGTTGACCCGGGCGCCCGGGTTGATCTTTCCGGCGACGCCGGTCGCCGCGTCGATCATGATGGCGATCTCCTGCTGGCCGGCCTCCAGCGAGGGCCGGTCCACGATCATGTCGGCCTGGAGGAGCGAGCCCTTCTCCAGCCGGGTGACCGCGATCTTGCCGCGGATCTGGGAGAGGTCCGTGACGGCGGTGGACGACAGCCAGCGCTCGGGCATCGAGACCTTCTCGAACTGGTCGGCCGACAGCTCCCTGTAGGGGGCGACGTCGCTCTTGAGGCGGTACGCCGCCACCTCG
The DNA here is from genome assembly GCF_055565855.1 of Streptomyces sp. NPDC028308. Classification (NCBI taxonomy): domain Bacteria; kingdom Bacillati; phylum Actinomycetota; class Actinomycetes; order Kitasatosporales; family Streptomycetaceae; genus Streptomyces; species Streptomyces sp. NPDC028308. Next base: position 303,931 of record NZ_JBVHTO010000013.1, read on the forward strand.
GGGCCCACCTTGGAGTTCACGTCGCGGATCACCGAGAGGACTCCGGCGAAGGCGCCCAGGGCGCACAGGACCGAGAGGACCAGCAGGATGACGCCGCGGCGCTGGCGTGAGTTCATGACGCGGACAACCTCGATCGGGGGCGGGGACAGCGGGGTCGGGCGGTCGTGCCTGGTTCTCCGTGCTGTGCGGTGGTGCCGGCGGTGCCTAGGTGACGCCCGGGGGCAGGGCGCGTACGGAAGAGGCTGCCCGCGCGGGGGCGCCGGGAAGCTCCCCGGGCGGCGGCAGCGCGGCGGCGCAGAACCCGCAGCGGTCGCCGATGAGTTCGAGGCCGCACCAGTGGCAGGTCTCGCGCCGGACGGAGGAGACGAGCTGGTAGAGCACGGACACGTCGTACAGCCCGGCGGCGAACTCGGCGAGTCTCGCGGTCCCCCACCAGCGGGCGGACTGCTCGGGCAGCGGGACGGTCGCGACGCCCTGCACCTGCCAGGCGGGGGCGAGTGTCGCCGTGACCCAGTCGGAGGGCGGCTGTTCGGCCGCGACGAGCAGCCGGGTGCCGAACTCGGGCCCCGTCAGGTCCTCCTGGCCGACCCGGACGAGCTGCGGGCGCGGGTTGGCGAGGACGGCGAACTGGGCACCGGGCACCCAGGACTTGGCGTGCGACTTCAGGGACACGGGGACCCGGTCGAGCTTGGCGACGGAGCCGAGCAGGGCGCCCGCGTAGATGTAGTGGGCGAGGAGCCGGGCGGAGGAGGCGAGGACGCCGGGGCTGAAGTCGCAGACGGACAGCTGGCGCAACTGCTGCGCCAGCAGGGCGATTCCGAGCGGCGGCAGGTCGATGCCGAGCAGCGCGATGCGGTCGCTCTCCAGGACCGAGCGGACGGTGTGCAGCCGCCGGGCGAGCTCGCCGGGGGCGGCGGACGGGTACAGGGAGATCACGTACCCGTGCTGCTCGATGAGCGCGTGCATCCCGGTGAGGGAGCTCTCCAGGGTCTCCAGCGGCTGGATCACGGCGGGCGGTGTCTGCCGGTCGTGCGGCGGCAGCACCAGGTCGGGACTGGTGACGGCTATCGCGGTCGGCACGCTGGACACCACCCCGTTCACCGGGGCGGGATGGTCGGTCGCCGCCCTCGGATCGCCCCTGTTTCGCCATGGACCGTCACAGATGGCCACACATCGTCACTGTGACGCCCTCCTGCATCTGCACCATATCCACGGCATGCCCCGCTCAACACCGACTTCGGCAGATCAACTCACCGAAGGTACGGGCTTGATCCACACAGAGTGAAACGCATATGCCGCAACTCCGCGCCGCCACACGGATGTTGGGACGAGCCGGACGCCGACAGAGGTCTTGACAACCGTATTGGTCTGGACCACCTTGGACCTCCAGCGGTGGCCACCGTTCCGCAACCTCCCCGCCCTCTCCCCCTCACCGGAGGCACCAGTGGACCGCGTACCAGGCATGCCCAGACGCAGACGGACGTGGGCGGGATTCCTCGCCGCCGCACTGGGGGCGTCGGCCCTCACCCTCACCGGACTCGCCACCGAGGCGCAGGCCGCGGACGTCAACAACGCCAGGAACGGCGGCTACGAGTCCGGCCTCGGCAACTGGACCTGTTCCGCGGGCAGCGGTACGACGGTGTCCTCGCCGGTGCACGGCGGCTCGGCCGCGCTGAAGGCGACGCCTGCCGGCCAGGACAACGCCAAGTGCACGCAGACCGTCGCGGTCAAGCCCAACTCGACGTACACGCTGAGCGCCTGGGTGCAGGGCGGCTACGCCTACCTCGGCGCGAGCGGCACGGGGACGACGGACGTCTCCACGTGGACGCCGGACTCCTCCTCCTGGAAGCAGCTGACGACCAGCTTCACCACGGGCTCCTCGACGACCTCGGTGACGGTCTACACCCACGGCTGGTACGGGCAGGCCGCCTACTACGCCGACGACCTGTCGGTGTTCGGCCCCGACGGCGGAGGCGGCACCGACCCCGCGCCCACCGTCCCGGCGGCCCCGGCCGGCCTGAAGGTCGCCTCCACCACGTCCTCGTCGGCGTCCCTCGCCTGGAACACGGTCTCGGGCGCGACCGGCTACAACGTCTACCGGGACGGTACGAAGGTGACGGCGGTGTCCGGCACCTCGGCGACCGTGACCGGTCTGGCCGCCTCGACCTCGTACTCCTTCCAGGTCACCGCGACCAACGCGGCCGGTGAGTCCGTGAAGTCGGCGGCGGTCACCGGCACGACGGCGGCCTCGGGCGGCGGGGGCGGCGGGACGGTGCCCGCGCACGCCCTGACCGGCTACTGGCAGAACTTCAACAACGGCGCCAAGGTCCAGAAGCTCTCCGAGGTCCAGTCGCAGTACGACATCATCGCCGTCGCCTTCGCGGACGCCACCGGCACGCCGGGCGCGGTGACCTTCAACCTCGACTCGGCCGGGCTCGGCGGCTACACCGTCGACCAGTTCAAGGCCGACGTCCGGGCCAAGCAGGCCGCGGGCAAGAAGGTCATCATCTCCATCGGCGGCGAGAAGGGCACGATCTCCGTCAACGACGCCTCGTCCGCGACGAACTTCGCCAACTCCGTCTACTCCCTGATGCAGACGTACGGCTTCGACGGCGTCGACATCGACCTGGAGAACGGTCTCAACGCCACGTACATGACGCAGGCGCTGCGGTCCCTGTCGGCGAAGGCGGGCTCGTCCCTCGTCATCACGATGGCCCCGCAGACCATCGACATGCAGTCCACCTCGAACACGTACTTCCAGACGGCCCTGAACATCAAGGACATCCTCACGGTCGTCAACATGCAGTACTACAACAGCGGTTCGATGCTGGGCTGCGACGGCAAGGTCTACAGCCAGGGCACGGTGGACTTCCTGACCGCCCTCGCCTGCATCCAGCTGGAGGGCGGGCTCGCCCCGTCCCAGGTGGGCCTCGGCGTCCCGGCCTCCACCAGCGGCGCGGGCAGCGGCTACGTCTCCCCCACCGTCGTGAACAACGCCCTCGACTGCCTGGCCAAGGGCACGAACTGCGGCACGTTCAAGCCGTCCAGGACCTACCCGGCCCTGCGCGGCGCGATGACCTGGTCCACGAACTGGGACGCGTCGGCAGGCAACGCCTGGTCCAACGCGGTCGGCCCCCACGTACACGGCCTCTGACCCCGGCCCACACGGACGCCCTCCTCCGGGACTTCCGGGGGAGGGCGTTCGGGGTACGCGTACACATCATTTCGGGTCGAAGGACCAGACCATGCCGACATCCGTCTCGGACACGAGGACCAGACCGAGATCCCAGTCGTACGAGGAGACGGTCGAACAGCCCGAGATGCGCTGGTAGTAGTCCGGATTACGGCTGTCCCGCCCGGTGTTGGCGTAGAAGACCGACCCTTCCGGGAACCGCGACAGGATGACATCGGCCTTCCCTTCCAGCTCCGCCCTGCCTTCCTCGAAATCCGAAGTGTCCTCGACATTGAGCCACAACGTGGACAGGACCACGATGAGCTGCCTGGCCGAGGTCCGCGAGATCTCCGAGACCCGGCTCCTGAAGCCCTCGGCCCCGGCACCGTCCACCGGGACCTCGATGAACGGGTAGAAGGGATCATCGAGCCTCTCGAACTCCTCCGCGAAGAAATCGATGACGCGCCAGCCGCGAGCGTCCGGCACGTCCCCCCGCATCAGAGTGCCTACGTCGAGCGCCCAGTCCTCGTGCTCTCTGCGCGTCACCTTGGCGATGCTGCACCTGCGGGCGTACATGCTCAGGGCGTCGGCCCACGCCCCCTCGTGGAGAGCTGCCATCGATCTCTCCTCGCTCGTCGTCCGGTCGTGGGCGTCGCGACGGCTCTGCGTCCGGTCACCAGGCGTGGAACGACCACACCATGCCGACCTCGGTCTCGGAGACCAGGATCAGGCCGAGATCCCAGATGTGGACCGAGATCGTGTTGCACCCGGAGATCCGCTTGTAATAGTCGAGGTCTCTACTGTGGTGCCCGGTGTTTGCGAAGAAGCGGGAACCGACCGGAAAGCGAGACAGGATGACCTCGGCCTTCTCCTCCAGGCCCGGCCTGCGTGCCTCGAAGTTGTCCTCCTTCTCGACATTGAGCCAGATCGTCGAGAGCGCCACGAGGAACCGCTTGGCGGAGGAGCGCGGGATCTCGTCCAAACGCGCCCTCCAAGCGCCCGTCGCAGCGGGGTCGTCCGGTCTCAGGGCGAAGGGGTAATACGCATCGTCCAGCCGCTCCGGCTCGCCCAGCAGAGAGTCCTTCGTACTCCAGCCTCGGTTGTCAGCCGTGTCGCCGTGCATCAACGTGTTGACGTCGAGCGCCCAGTCCTCGTGCTCTCTGCTCGTCACCTTGGCGACGGTGTACCTGCGGGCGTACATGCCGACGGCCTCGGACCACGACCGCTCGGTGAGCTCGGCCACCCCTGTCTCCTCACACTTCCGCTGACATGCGCGTCGATACGAAGAACGGCACGCGAGGCAGCGCCCGTCCACGTTCCGGTAGTTGCACCGGGGTCACCTTGTCACTGGCCGAAGGCATCCGGCACCTGAGTTAGGCGCCGCCGCTCCGGCAGTGGCCCCCTGATCCGGGCGAGCGGCCCCTGCGCCTCCCCGTACGCCGTCGCGCCGGCCCTCGGCAGCGTCGCCCACATGCGGGTTCCGCCGCCCGGTTCGCGGGCCTTGCCGAAGCCCCAGTCGCCGTCGCAGGCCCGGCAGACGCAGGCCAGGACGCGCAGGGCCGCCCGGCGGCGCGTGGCGCACTCCTCCGCCAGCCGGGGGTGCGCGTGCGGCGGGTGGCTGTCGTAGACGATCACGCGCAGCGCCTCGGCCCGATAGCGGAGCGCCAGGTAGAACTCCACCGACTCCGTGAACTGGCATGCCACAGCCGTCAGTTCACCGACCGCCTGGAGGCCCGCGTCCATCATCCGGTGCAGATCGTGTGCGGCCAGGAAGGCCCGCGTCGCCGCCCTCGCGAGCTTCGGGCTGGCCAGGGCCGCCGGCAGGGTGAGGCTGTAGGCCAAGGTCTCCGGGCTCGGGGCGGTCGGGTCGGCGGGATAGGCGGTCGCCAGCGGGCAGCGGGACATACGGGCTCCTGTGGTCGTACGCGGATGTCGTCACCTCGGCAGCAGTGGCCTGTCCCCCTGGCGTGGGCCCGCCCCTCCCAGGGGAGGAGTACGCGGGCAGGCTCACGCGATGCACTTCCGGCTGCCGTGAGTAGCGGTGGCAATACATAGGGTACGCACGGTAGGGGCCTAATTTGGCCCTCAATGGTGAAAGATGCACCCTCTGGAGGCCCTGGCGCACACAAAAGCGGCAGACTGCACCCGACCGCACGCGGAGGGGACCGGCATGGCAGCGAGGACGTCGCCCACTGAGCGCCAGAAGCGCCTGGGGGCCGAGGTACGCAGGATGCGCACGTCAGCGGGGGTGTCCGCGGAGTACGCCGCCGGGCTGCTCGGTGTGGACCGGGGCAAGATCTCCAACATCGAGTCCGGCGTCCGCGCCATCAGCCCCGAGCGCCTGCGCACCCTCGCCTGCAACTGCGACTGCCGGGACGAGCGATACGTCGCCGCGCTGGCCGAGATGGCCAGGACCACACGTCGGGGCTGGTGGGAGAAGTACCGTGGCTCCCTGCCTCAAGGGCTGCTCGACATCGCCGAGTTGGAGGAGCACGCCGTACGCATGCGCGCCGCATACTCCATGCACGTCCCCGGCCTGCTGCAGACCTCCGATCACGCGCTCGCCGTCTTCCGCGTAGTCATCCCGCACTTGCCGGACCACGAGGTGGCTCTCAGGCTCGCCCTTCGCGTGGAACGGCAGAACGTACTCGACCGGGAGCACCCGCCCGAGTTCGTCGGCATCGTGCACGAAGCCGCCCTGCGCATGCGGTTCGGCGGGCGTTCGGCCGCCCGCGCGCAACTCGAACACCTGTTGAAGAAGTCCGAGCAGCCCAACATCACGCTGCTGGTGATCCCCTTCGAAGCCGGTGCGTTCCCAGGTGCCGGGCAGACCGTCCTCTACGCGGAGGGACCCGTGCCGCAACTGGACACCGTGCAGATCGACAACTCCCACGGGCCCGATTTCCTTCACGCGGAGAGCCAGTTGGCGAAGTACCGTGCCCACCTGGACTGGATGGAGCGCATCGCCCTGTCACCAGCGGCGTCACGCGACTTCATCCGCGGTATCGCCAACGAGCTCTGAGGAGAGGTCCAATGGACGACATCACGTGGGAGGAGCCGTTCTGCGGTGAGGGAAACTCCTGCTTCCGCCTCGGCACCGACGAGGACGACAACGCCTACATCGCCATAGCCGGGGCCGAGGACGCCTACCTCACCGACTCCCGCGAAGCTCTCCGTACGCTGATCCGGGACATCAAGGCCGGGAAGGCCGACCACCTGCTCTGAGCCGGGCGGCCGGGGTCAGAAGAACTCCGACCACGGCTGGTCCCAGATCTGCTTCACGCACAGGACGAGGAAGAGCAGGCCGGCGACGGCGAGCATGGCGTTGCTCAGCATGCCGTTGCGCCATTCGGCGGGCGTGCGGGCGGAGTTGAGCAGCCACATCAGGGTCAGGGCGAGGAAGGGAAGGAACGCGGCGCCCAGCACCCCGTACAGGATGATCAGGCGGAAGGGCTGGCCTTCGAAGAGCAGCACCATCGGCGGGAAGGTCAGCCAGAGGAGGTAGGCGCGGAAGGGCCAGGACTTCTCCCGGGCGCCGGACGCCACCTCCTCGCCGGAGGCCGGGGACGCCAGGGAGGCCGGGGACGCCGCGGAGGTCCCGGCGCCGGGGGCCGGCCCTGCCGCGCGGTCCTTGCGGAAGCGTTCCACGAAGTCCGCGAACATCAGGCTCACCCCGTGCCAGACGCCGATCAGCGAGGTGAACGACGTGGCGAAGAAGCCGATCAGGAAGAACTTGGCCGTCGCGGTCCCGTACTCGTCCTCCAGGATGTCGCTGAGCTGGACCAGCCCCTTGTCGCCGGAGGCGATGGCCACGTTCGCGGAGTGCAGCAGTTCCGCGCCGACGAAGAGCATCGCGACGACGAAGATGCCAGTGGTGATGTATGCGACGCGGTTGTCGAGGCGCATCACCTTCATCCAGCCGGTGTTGGTCCACCCCTTGGCGTTGACCCAGTAGCCGTACGCGGCGAGCGTGATCGTGCCGCCGACGCCGCCGATCAGGCCGAGGGTGTTGAGGACCGAGTCCTTCTCGTCGGGCAGGACCGGCAGCAGGCCGGCGAACGCGTCGCCCAGGTTCGGGGTGACGCGGACCGCCAGGTAGACGGTGACGACGAACATGACGCCGACCAGGACCGTCATGACCTTCTCGAACACGGCGTACTTGTTGAACCAGACGAAGACGAGGCCGACCAGCCCGGTGAGGATGGCCCACCACTTGAGGTCCATGACGTCGGGGAACAGCGCCTGGAGCGGCAGTCCCGACGAGGACATCGCCGCGGCGCCGTAGACGAAGCCCCAGATCACGACGTAGACGACGAAGAACCAGGACGTCCAGCGGCCGAGGCTCGCCCAGCCGTCGAAGAGGGTGCGGCCGGTGGACAGGTGCCAGCGGCCCGCCGCCTCGGCCAGCGAGATCTTGACCAGGCAGCCGACGACGGCGGCCCACAGGAGTGTGTAGCCGAAGTTGCTGCCCGCGATGAGGGTGGCGACGAGGTCACCGGCGCCCACGCCGGTCGCGGCGACGACGATGCCGGGTCCGATGTACTTCCAACTCGACTTCCGGGGGCGGGAGATGACCTCGCCTGACGCTGACTTCCCAGTGGTCTCCGACATGACGTTCAAGGAAGCGTAAAGCGGCCGGGGGCACAAGGGGGCGTGCTGTGAAGAGACCCGGTCGAGCGTGTGCGGTGGCCGGGCCGCCGCGGTGCCGTCCGGCGCCGACAGTACGGGGTGCCGCCGGGCGCCGTCCGGCCCGGTCCCGCCTGCGTCGCCCGGTCGGCCCGCGCGCGTACGGTCCCGGGCCGAGCGGGCCCCCGCGTACAGTGCCCGGCTGATTTTCGGCCGGTTCCCGCCGCCGACCCCTCGGCCCTGCTTGACCTGACCATGCCAGACGCTCACGATGAGCGCCACACCCGCACCAGGCACGTCGCCATGGACCACCCCCCGCTCCACTCCCCACATCCGGCGACCCCGGATTCCCTGGAGAAACTAGGAGACTTCATGCGACTTCGCATACGAGGCAGCGGCGGCAGAAGCGGCCGGCGCAGCGCGGCACTCGCCACCCTCCTCGCCCTCGCGCTCGCCGCCCCCATCACCGCCACGGCCACCGACGCCACGGCCACCGGCGGGCGGGCCGCAGCCCCCTCGGCGGACGACATCCGCCAGTACGAGATCCACCAGGGCACGACGCCGGTGACCCGGACGGCGATCCAGCGCACCGGCGTGACCGTGGACGAGGCCGACGAGGAGACCGTCGTCGTCTCGGGCCGCGCGGACCAGATCAAGAAGCTGCGGCAACTGGGCTACGACGTCTCGCTCCTGGGTTCGGCGCCCGACCGGACCGACGGCTCGGACGTGCGGCTGCTCGACTTCCCCTCGGCGGACTCGAAGTACCACAACTACGCCGAGATGAACACGGAGATCAACCAGCGGCTCGCCGCCTACCCGGGCATCATGAGCAAACGGGTGATCGGCAAGTCCTACCAGGGCCGGGACATCGTCGCCATCAAGGTCAGCGACAACGTCGCGAGCGACGAGGCCGAGCCCGAGGTGCTGTTCACCTTCCACCAGCACGCGCGCGAGCACCTGACCGTCGAGATGGCGCTCTACCTGCTGCGCGAACTCGGCGCGGGCTACGGCTCCGACTCCCGCGTGACGAACATGGTGAACAACCGCGAGATCTGGATCGTCCCGGACCTCAACCCGGACGGCGGCGAGTACGACATCGCGTCCGGCTCGTACCGCTCCTGGCGCAAGAACCGCCAGCCCAACAGCGGCAGTTCGTACGTCGGCACCGACCTGAACCGCAACTGGAACTACAAGTGGGGCTGCTGCGGCGGCTCCTCGGGCTCCACCTCGTCCGAGACCTACCGCGGTTCCGCGCCCGAGTCGGCTCCCGAGGTGAAGGTGGTCGCCGACTTCGTACGCGGCCGGGTCGTCGGCGGCAAGCAGCAGATCACCGCCGGGATCGACTTCCACACCTACAGCGAGCTGGTCCTGTGGCCCTTCGGGTGGACCTACTCGGACACCGCGACGGGCATGACGGCGGACGACCGCAACGCCTTCGCGGCCGTCGGCCAGAAGATGGGCGCCAGCAACGGCTACACGGCCGAGCAGTCCAGCGACCTCTACATCACCGACGGCTCGATCGACGACTACCTCTGGGGCAGCCAGAAGATCTTCGCGTACACCTTCGAGATGTACCCGAGGTCCGGTGGCGGCGGCTTCTACCCGCCCGACGAGGTCATCGAGCGGGAGACGTCGCGCAACCGGGACGCGGTACTGCAACTCCTGGAGAACGCCGACTGCATGTACCGCTCGATCGGCAAGCAGGCGCAGTACTGCGCGAGCTGACCGGCCGTCACTCCTGGAAGTAGGCGTCCAGGACGGCGTCGAGCTGCTTCTCCCACTCCGGGAAGCGCGCCCGGGACGCCGCGTCGATCTCGAGCGGGTACCAGCGGCGGTCCGGCGTGTGCACGGTGACGGTGAACCGACGTCCCCAGCGCGGCGACTCGGTCTCGACGGCGCCGATCTCGTCCCAGCGGAACTCGGCCTCCTGGTCGTCCAGCCGCAGCACCACGCCGCGGCGGTCGGCCCGGACCGAGGCGCGCCGGTCGGAGGCCTCGAAGACGGGGCCTCCGGCCTCCCCGTCCTCGTCGGCGGGGGCGTCGCCCGGCGTCTGCACCCCGGCAGCCGGGGCGTCCTCGGGGGCCGTCTCCTCGGGAGCGGCCTCCTCGGACTCCTGCTCGGGCGTCGCGTCGACGGGGTCCGTCCCGGCCTCATCGGCCGGGTCCTCGGACGTCACGGGCGCGGGTGACGTGATCCCGGGGACGTACGCCGGATCGACCGCGGCGGCGGGGACGACGGGCACGACGGGCACGTCCGGGGACTGGCTGCTCGAACCTATGCGCTGCTCCACAGCGGGCAGTATGGTCGAAGATCCTGTGCCGGGCACAGCCAGCCCCCGTTTAGCTGCACGGCTGTTATACGAAGAGGCTGAGAACCGCCGCCACCGCGAAGCCGGCCACCGACAGCACGGACTCCAGCACCGTCCACGACTTGAGGGTGTCGCGCTCGGTGATGCCGAAGTACTTGGCGACCATCCAGAAGCCGCCGTCGTTCACGTGCGAGGCGAAGATGGAGCCCGCCGAGATGGCCATGATGACCAGCGCGACGAACGCCTGCGAGTGGTCGCCCTCGGCGAGCAGCGGTGCCACGATGCCGGCCGTGGTGACGATGGCGACGGTCGCCGAGCCCTGCGCCACCCGCAGCACCACGGAGATCAGGTACGCGAGGAACACCACCGGCAGACCCACGTCGTTGAAGGTGTCCGACAGCGCCTGGGCGACGCCGCTCGCCTTCAGCACGGCACCGAAGACGCCGCCCGCGCCGACCACCAGCAGGATGTTGCCGACCGGCTTCAGGGACGAGGTCGACACCCGCTCCAGGGACTTGCGGGACCAGCCGCGCCGGATGCCCAGCAGGTAGTAGGCGAGCAGCAGGGCGATGGTGAGAGCGACGAACGGGCTGCCGAAGAACTCGACGACCGAGCGGCCGGTGGACGGGTCGAACGCGATCGAGGAGAACGTCGCGGCGAGGATCAGCACCAGCGGCGTACCGATGATGCCGAGGACCGTGCCGAGCGGTACGGGCTTCTCCTGCGGCTCGACGCCCGCGGCGCGCTGCTCCTCCGCGACGGCCCGCTTGGCCTCGTCCGCGGCCTCCACCATGTCCTGCGGTACGGCGACGAAGATGCGCCGGCCGATCCAGGCCGAGAAGACCCAGGCGGCGAGGACGGCCGGGATGCCGCAGACGATGCCCATCAGGATGACCCAGCCGAGCTGGACGTGCAGCAGTCCCGCGGCGGCCACCGGGCCGGGGTGCGGGGGCAGGAACGCGTGGGTCATCGACAGGCCGGCGAGCAGCGGCATGCAGTAGAGCAGGATCGACTTGCCGGAGCGCTTGGCGGCGGCGTAGACGATCGGCGCGAGGACGAAGATGCCGACGTCGAAGAAGACCGGGATGCCGAAGATGAGGCCGGTCAGGCCCATGGCCAGGGGCGCCCGCTTCTCCCCGAAGAGGTTCAGCAGCCGGGACGCCAACACCTCGGCGCCGCCCGAGACTTCGAGGATCGCGCCGAGCATGGTGCCGAGCCCGATGATGATCGCGACATGGCCGAGGATGCCGCCCATCCCGGACTCGATGACCGAGACGGCCGTGGACTTCTGGACGGTGCCGAAGAGTTCGGTGACGGACAGTCCGGCGGCGAGGCCGACGGCTATGGAGACGGCGAGCAGGGCGACGAACGGCTGGAGTCTGACCTTGATGATCAGCAGCAGCAGGAGGGCGATGCCGAGGGCGGCGACCGTGAGCAGGCCGGCGGTGCCGTCGAGGAGCAGGAGCAGGCCACCGGTGTGGGGTGGGATCTCGGGAGCGGGAGGTGCGGCGGCGAGCAGGGGGGACGACATGGTGGTCCTCTGTTTCGTAAGTGCATGAGGCTTTCGGGCAGGGGGTATCGCGGTGCGGCGCCCCGGGATGACGGGCGCCGCACCGTGACGACGTACGGTGTGCGGGGAGTTGAGGGAGCGTCAGCCGAGGACGGCGAGCGCGTCGATCTCGACGAGGAGTCCGGCCGGCAGTCCGACGTAGACCGTCGTGCGGGCGGCGGGGGGCGCGGTGAGGCCCTGCTCCTCGAAGTAGGTGTTGTAGATGCCGTTCATCTCGGCGAAGTGGTCCACGTCGGTGAGGTAGACGCGGATCATCATCACGTCGTCCCAGCTCGCGCCGCCCTCTTCGAGGATGGCCTTGACGTTGTCGAGGGTCTGCAGGGTCTGCTCGCGCAGGCCCGGGCCGACGGGCGTCGGGGGCTGCCCCTCGACGGCGGGCAGGAAGCCGACCTGTCCGGCGACCTGGAGGATGTTCCCCTTGCGGACGCCGTGCGAGAACCTGGCGGGCGGCGTGGTGTGGGTCTTCGGGGTGAGCGCGGTCTTCTCGGTCATGCGGGGTCCTTTGCTGGGGTCTTGCCGGAGTACTCGCGGCTGATGGCGTCCGCGGTACGGCGCACCAGCGGGAGCAGCGTGAGGAGTTCGTCGGCGGTGACGACGACGTTCGGGGCGGACACCGACATCGCGGCGACGACGCGTCCGTCGGCACCCCTGATGGGGGCGCCCACGCAGTTGATGGACTCCTCGTGGCCACCGAGGTCGGTGGCCCAGCCCTGTTCGCGCACCGTCGCCAGCTCCTTGAGGAAGGCGGGCGCGCTGGGGGTCGAACGGGCCGTGTACATGGGGTAGTCGAACTTCTCCGCGAGGGCGCGGCGTTCGGCCTCGGGCAGGTCGGCGAGGAGCAGCTTGGCCACGGCGGCGACGGTGATGGCCACCGGCTTGCCGATCCGCGAGTACATGCGCACCGGGTAGCGGCTCTCCACCTTGTCGATGTAGAGCACCTCGCTCTCCTCGTACACCGCGAGGTGGACGGTGTGCCCGCAGGTCTCGTTCAGTCCGACCAGGTGGGGGTGGGCGATCTCCCGGATGTCCAGGTTCTCCACGGCCTCCTGCGCGAGCGCGAAGAGGCGGGCGCCCAGGCGGTAGCGCTGGTCGGACTGGCGGTAGACCAGCCCGTGCTCGTGCAGGGTGCGCAGCAGCCGCAGGGCCGTGGACTTGTGGACGCCGAGGCGCTCGGCGACCTGCCCGAGGTCGGCGGGTCCCTCGGCGAGCAGCGGCAGGATGCTCAGCGCTCGGTCGACGGTCTGGCTCATGGGGTGCGTACCTCCTCGTCGGCCCACGCGACGGCTTCGGTCCAGCCGGGGCCGAGTCGAAGTGTCTCCCACGCCCGGTCGTCCAGGGCGGCCAGCCGGTCCGCGTCCGCGCGGGCGCAGGGCGCGGCGAGGTCGCCGGGGACGGTGAGGGCGGCGGCGGCCGTCAGGTGGCCGTGGCGCAGCCGCTCGCGGGCGGGCAGTCCGCGCAGGGTCGCGGAGAGGAACCCGGCGGCGAAGGCGTCGCCGGCGCCGACGGGGGCGACCACGTCGACGTGCAGGGAGGGGACGAAGGCGGCGGTGTCGCCGTCGAAGAAGGTGGCGCCGCGCTCGCCCTGCTTCACGACCAGGGCGGCGGGCTCGGGCAGCGCGGCGCGTACGGCGGCGGGTCCGCCGGTGACGCCCCAGGCGGCCTCGGCCTCGTCCTCCCCGACGAAGACGAGGTCGCTGCCGCGGGCGAGGTCCAGCAGGACGGCGCCGGCCTCCTGCCCCTGCCACAGGTGGACGCGGTGGTTGACGTCGAAGGAGACGAGGGGGCGGCCGGGGCGGGGCGCGGTCAGTTCGCGGAGCAGGGCCAGGCAGTCGCCGGAGAGCGCGGCGGTGATGCCGGAGAGGTGGAGCACCCGGCCCGAGCGGACGGCGTCCAGGTCCACGGTGTCGACGGCCATCGCGGAGGCGGCGGACCCGGCCCGGTAGTACGCCACCTCGTGGGCGTCGGTGGCCCGGTCGCCGGCGGTGCGGAAGTAGATGCCGGTGGGGCGCTCGGGGTCGCGCCGTACGGCGGAGGTGTCGACGCCGTAGGAGGTGACGGCCTCGACCAGGTGATCGCCGAAGCCGTCGGCGCCGACCCGGCTGACCCAGCGGGTACGGTGCCCGGCCGAGGCGAGGACGCAGGCGACGTTGGACTCGGCGCCGCCGATCCCCCGCTCGAAGGAGGGGACGTCGGCGAGGCGTCCCGGGCGGGACGGCAGGAACGTGACCATGGACTCGCCGAGGGCGACCACCTCGGCCGGGCCGTCGAGGCCGTCGGCGGCGCGGTGCCCGGTGGTTGCCGGTCCGTTGGTGGTCACGTGGGATCAGACTCCTCGCATGCTCCGGGTCCACGGCACCGTTGACCCTGCGTTGGCTGGGATGTTAGACAGCAGTAAGCGACATACGCAATGACCGTTGCACATAGCGCAACGGAACCCGAGGAGGAGGCTCCATGGCCGCCGACACCACCGCCGCCGAAGCCGTCGCCCGCCTGGCGGCGGAGCGCGTCGACCACCGCTTCAAAGGCCTCCCCCCGGACGCCGAGGGCCTGACCGTCGGCGAGCTGGCAGCCCAGCGCCGCAACCTCTTCACCGGCGGCTTCACCACCCCCGTCCTCGCCCTCTCCGCCGAGCGCCTGCGCCACAACCTCGCGCTGATGGAGACGTACGCCGCCCGCCACGGCCTGGCCTTCGCCCCGCACGGCAAGACCTCCATGGCCCCCCAGCTCTTCCAGCGGCAGATCGAGCACGGCGCCTGGGGCATCACCCTCGCGGTGCCCCACCAGGTGCGCGTGGCACGGGAGTTCGGCGTCCGGCGGATCTTCCTCGCCAACGAACTGGTCGACGCGTCCGCCCTGCGCTGGATCGCCGCCGAGCTCGCCGCCGACCCGTCCTTCCGCTTCGTCTGCTACGTCGACTCGGTGCGCGGCGTCGAGCTGATGGACGCCGCGCTGCGGGGTACGGCGCGTCCCGTGGACGTCGTGGTCGAACTCGCCGCCGGGGAGGGCGCCCGCACCGGCGCCCGCACGGAGGCGGACTGCGCCGCGGTCGCCGACGCGGTGGCCGCCACCGCCACGCTGCGGCTGGTCGGCGTGGCGGGTTACGAGGGCGAGGTCCCGGACGCGACCCCGGACCGCGTGCACGCGTGGCTGCGCCGGCTCACCTCGCTGGCGGCGGACTTCGACCGGGCGGGCCGCTTCAAGGACCTGGCCGCGGACCGCGGCACCACCGGCGACGGCGACTCCGACGGGATCATCGTCAGCGCCGGGGGCAGCGCCTGGTTCGACGCCGTGGCGGACGTGTTCGCGCAGCTCCCCGAACTGTCCCTGCCGGTGCTCAAGCTGCTGCGCTCCGGCGCGTACGTCTCCCACGACGACGGCCACTACAGCAGGCTCACCCCCTTCACCCGGGTCCCCGAGGAGGGCGCGCTCCAGCCCGCGTTCCGTCTCTGGGCGCAGGTCGTCTCCCGCCCCTCCTCGGAGCAGGCGTTCGCCAACGCGGGCAAGCGCGACGCCGCCTACGACCTGGACCTCCCGGCGGCCCAGGTGGTCCACCGCGACGGCACCGAGCACCCGGCCACCGGCGTCACGGTCACCGGCCTCTCCGACCAGCACACGTGGCTCACCACGACCCCGGAGGCGGACCTGCGCGTCGGCGACTGGCTCGCCATGGGCCTCTCCCACCCGTGCACGTCCTTCGACAAGTGGCAACTGATCCCGGTCACGGAGGAGGACGGCACGGTGACGGAGTACGTACGGACGTTCTTCTGACGGCCGCCGGGCACGGGGGCGCGCCGAGCCCACCGACAGCACCGCGCGAAGCAGGTCCGGTGGGCCGAGCCGCGCCCTTCGACAGCACCGCGCGAAACGCCCGACGGGCCGAGACGGAGCAGCACCGCACGAAGCAGGTCCGGTGGGCCGAGACGGAGCCCACCGACAGCACCACGCGAAGCACGCCAGACAGGCCGAGCCGGAGCCCTTCGACAGCACCGCGCGAAGCAGGTCCGGTAGGCCGAGCCGGCGCCCTTCGACAGCACCGCGCGAAGCGCGCCATACGGGCCGAGACGGGTGGTCGTGGGTGGGCAGGCACCGCGCGGAGCGCGGGAAAGAAGCGGCACGGGCGAAGCCCGGAAATCCGCGCCGCAGGCGCGTGAACACACGGCACGGGCGAAGCCCGGAGACTCGCGCCGCAGGCGCGTGAACACACGGCACGGGTGAAGCCCGGAGACTCGCGCCGCAGGCGCGTGAACACACGGCACGGGCGAAGCCCGGAGAGGGAAGGAGACGCCCACCATGGACCTGGTGATCAGAGACGCCACCGTCGTGGACGGCACGGCCACACCCCCGTACAGAGCAGACGTAGGCATCCACGAAGGCCGCATCACAGAGATCCACAGAACCGGCACCGGCACCCGCACCCCCCTCCCCGGGGGAACCAGAACCCTGGACGCGTCCGGCCTCGCCCTCTCCCCCGGCTTCATCGACATGCACGCGCACAGCGACCTCGCCCTCCTGACGGACCCGGACCACAGCGCGAAGGCCGCCCAGGGCGTCACCCTGGAGGTCATCGGCCAGGACGGCCTGTCGTACGCCCCCGTCGACGACCGCACCCTCGCCGAGGTCCGCCGCGCGATCACCGGCTGGAACGGCCCCGGCGACGACGTCGACTTCAGCTGGCGCTCGGTCGGCGAGTACCTGGACCGCCTCGACCACGGCTTCGGCGGCGAGGGCATCGCCGTCAACGCCGCGTACCTGATCCCGCAGGGCACGGTCCGGATGCTCGCCGTCGGCTGGGGCGACCGGGAGGCCACCCCCGGCGAGCTGGACCGCATGCGGCGGCTGGTGGCCGACGGCATGCGGGAGGGCGCGGTCGGCATGTCCTCCGGGCTGACGTACACCCCCGGCATGTACGCGAAGGACGCCGAACTCACCGAGCTGTGCCGGGTGGTGGCCGAGCACGGCGGCTACTACTGCCCCCACCACCGCTCGTACGGCGCGGGCGCCCTCGCCGCGTACGAGGAGATGGTGGCCCTCACCCGCGAGGCCGGCTGCCCGCTCCATCTCGCGCACGCCACCATGAACTTCGGCGTGAACAAGGGCAAGGCCCCGGACCTGCTGGCCCTGTTGGACGACGCGCTCGCCGCGGGCGCGGACATCAGCCTGGACACGTACCCCTACACCCCCGGCTGCACGACCCTCGTGGCGATGCTGCCGAGCTGGGCGAGCGAGGGCGGCCCGGCGGCGACCCTCGCCCGGCTGGCGGACGACGCGACGGCGGCGCGGATCCGGCACGCCGTGGAGGTGGTGGGCTCCGACGGCTGTCACGGGGTCCCCATCGAGTGGGACACGATCGAGATCTCGGGGGTGAGCGACCCCGCCCTCGCGCCGTACGTCGGCAGCACCGTCCAGCAGTCCGCCGACCGGCTCGGCGAGGAACCCTGGACCACGGCCCGCCGGCTCCTCGTCGCCGACGGTCTCGGCCCGACGATCCTCCAGCACGTCGGCCACGAGGAGAACGTCCGCGCGATCATGCGGCACCGGGTGCACACGGGCGGCTCCGACGGCATCCTGCGGGGCGACAAACCGCACCCGCGCGCGTACGGCACCTTCCCGCACTATCTGGGCCACTACGTGCGGGAGTTGGGCGTCCTCTCGCTGGAGGAGTGCGTCGCCCACCTCACCGCGCGGCCCGCCGCCCGGCTGCGGCTGCCCGACCGCGGCCTCGTACGCGAGGGCTACCGGGCGGACCTGGTCCTCTTCGACCCGGACACGGTCGCCGCGGGGTCCACCTTCGAGGCGCCGCGCACGCTGCCGACCGGCATCCCGCACGTCCTGGTAGACGGCCGCTTCGTGATCGAGGACGGCCGGCGCACCGACGTCCTGGCGGGGCGGGCGGTCCGCCGTACGGCCTGAACCGCCCGCCGGTCGCCTACGGCCTGGGCAGCGTGCACCCGCTGCGGCTCAGGTCGATCTTGTTGTCGATGCCGACGCACGGCACGATCTGGTAGGTCTCCTGGCCGTAGTTGATGCCCTGCCGGACGGTGACGTTGCCGCTCGCGTCCACCTCGCACGGGTTGTTGTCCGTGCAGCGGGCGCCGTCCTCGTTGCCGGTGTTGTTGACGGCGACGACCTTGCCGGTGGCGCTGTCCACGACGGGCGAGCCCGACGTGCCGCCGATGGTGTTGCAGGCGGAGGTGTAGCGAACCGAGTCCTTCCAGGTCCACTGCCCCTCCTTGAGGCGGTAGGCGAACCCGTCGATGTTGCAGGTGTAGATCCGCTTCCAGTAACCGGACACCACCTTGATCGCGGTCCCGGCGACCGGGTGCGCGGCGTCGAGGGTCAGCGCGCCGATCCCGTACGAGCTCCTGATCTGCGCGTAGGTGCGGGTGAGCTGGTAGATCGAGATGTCCGTGTCGGTCATCGTCGCGTACGCGATCTTGCTCGCGCGCAGGGTCGCGACCCGAGTGCCCGCGGAGTTGAGGAGGCTGAAGGTGCGGCTGGACGGCCGGTCGACGAGGACCTCGCCGGCCGCCGGGAAGCCGGTCTCCAGGCAGTGGCCGTTGGAGAGCACGAGCGCGGGGTCGTCGTCCTCGGACCCGGGCGTCCGCACGACGGAGCCGGAGCAGTTGCTGAGCGCGACGGTGCCGGCGAAGTCGACCGCCTGCACGGCCGGCGCCGGTGCGGCCTGCGCCGGGGCGGTGGGTGCCGCCGCCGTCCGCCCGGCCGGTACGGGCGCGGGCGCCGCGACCGCGGGTGCCACGCCCGTCCCGGCGATGACCAGGGCGAAGAGCGCGGCGACGAGAGGCTTTCTCATGTGGGGGTCCCCTCTGTTTTCTGTTGTCCCGACAGACGGGCGACCGGAGGTCTTCCGGCCGTCTCCGTTTGTCATGCGCATTGTGAAGGGACCCCCGCCGGGGCGACAAGGAGCTGTTTCCGGCCGCCGCCCGGCGCATTCCGGCTACCCGGCCGCCTACTTCGGGCGCTTGGTGGAACCGGGTCCGCGGCCGGGCTTGCCGTCCTCGCTCCGGGTCGGCTCGGCCGTGGCGGAGGAGGCCGTGGGCGTCGCCGGGGCCGTCTGTACGGGCGCCTTCGGCTCCGTCGCCTTCGTGGCACCCGCGGAGGGGCTCGTGGTCGTGGTCGTGGTCGCCGTGGACCCGGACGGCGAGGCCGAGGGCGACCGGTCGGCGGCGGAGGGGCGCTCCGAGGAGGAGCCGGCGGGCTCGGCCGCCTCGCGCGTACCGGTGTTTTTACCCTCACCGTGCGGCCGCCGCGGAGCCGGCGAGGAACCGGAGTCGAAGGCCCCGGCGAGCACCGCCGCCAGCAGCACGGCGCAGCCCGCGCCGGCGCCGATCGCCGCCCGGCGCAGCGTCCGGGTGCGGCGGCGCCGCAGCAGGCGGGCGTGGCGGCCCGGCTCCTCGGCGGGCTCGTCGAGGACCGAGGCGTCGTACAGCTCCACCGCCGTACCCGGCCCGTCGTACGGGTCCCCGTCCCCGTACCCGTCGTACGGACCCGCGTCGCCGTACGGATCCGCGCCCGCGTGCGCGTCGTGGGCCCCGTCACCCCCGTGGGCGTAGGAGTCCTGCCAGCCGTGCGCCGCGGCCGGATCCGCGTACGCCTCGTATGCGGGCGTCGCGTCCGCGTCGCCCTGCGGGAGGTACACGTTCGGTGGACTCTCCGGTCCGCCGCTCTGCCATGACATGGCCGCGCATTGTAGAGACCGCAAGGGCTTGCGGCGTAGTGGAGCGACAAATCGACCGAAGCCGGACGTCTCACGTGGTGGAAAACACCCCCCACGACCCGTTACGCGGCCGTAAGCTCACCGCATGCAGGTGATCCAGTCCACGAAGCTCGCCAACGTCTGTTACGAGATCCGGGGCCCGGTTCTCGAGGAGGCGATGCGGCTGGAAGCGGCAGGCCATCGCATCCTCAAGCTGAACACCGGCAATCCGGCGGCGTTCGGCTTCGAGTGCCCGCCCGAGATCCTGGAGGACATCCTCCGCAACGTCTCCTCGGCGCACGGCTACGGCGACGCCAAGGGCCTGCTCGCCGCCCGCCGGGCCGTGGTGATGCACAACCAGACCCTGGGCATCGAGACGGACGTCGAGCACGTCTTCATCGGCAACGGCGTCTCCGAGCTGATCGTGATGGCGATGCAGGGCCTGCTGGACGACGGCGACGAGGTCCTCGTGCCGGCGCCGGACTACCCGCTGTGGACCGCCGCCGTGTCCCTGTCCGGCGGTACGGCCGTCCACTACCACTGCGACGAGCAGTCGGACTGGATGCCCGACCTCGCCGACGTGGAGCGCAAGGTCACCGACCGCACCAAGGCGATCGTCATCATCAACCCGAACAACCCGACGGGCGCGGTGTACGACGAGGCGGTGCTGCGCGGGCTGACCGACATCGCCCGCCGCCACAACCTGCTGGTCTGCTCCGACGAGATCTACGACAAGATCCTCTACGACGGCGCCACGCACACCCCGACCGCCGCCGTCGCCCCCGACCTGCTGACCCTCACCTTCAACGGGATGTCCAAGTCCTACCGGGTGGCGGGCTACCGGGTCGGCTGGATGTCGATCTCGGGACCGCGGGCGCACGCCGACTCGTACATCGAGGGCCTGACGATCCTGGCCAACATGCGCCTGTGCGCGAACATGCCGGGCCAGCACGGCGTGGTCGCCGCGCTGAGCGGACGCCAGACGATCAACGAACTGGTGCTGCCCGGCGGGCGGCTGAAGGAACAGCGGGACGTGGCGTACGAGCTGCTCACACAGATCCCCGGGGTGAGCTGCGTCAAGCCGAAGGGCGCGCTGTACCTCTTCCCGCGCCTGGACCCCAAGGTCTTCAAGATCAAGGACGACCGGCGGATGGTCCTGGACCTGCTGCGCCAGGAGAAGATCATGGTCGTCCAGGGGACGGGCTTCAACTGGCCCGAGCCCGACCACTTCCGGGTGGTCACCCTGCCGTCGGTCGCGGACCTGACCTCGGCGGTGACCCGGATCGGCACGTTCCTGGACGGCTACGGCCAGATCTGACGCTCACACCCTGTGCCCGTCCGTCCGGTCTCCGTGAACCGACTCAACTTTAGACGAAATCCAAGCTAGGATGGTTTCCTGACAGCACAGGAGGCCTTCCCATGTACGAACCGATCCGCACCAAGTCGGTCCACAGCACGGCTGACGGCCCCAACCCCGACTTCCCGCACCGCTCCCGCGAGGAGGAGCTGGACATCCAGCTCGCCGGCCATCTCGGCGCGCTGCTCGCGGTGACGGACGACCTGCGCGCGCTGGCCCCCTCCGCCGATCTCGACCAGGCGGCCGAGCGGCTCGCCGCGCAGGTGGCCCGGCTGCGCCGCGGCCAGGCGCCCGTGCGCGCCTCGGTGGCCGCCGCGGTCCACGAACCGCACCTGGTGATGCTCCACCAGCGGGCGCACGCGCTCGCCGGACGCGCCCTCGTCGTCGCCGCCTCGCGCGCCGACACGGCCGCGGCGATCCTGGCGGCCGAGCGGATGGACGCCCACGCGGCGGCCGTCGGCCCCCGCGAGCTCGCCTCCCACTGAGCCCTCCCGGCTCCCCCGATCGGCCCCGGTCCGCGCGCACCCGCAGCGACGTGCGGACCGGGCGCCACCTTCCCCGTCAGCGTCGGCGCACCTCGACCCGCGCCGACGCGGTCGCCCCCTCGTGCAGCGCGTCACCCGCGTAGCTCAGGGTGTAGGTGACCGTCCGCGTGGTCCGCGGCAGGTCCTTGACGGTGAACGTGCCGTCGGCCCCGACCGCGACGGACGACAGCGCGCCGGAACCGAGCCGGTCGGTGCGCTCCACCCGCACCGTCGCGCCGGGTTCCAACGCCGGTCCCTGCCGGCCCAGCGTGCCGGTGATCTCGACCCCGCCGCCGAGAGTCGCCTCGTCCGGAGCCGTCAGCGTGAGCGTCGTCGACGCCTTGGCCACCGGGACCGTCAGGCTGACGTCCTCGGCCGGCCGGTGCGTGAGGTCGCCCAGGTAGGACACGGTGTACGTCGCCTCCCCCACCGCGTCCGGCTCGTCCAGGACCGTGAAGGTGCCGTCGGCCCTGGCCTCCACAGAGGCCAGCCGGTGCGTCCCGGACGCGTCCGTGCGTACCGCGGAGACCTTCACCGGATCGACCGGGGCGGTGCCGTCCAGGGTGAGGCGGCCCCGGACGGCGAGCGCCTCGCCGACCACGGCCCTGCTCGGCGAGTGACTCAGTCCGCCGGTGAAGCGGGAGTCGTACTGGGCGGCGGGCGGCTGGATGACGTGCAGCCAGTACTCGCTGCCGGACGCGTTGGTGGTGACGGCGAACAGCCGCGTCCCGTCCTTCGACCAGCCGAGTCCGCGCGGCGCGACCCGGTCGCCGTCGAGGCTGCCCTCGAAGGCGAACTCCAGCGGCGCGGCCGCGCTCCCCGGGTCCGCCTTCTGCACGAGCAGGTCGGCCGTACTGCCGGAGGCGGAGGCACCGCGGGCGAGGTAGGTGCCGTCACCGCTGAACGCCACCGCCGACGCCGTCGCCCCGGATGGCAGCGGCGCGTAGGAGCCGTCCGCGTCGGAGAGGTCGGCGGTGTTCAGCAGGCGCGTCCCGTAGCCGGCGTCGGCGACCGCGAGCAGCTTGCCGTCCGCCGAGACCGACATGTCCTTGAAGTCCAGGGCGCCCTTGCCGTCGGCGTCCGCGAACCGCCGGGCGGCGCCGCGCACCAGGGTGTCGCCGCCGGTGTCGAACGAGGTCAGGAAGGGGTCCTTCTCCGCGCCGCTCGGTGGCTGCCCCATGAAGAGCCGGTTCGGGGCGCCGTCCCCGGTCGCCAGCTGGAGCCGTCCGGCGGCGGACCACTTGGTGTCGTAGGCGGAGCCCCCGGCGACCCCGTAGAGGGTGTTCGTGTACGAGTAGCAGTCGCCGGTGTTGAAGTTCTGCGTGTACCAGACCTTGCCGCCGGAGTGCGCGACCTGGCGCCCGCAGTAGGCGTACCAGGGGGTGTACGCGTGGACGCTCCTGGTCAGCGTCTGCGTGTCGTACGCCGCGATCATCTCGTAGTTCGACGCGTAGAGCGTGCCGCTGTCCTCGCTGAGCGCCATTCCCGAGACCGGGCCGCTGGAGGTGAGCGTGGCCACCTTGCGGCCGTCGAAGTCGTAGACCTGGATGGCGCCGTCGGTGCTGCTCCGGCTGTCCTCGGTGACGTAGACGCGCTCGTGCGCCGAGTCGATCACCATCGCCGCGTACGAGGAGATCGGCAGCTTGGCCACGGAGTCCGTCGCGGCGACCGCCGCGGGCGCGGCACCCACCGTCAGACCGGCCCCCGCCATCCCGAGCGCGGCCAGCGTGGCCACCGTCCGTCCACGGCTGTGTGCGGTTGTCAACTGTGCCCCCCACAGGCTGAGTCGAGCGCCCCGCTCGTCGAGCGGGGCGCCTGTAAGGGCATGAAACAACTGTGCGGATCCGCTGGGCAAGGGGCCCGTGGGGCGTGTCGCCGTCCGGCCGGGAACCGGTGGACCCGCGTGTCGCGGTCCGGCCGGGAACCGCAGGACCCGCGTGTCGTCGTGCGGGCCCGGGGACCCGTCCGGGGTGCCGTCGTCACCGCGGCCGGCCTCGACGACGTCGCTGGTCAGGGCAACAGGCCGGCCGCGGAGCGGGGGGCGGGACTCAGCCCAGGCGCTGCACCAGCGCGCGGTACTCGTCCCACAGCTCCTTGGGCGCGTGGTCGCCGAAGGTGTTGAGGTGCTCGGGCACCAGCGACGCCTCCTCGCGCCACACCTCCTTGTCCACGGTGAGCAGGAAGTCGAGGTCGGACTCGGCCAGGTCGAGGCCCTTGGTGTCCAGCGAGCCCTTGGCGGGCAGCACGCCGATCGGCGTCTCGACACCGGCCGCCGTGCCCTCCAGACGCTCGACGATCCACTTGAGCACGCGGCTGTTCTCGCCGAAACCGGGCCACACGAACTTGCCCTCGTCGTTCTTGCGGAACCAGTTCACGTAGTAGATCTTCGGGAGCTTCGACTGGTCCTTGCCCTTGGCCACGTCGACCCAGTGCCCCATGTAGTCGCCCATGTTGTAGCCGCAGAACGGCAGCATGGCGAAGGGGTCGCGGCGCAGCTCGCCGACCTTGCCCTCGGCGGCGGCGGTCTTCTCGGAGGCGACGTTGGCGCCCAGGAAGACGCCGTGGTTCCAGTCGAAGGACTCGGTGACCAGCGGCACGGCGGAGGCGCGGCGCCCGCCGAAGAGGATCGCGGAGATCGGCACGCCCTTGGGGTCCTCCCACTCGGGCGCGATGATCGGGCACTGCGCGGCGGGGGTGGTGAAGCGCGCGTTCGGGTGGGCGGCCGGGGTCCCGGACTCCGGCGTCCAGTCGTTGCCCTTCCAGTCCGTCAGGTGGGCCGGGGTCTCCTCCGTCATGCCCTCCCACCAGACGTCGTTGTCGTCGGTGAGCGCCACGTTCGTGAAGACCGAGTTGCCCCACAGGGTCTTCATCGCGTTGGCGTTGGTGTGCTCACCGGTGCCGGGCGCGACGCCGAAGAAGCCGGCCTCGGGGTTGATGGCGTACAGGCGGCCGTCCTCGCCGAAGCGCATCCAGGCGATGTCGTCGCCGATCGTCTCGACGGTCCAGCCGGAGATCGTCGGCTCCAGCATGGCGAGGTTCGTCTTGCCGCAGGCGCTCGGGAAGGCGGCGGCGACGTACTTCGACTCACCCTGCGGCGGCGTCAGCTTGAGGATCAGCATGTGCTCGGCGAGCCAGCCCTCGTCGCGCGCCATGACGGAGGCGATGCGCAGGGCGTAGCACTTCTTGCCGAGCAGGGCGTTGCCGCCGTAGCCCGAGCCGTAGGACCAGATCTCGCGGGACTCGGGGAAGTGCGAGATGTACTTCGTGGAGTTGCACGGCCACGGCACGTCCTCCTGGCCCTCCTCCAGCGGCGCTCCGAGCGTGTGCACGGCACGCACGAAGAAGCCGTCGGAGCCGAGCTCGTCCAGGACCGGCTGACCCATGCGGGTCATGGTGCGCATGGACACGGCGACGTAGGCCGAGTCGGTGATCTCGACGCCGATGGCGGAAAGGTCGGAGCCGAGCGGGCCCATGCAGAAGGGGACGACGTACATCGTCCGGCCGCGCATGGAGCCGCGGAAGAGGCCGCCCTCGCCGCCCTGCCCCTGGAAGATCTCCCGCATCTCGGCGGGCGCCTTCCAGTGGTTCGTCGGGCCGGCGTCCTCCTCCTTCTCGGAGCAGATGAACGTCCGGTCCTCGACCCGCGCGACATCGGTCGGGTCGGAGGCGGCGTAGTAGGAGTTCGGGCGCTTGATCGGGTCGAGCTTGCGGAAGGTGCCCTTGCGGACGAGCTCCTCGCTCAGCCGCTCGTACTCCGCCTCGGATCCGTCACACCAGACCACGCTGTCCGGCTGGGTCAGTTCGGCGATCTCGTTCACCCACGAGATCAGTTCCTGGTGAGAGGTGGGGACGACGGTGGGAGCCGCGATGTCGCGCGCCACGATTGCTCCTAAATGAGGGGTTTTGTTGTTGAATGCCCCGTGGGGGCCGCGACCCGGATGCTTCACGGTGATGGATCATGGGCGCTCATCCGGTGCCGACCGCACTCATTTGATCATCCGACGCATCCGCCCATATGTCCAGAGGGCCTCACACCTGAGCGGCGTGAGCATCACCACTCGCACGAGGGTTTCCCCGCGGACTTTCGGGGTTCCCCTGAAGGACCCCCGCGACGGTGTCCGCGACATCACGTGAGACGCTGGCCACTATCGACCCGCGGCTGGGTACTGCTGACGCGTAACTTACGGTTCCGTAGGTACGATTGCCCGCATGACTGCGCCCGTCCCCGACGCGCCCACGGACTCGCCGGCCGCCGGCCGCGGGCCCGTCGAGCTCTCCCTGCCGCACCCCGTCAAACCCAAGCTCCGCGGCTGGCTCCACCTCGGCATGTTCCCCGCCGTACTCGTCGCGGGCCTGCTGCTCACCGCGCTCGCCGACACCGGCCGCGGACGGCTCGCCTGCGGGATCTACACGCTGACGGCCTGCCTCCTGTTCGGAGTGAGCGCCGTCTACCACCGCGGCAACTGGAGCCCGCGCATGGACGGTGTCCTGCGCAGACTCGACCACGCGAACATCTTCCTGATCATCGCCGGCACCTACACACCGCTGACGATGCTCCTGCTGCCCGAAGCCAAGGGCCGGTGGCTCCTGTGGGGCATCTGGGGCGCCGCCGTGGCCGGCATCCTCTTCCGGGTGTTCTGGGTCGGGGCGCCGCGCTGGCTCTACACCCCCTGCTACATCGCCATGGGCTGGGCCGCCGTGTTCTTCCTGCCCGACTTCATGCGCGCCGGCGGGGTCGCCGTCCTCGTCCTGGTCGTCGTCGGCGGTCTGCTCTACAGCGCCGGCGGCGTGATCTACGCGCTCAAGCGCCCCAACCCGTCACCGCAGTACTTCGGCTTCCACGAGGTCTTCCACTCCCTCACCCTGGCCGCGTTCATCGCGCACTACGTCGGCATCTCGCTGGTGGCCTACTAGCGACGAAACTCCCCAGCGCTCCGGGGCCGCGGCCGTCCGCCGCGGCCCTCTCGCGTGTCCGGGCCCGGACGCCGGAGCCGCCCAGGGAGCCGGTGCCCGCCGTCGCCGGTGGCGGAGAATGAACCCCATGGCCGCCACCGCACACAGCTCCACCACCGCCGAGCCCCGGCCGGGGCTGCGCGAGCGGAAGAAGACGAAGACCCGGCTCGCGATCCGCGAGGCGGCCTACCGGCTGATCCAGGAGCAGGGCTACGAGGCGGCCTCCGTCGAGCGGATCGCCGCGGCGGCCGAGGTCTCCCCCTCCACGGTCCTGCGCTACTTCCCGGCCAGGGAGGACATCGTGCTCCCGGACGGAGGCGACCGGGAGACCGAGGAGCGGCTGCGGTCACGGCCCGCCGGCGAACCCTGGCCGGAGTCCCTGCGGCACGTGCTCGGGCACATCCTCGCCGGGCGGCCCGAGGTGCTGCGGCTGCGCACCCGGCTGATGGCCGAGGTGCCCGCCGTGCGGTCCCGCACGAGGGAACGCCTGACCGGCACCGGCCGCATGCTGTGCCGGGTCATCGGTGAGCGCACCGGCCGGGACCCGGACGCCCTCGACGTGCGCGTGTACGCCGCGGCGCTGACCGGCGCCCTGCTGGAGACCGCCGTGTACTGGGCCGAGGGCGGTCACCGCGAGGACCTCGCCGCGCTCCTCGACCGCACCCTGGACCTCCTGGAACACGGCCCCGCCCGCTGAAAACCCGGAGGCCGCCGCCCCGGCCGCCGTGGCATCCTGACCCGGTGAACGGACCGGAGATCCACGTCGAGTTCGCCCCCGAGCTGGGCCTGTTCGTCCCGCCCGCACGGCGGGCCGCCGCCACCGGGGTCGCCACCGACGGCGCCTCCACCCTCGGCCACGTCGTCGAGTCGCTCGGCGTCCCGCTGACCGAGGTCGGCGCCCTGGTCGTGGACGGCCGCGAGGTGCCCGTGTCGCACATCCCCGCCGCGGGCGAGTCCGTCCGGGTGCGCGCCGTCCGGCGCCCGCAGTCCGTACCCGGGGCGCCGCTGCGCTTCCTGCTCGACGTCCACCTCGGGACGCTGGCCCGCCGTATGCGGCTGCTCGGCGTCGACACGGCGTACGAGTCCACCGACATCGGCGACCCGGCCCTCGCCGCGCGCTCGGCGGCCGAGCGGCGGGTCCTGCTCAGCCGCGACCGCGGGCTGCTGCGCCGCCGCGAACTGTGGGCGGGCGCCTTCGTGTACAGCACCCAGCCCGACGACCAACTCCGCGACGTGCTCGGGCGGTTCGCACCCGAGCTGAAGCCGTGGACGCGGTGCACCGCGTGCAACGGGCTGCTCAGGGAGGCCACCAAGGAGGAACTGGCAGACCGGCTCGAAGGCGGCACGAGCCGGTCGTACGACGTCTTCGCCCAGTGCGCCGCGTGCGGGCGCGCCTACTGGAGGGGCGCGCACCACGACCGCCTGGAGGCGATCGTGGGACGCGCCCTCGCGGAGTTCGGAAGCCACTGAGGGCGCGGCCCCCAGCAGCCCCGCCGGGCCCGGACGGCCCGCACCAGGTCGTGTCCGCAAAGTCCCGTCGTCCGCCCGTAGGGCGGGTTCCGCGGCGTCTGGTGCGTGCTCTCGGTGGGCCGGGCGGAGTCCCTCGTACTGGACGTACTCGGGGCTTCGCCCGGTGCGGCGAGAGTGCGTGCCAGGCGTCGCGGAACAGGCGGGACTTTGCGGACACGACCTAGGACCTCCGCACGTCCCCCTTCCCGCAGGCCCGGCCGTCCCGGTCGCGGTCGAGGCCCAGCGGATCGTCCTTGCCGTTGACCCGCAGGCGGCCGTAGTCGTGGGTCTTCAGCCAGGCGCACCGGGCCGCCGCCGTCTCCTTCACTCCGTCCGGGAAGACCGTCGGCACGCACACGTTGACCGATCCGTAGTGCGGGTCGCAGCCGGAGACCGTCGGGCTCACCGGCTGCGAGGTCCGCTTCCTCCCCGGCCCGCTCGTCTTCCCGTCCGGCGATTCGGCGAAGGCGTGGACGTGCGGCGAGGCGGCGTCCGCGGCCAGTGCGGACGGCCCCTGGAGGTGCACCCACTCGGCCACCGACGGCACGCCGTTGGCGTCGACCGCGAAGAGCATGTACCAGCCGGGCGGGGCCAGGTTGGGGTTGCTCGTCACGTTCAGGTCGACGTTGTTCCCGTCCACGCTCAGGGGCAGGTCCACGAACCGCTGGTTCGGGTCGGAGGAGTGCGTCACCGCGGCCGGCCTGATCAACTCCGCCTTGGCGACGGGCCGGTCGACGGTGATGCGCTGGGTGTCGCCGTAGACCCACTCGGTGTCGATGACCGAAGTGATCGCCGGGCGGGGGCCCTTGAGGAGATACGGCGGGGTGTAGACGGACACGTCGTGGTTCCAGGTGCCGTTGCCCGGGTTGTCGCCGGTCGTCATCACCCGGCCGTCGGGCAGCAGGAACGCGGACGAGTGGTAGCCGCGCTCCTCCGGGTCGGGCGCCACGGGGTCGAAGGTCGAGGTCGCCGGGTCGAAGAGCGACGACTCGTACACCGGGTTCGCGCGGTTGTGCAGGGCGCCGCCGGTCTCCAGGACCTTGCCGTCGGGCAGCAGCACGGCGGACACGTACATCTTCCCCTGGCCGCCGGTCTGGGCCACCTTGCCGTTGCCGAGGTCCACCTCGCCCTGCGGGACCGGCGGCCCCGCGACGTACGACGGGGAGGGCGACTTGAGGTCGATGAGGTCCGTGAGCCCGTTCGCCTCCGGGTTGGAGTCGATGTTGCCGCCGCCGAGCGTCAGCACCCGCTGGTCCTGGGCCGGCGGCAGCAGCACGCTCGCCGACTGGTCCCGCTGGTCCTTGTTCCGCAGTCCCGGGACCGCGGTGGTGGTGTTGGCGTCGTAGTCGTAGATCGCCGAGCCCGTGCCCGGGGTGCCGTTGCCGAAGACGTGGCTGCCCGAGTAGAAGAGGCGGCCGTCCTGCATCAGGATCATCGACGGGTACAGACCCCAGTACGACCAGGTCTGGTTGACCTTCCACAGCGGCTGCCACCGCTGCTCGGCGTCCGACCAGAGCTCGGCGGTCACCGAACCCGTCGAGTCCTCGCGCAGCCCGCCGAACGAGATCACGTCACCGTTGCCGAGGACGGTCGCCGACGGATACCAGTGGCCGTCGTTCATGTCGTTGGTCTTGCCGTACGTCTCGGTGACCGGGTCGAAGACGTACGAGTCCTTGTACCCCTCGTAGCCGTGGCCGCCCGCGACCGGGAACGCCTTGTTGCCGCTCATCACCAGCACGCGCCCGTCCGACAGCTGCACGTGCCCCGCGCAGAACATGTCCTTGGGCGTCGGGATCTGCTTGTACGTCCCCCGCACCGGGTCGTAGACCGCCGAGGTGAACGTGCCCGCCGCGAACATCTCCTCGCTGTTGCCGGAGCCCGCGATGAGCAGCACCTTGCCGTTGTTGAGCACGACGGAGTGCATGGACCGGACCGGGTTCCGCGTGGGCAGCACGGTCCACTTGCCGTTGGCGCACTCGTCGGCCGTGCCGGTGCACCGGACGGGCGGCACGGGGTCGGCGACCTCGTCCATCGTGTAGTCGTCGGTGGTCGCGGAGCCGGTGCCGTAGACGGAGACGCCCCAGCTGACGCGGTCGGTGCCGGCCGGTACCGCGGGGGTGCGCACCGACGCCTGCGTCCAACCGCTCGTCATCTCCAGCGTCTTGAGGTCGGTCCAGTACTGCCAGCCGGCCGTCGCGTCGTGCCGGAACAGGGTGAGGGAGGTGTCCGGGGTCGTCGACTTGTACCAGAGCCCCAGGTCGTACTGCTTGCCCGGCGTGACCACCGGGGCGCAGGCCGCGCTCTCGGTGACCAGCGCCTTGCGGTCGCCGTCCACGCGGCGGGTCAGCTCGACCTTCATCGCCTTCGTGCCCGTGTGGGCGCCGGCGACGGTGGAGAACGTGAAGTCGTTGTCGCCCCAGCCGGACTTCTCCCAGCAGTACGGCATGCCGTCGGTGCCCGCCGTCTCGAAGCCTGGGTTCTTGACGAGGTTCGCGGCGGCGGCGGGCTGCGGCGAGACCAGGAGCAGCCCGGCGGCGAGGCCCGCCACGGCCAGCAGGGAGGTTCTCCGCCGGGGTCTGAGGTGGAAGCTCACGCGGCTCTCCTTTCCGTGCGACCGCGGTCGCGGCTCGCGCGCCGGGGTCCGGCGGCCCTGCGCGGCAGGTAGACCAGCGCCTCCGTCCCCGCGAACCGCAGGACGAAGGTCGTCACCAGGGCGAGCGCGGTGGCCGACAGGGGGCCCATCCCGAGCTCGCGCACGAACAGCGCGATCAGCGGGATGCGCAGCACCAGGTCGGCGTTGGCGAGCAGCGCGAACCGGCCCGCGCGGTCCCACCGGTTGCGGTGCCTGCGGCGCTCACGGAACAGCAGGTGCTCGATGAGCAGGAAGTTCCACGCCACCCCGAACTGGTTGGCGACGATCTCGGCCGGCAGGTAGTGCACCCCGGCGGCCGTGAGCGCCCACAGGCCCAGCAGGTTCGGCAGGAACCCGGTGACGCCGATCAGCCCGAAGGCGACCATCCGGGCCACCGGCGAGGCGGTGCGCAGCCCGGCCAGGTGGCGCAGGAAACGGAACCCCTCCTGCGCCGTCGACTTGGACTCGCCCGCGTACCGGTCCTGGAAGACGAAGGGCACCTCGGTGACCTGCCGGGGGCGGCTGCGCACCGCGAGTTCGAGGAGGATCTTGTAGCCGAGCGGCTGGAGGACATCGGCGGTGACCGCGCTGCGCCGGATGGCGAAGAAGCCGCTCATCGGGTCGCTGATGCCGCGCAGCTTGCGCGGGAACAGCGTCTTGGTGAGCCAGGTCGCGCCGCGCGAGACGGCGACGCGGTAGCCGCCCGCGAGTCCTTCGCGGCTGCCGCCCTTGATGTAGCGGCTGGCGACGACGAGCCCGGCGGACGCCCGCTCGCCCGTGGACACCAGCTCCGGCACCAGGGACGGCGGGTGCTGGAGGTCTCCGTCCATGACGACGATCCAGTCGGAGGCCGCGGCTTTGAGTCCTTCGACGACGGCGCCGCCGAGGCCGCCCACGGGCTCCTCGCGGTGCAGCACGGTGACCGGGAAGGGGCAGTCCTGCGCCGCCCGCGCGATCACCTCGGGGGTGTCGTCGGTGGAGTCGTCCACGAAGACGACCTCGCAGGGCAGCCGGGCGGGCACCGACTCGGTGATCCGGCGCAGCAGCTCCCGGACGTTCGCGGACTCGTTGAAGGTCGGTACGACGATGGTGACGGCGCCCGGCTCGGCTACCTCCGCGGCGTGTACCGCCGGGTCGCCGAGCTCCTCGGGAACGGTGGACTCGTGACTCATCGGGAGCCTCCCTCGGTCTGGATCCGGCGGATCTCGACGCGGTCCTCGCCGGTGCCGAAGACGGCGACCGGGGTGGAGTGGCGCATCGCGGCCCTGACGTTGGGCAGGTCGGCCGCGTCGCGCCGGACCGTGGGCGAGGCGACCACGTAGTCGAGGTCGCGCCAGCCGCGCGGCATCGTCTTCGTCACCGCCGGGTCCAGGTCCGCCTTGTAGAACCAGATGACGCCGGGTCCGGGCCGGTACCCGTGGTGCACGAGGTCGAGCCAGAGCGCGTCGTCGACGAGGACCCGGGTGCCCGCGGGGTCCTCCACCCGCGTGGTGAGCCAGTGCGACGCGGCCCGGTAGGGGGCGTTCGCGTCGGCGGTCAGGGCGGTGCGGTCGCCGTCGTACCAGCGGGGCACGACGTAGAGGGCCGCCGCAGTCACGAGCAGGGCCGCGGTCGCCCGGCGCCCCCAGGTGACGTACGGCCGCTCCCGCGTGCTCCGCGACCGGCGCAGCACCGCGTGCGCCACGCTCGCGGTGCCCCCGGCGAGCACCAGCGCGAGGAAGGGCAGCGCCTGGATGACGTACATGGCGGGCAGGTAGCCGTTCGGGCGCAGTGCGACCAGGGCGAGGATGCCGACGGTGAGGGCCGGTCCGGCCAGCGCGCGTGCCGTCACCGACCAGCGCCAGGTGAGCAGGAGCAGCACGGCGCCCGCCAGTCCGCCGAGGGGCAGGACGCGGTCGTAGTACAGCCAGGACCGCAGCACGGCGTGCGAGCCGGAGCCGGGGTCGAGGACGAAGCCGGAGCCGGGGCGGCTCATCTGGTAGGTGATGCCGTCCCACAGCGACACGTGCCCGGAGCCGGGCAGCAGCTCGCCCTTGAGCAGCGCGAACAGCGGGTACGCCAGGCCGATCAGCACGCAGGCGGTGACGGCTCCGGTGAGGGCGAACTTGCGGGTGTCGCGGTGTCCGTGGCGCCACATGGTGACCACGAGCGCGGGCAGGACGACGAGCATCGTCTCCTTGGTGAGCACCGCCGCGGCGGCCGCGACGCCGGCCGCGAAGTGGTGCCAGAGGTGCCGGTTCGGCGAGGCGGCCAGGCAGAACGCCAGCAGCGTCCACATCACCGCGATGTTGTCCAGGAAGATCTCGCGCTGGAGCACGACCGACAGCGGCGAGAGCCCGAAGATCGCCATGGCCAGGCCCGCCGCCCAGCGCGGCAGCCGGAGCCTGCGCGCGAGGACGTACAGCAGGACCGCGCTCGCGGCGCCGACCAGCAGCATGGTCACGCGCATCGGGCCGACGGTCATCAGGGACGGGCTGATCTTCGCGGGGAGCCAGGTCAGCGCCGCCAGCTGGATCCAGCCGAGGGGCGGGTGGTCGTACCAGTAGGTGTAGTGGGCGAGTCCGTCGCCCTGCTGCACGGCCCAGGCCTGGGCCAGGTAGGTGCCCTCGTCGTCGCTGAGGGCCGGGTAGTCGGTGATGTTCCAGCCCTGCACGACCATGATCGCCACGAGCAGCAGTCCACACAGGACCAGGTCGGAGCGCGAGCTGCGGAAACGCGGGACGGGACGGACGGCGGGCGCGTTTGCGGGCGCACGGTGCCGCTGCGCGGGGACCGTGGTGGCCGCCGCGGGGAGAGTGGAGGTCACGCGGGAACGTCCTCTCGGATCGTCTCGGTGAGGTGCGCGCCGACGTGACTGGTCAACTCCCAGTCCGTGCGGCCTCGTTGCTCGCGCCACACCGCGCGAACGGCCGCGCCCGCGAGGAGCACCTGGTAGAGGGGCCCGCCGGCGACGAGCTTGAGGTAGTGCACGAAGCGGACGCGCAGTCCGTACTGCTTGCCGAAGTCGTGCAGTCCGACCAGTTCGAAGACGAAGGTGACCAGGGCGGTGACGGCCGGCAGGAAGGTGATGAAGGCGATGCCGACCGGCACGTCGAGGAAGAGCGCGACGGCCACGTTGAGCGGGATGATCACGCCGGAGACGGCCTGGAGATACGGCGTCATCAGGGTGTAGCGGGCCAGCAACCGTTGCCCGAACGTGGGCAGTTGCCGCCAGTCCCGCTTGCGGTAGACCTGGAGGAAGCCCTGGTTCCAGCGGGTGCGCTGCTTCATCAGGGACACCAGGCTGCCCGGCGTCTCCTCGCGGGTCACCATGTCGGAGTCGTAGGCGACGACGACCTTCTTGCCGACGCTGGACAGCCGCACCCCGAGGTCGCAGTCCTCCGCCAGGCAGTCCGGGTCCCAGCCGCCGGCCGCGCGCAGCACCTCGGTGCGGACGAAGACGGTGTTGCCGCCGAGCGGAATGAAACCTTTCTGCGCGTGCAGGTGGAGCCGCGAGCGGAACCAGAAGAAGTACTCCAGGCAGTTGCGCAGGCTGTACCAGCTGGAGTGGAAGTTGATGAGCTGCACACCGCCCTGCACCACGTCCGCGCCCGTCGTGCGGAAGGCGTGGTCGACGTGGGCGAGCAGCTCCGGATGGACCTGGTCCTCGGCGTCGAAGACCCCGACGACGTCACCGCGGCAGTGCGGCAGCGCCGTGTTCATGGCCTTCGGCTTGTTCTTCCGCTCATGGGTGTCGACGACGACCCGCACCCGCGGGTCGCGGGCCTCGGCGGCGCGGGCGACGGCCGCGGTCTCCGGGTCGTCGTGCCCCACGATGACGATGATCTCGTAGTCGTCGTGACCGGACTCCAGCAGTCGCCGGATCGTGTGGTCCAGCACCGCCTGCTCGTGCCGGGCGGGCAGCAGCAGAGAGAAGGACAGGCCCTCTCCGCCGTCCGGTCTGCCGAAACGGGTGGAGGCGAGCACCTCGGGCGTACGCCAGGCGTGCATCTGCCACCACAGAGTGAAGGCGGCCATCCAGAACAGAGCCAGTGAAACGGCAGCGATGAAGACAGACGTGAGCAACAGATCCCCCCAGATCCCCAAACCCCTGTCGCGGCGGCGTGTCCTCAACCGCCGCGTCACCGTGAGGAGACTAGGAGGGATCTGTGAAGTCCCGGCACTGTTCAGATAAATAGAGTGTTTCGTAATCCTCGGTCGACTAAGGGCATGTATCGGACCACGTCAGAATTTTCCCGTCCAGATGCGACCGATCAGTCGGAAACCACGCCGCCCAGGGCCTCCCTGAGCTGCTCGGCGTCGGACGTCGGGGCGTCGCACGTGAAGTTGCGGCAGACGTACGCCGCCGGTCGGCCGCCGAGCAGCGGTCGGTCCGCCAGCAGCGGCAGTTCGTCACTGCCCGGAGCACCCACCGCGACCACCGCGCCCGGCGCCGTCCCCAGAAGTGCCGTGCGGTGCAGGGTTCTTGTGGCGTCCGCGTCCGCCGGACCGACGACCGCGACCTCGCGCGGCCCGTCCAGCAGCGCCTCGGCCACCGAGAGCCCCCAGCCCACGAACCGCGGGGCGCGCGGACCCAGCGCCTTCACCACGCCCAACGCCCGCTCCGCGGCGGTGCGGTGGGGTTCGGCGCCGGTCTGGGCCGCGTACGACAGCAGGGCGCCGGCCGCCGCGCTCCAGCCGGAGGGGGTCGCGTTGTCGGTGGGGTCCTGCGGACGCCGGATGAGCCGCTCCGCGTCGGCCGCCGTGTCGTACAGCGCGCCCGACTCTGCGTCGGTGAACTGCGCGAGGACGTGGTCGAGCAGGAATCCGGCGAACTCCAGCCAAACCCCCTCCCCCGTGACCGACGCGAGCGCCAGGAAGCCCTCGGCGACGTCCGCGTAGTCCTCCAGCACCCCGGCGTGCGCGCCGGTCCGGCCGTCCTTGCTGGTACGGGCCAGGCGGGCGCGGTCGTCCAGATGGACGCGTACGAGCAGGTCGGCGGCGCCGATCGCGGCCTCCACCAGGTCCGGACGCCCGAAGTAGGCGCCGGTCTCCGCGAGCGCGGCGACGGCCAGCCCGTTCCAGGCGGCGACCACCTTGTCGTCGCGGCCGGGATCCGGCCGCTCCCCGCGGGCGGCCAGCAGCCGCTCCCGCACCGACGCGATCCGCGCGGCGTCGGACACGCCCTCCCGCTGCGGGAGTTGCAGCACCGAGGCGCCCTCCTCGAAGGTGCCCTCCTCGGTCACGCCGAAGTGCCGGGCGGCGAGTTCGGCGTCGTCCCCGAGGACGTCGCGCAGCTGCTCGGGCGTCCACACGTAGTACGCGCCCTCGACGTGCCGGCCGGTCCCGTCGTCGCTGTCGGCGTCGAGCGCGGACGCGAACCCGCCCTCGGCGGTGCGCAGTTCGCGGACCATGAAGTCGGCGGTCTCCAGGGCGACCCGGCGGGCGAGGTCCGACCCGGTGGAACGCCACAGGTGCGCGTAGACCCGGCACAGCAGGGCGTTGTCGTAGAGCATCTTCTCGAAGTGCGGAACCGTCCAGTCCCGGTCGACGGAGTAGCGGGCGAAACCGCCGCCCAGCTGGTCGTAGATCCCCCCGCGCGCCATGCGCTCGCAGGTGTCCCGCGCCATCTGCAGGGCACCCTCGGAGCCGGTGCGGGCGTGGTGGCGCAGCAGGAACTCGATCACCATGGACGGCGGGAACTTGGGCGCCCCGCCGAAGCCGCCGCGCTGTTCGTCGTACTCCCGGGTGAGCCCGAGCAGCGCCCCGGCCAGCTCCTCCTCGCCCGGCACCTCGGTACCGCCGTAGTTCAGCTCGCGGCCCGCGAGGTCACGCACGATCTTGCCCGCCACGTCGGCGACCTCGTCGCGGCGGTCGGTCCAGGCGCTGCCGACGCCTTCGAGGACCTGGCGGAAGGCGGGCATCCCGTGCCGGGGCTCGGGCGGGAAGTAGGTGCCGAAGTAGAAGGGCTCGGCGTCGGGGGTGAGGAAGACGGTCATAGGCCAGCCGCCCTGGCCGGTGGCGGCCTGCACCGCCTCCATGTAGACGGCGTCGACGTCGGGCCGCTCCTCGCGGTCCACCTTCACGCTCACGAAGTGCTCGTTCAGGTACGCGGCCGTCGCCTCGTCCTCGAAGGACTCGTGCGCCATGACGTGACACCAGTGGCAGGCGGAGTAGCCGACCGACAGCAGGACGGGGACGTCGCGCCGTCGGGCTTCCTCGAACGCCTCGGGTCCCCACGGCCACCAGTCGACCGGGTTGTCCGCGTGCTGAAGCAGATAAGGCGAGGTCACACCAGCCAACCGGTTCATACGACCCAGCCTCTCACAGGGCCTGCCGCGATCGAGGAAGCGCTGACGAGCCCGCCGCACTCGGCCGCGGAACAGTAGGCTGAGCGCAGTGGCGCTGGACCTGCCGAGGCTCCTCGAAGGAGGTACACCATGTCCGCCGAGATGGTGGCGCCCGCGTGGATGCATACGCAGATCAGCGCGGAGCAGTACGACTCCTGGTCCGAGGAGCAGTGCGCCGGCATCGAGATCGTGGACGGGATGGTCGTCGTGAGCCCGAGCGCCTCGAAGCGGCACAACCGGCTGGCTCGGCTCCTGGCCAATGCCCTGGACGCCGCCGCGGGCCCGGACTGGAACGCGGACACGGACTTCGACGTCCGCCTCCAGGACGTACCGCTCACCAACCGCCGGCCGGACGTCATCGTCTACCGGGCAGAGACCATCGACCTCACGCCCACCCGCCCCGAGCACGTGCTCCTGGTAGTCGAGGTCGTGTCGCCCGGCTCGGAGACCACGGATCGGATCGTGAAGGTGGACCAGTACGCCAAGGCCGGCATCCCCTTCTACTGGCGGGTCGAGCAGGCCGCCACCGGGGTCCCGATCGTATACACCTATGTTCTCGACCCCGCCACCAGGGCTTACAGGGACGGCGAGATGTTCACCGGCATGGTGAAGGCCACCGCGCCTTTCTCCATCGCGGTCGATCTTGGGGCCATGTAAGGACGGAGAGGTCTCTCCGCTTTCGAAAGCCGACCGGTAGCGCCCGCATCGCGATTATTCATGGGCCGATCGGAACATTCCCCACCTCCGGGCCGGATGCACCAACTGCGGATGCCATGCCAGCTCGCAAGTGATCGTTTAGCCGTGCCCGGTCAAGAACTGATCAAGGTGACGTTGCCGGAAGATCGGATCAGCCGGGGCGGCTACATACGAAACTGACCCAGGTCCCGGCATCCGGTTTGCGGTTCATCGACGCGAACGGGCCACGACTATCTCGCTTTGCCATCGACGCCACGAGCGCGCCAGTCGCGGCCCGGAAACCGTGACCCGGCAGACAGGTACGAGCTGACATGTTCGACCACCAGCCGACCATCCATGTGCGTCACGACCATGAGGTCGAGCGGCGCGACGATCCCAACACTCTACTTCTTGTGCAAGTGACAGTAACTCAAGTACCTTGCAGGGCATGCAAGATGACGCATGGTCACCTCCTCCTGTCCTACTGACGGTCGATCTCGTGATCCTGACGCTGCGCGACAGTCGTCTGCACGTCCTCCTGGTGGAGCGGGGCGAAGATCCCTTCCGAGGCATGCTCGCGCTGCCTGGAGGATTCCTGAGCCACGATGGCGAGGAGATCCTGGACGCCGCTCACCGCGAACTGAGTGAGGAAACAGCCCTGACCTCCGGCTGTGTGCACCTTGAACAGCTGGCCGTGTACGGAAGATCGGGCCGCGACCCCCGGGGCCGAGTCGTCTCCGTAGCTCACCTGGCGATCGCACCGGGGCTGCCCGACCCTGTCGCGGGGACGGACGCCACCGATGCCGCGTGGGTTCCCGCAGAAGCCGTCCTGTCCGGCGAGGCGACTCTCGCCTTCGACCACCATCGAATTGCCGCAGACGGGATCGAACGCGCGCGCACCAAGATCGAATTTTCGGCACTGGCCACCGCGTTCTGCGGGGAGAGCTTCACCATCGCAGAACTGCAGCAGGTGTACGAGGCCGTTTGGGGCACCACGCTCGACACCCGCAATTTCTACCGGAAGGTCCAAGCCGCGAAGGGGTTCATCGTTCCCGTCGGCACGGACCGCAAGGCCACGGGGGGAAGACCCGCACGGCTGTACCGGGCCGGTCCGAACACCGTGCTGTTCCCACCGCTGATCCGACCCGCGCCATCTGCGTCGGAAGAGAACACGAGAGGGGAAGAGGAGTAGATGCCGAAGAACTCAGTGGTGATTCTCACCGCTCTCAATCTTGAATATCAGTCCGTGCGCCAGAGGCTGGCGGATCCTCAGGTGCATCGCCACAAGCGCGGTACCCGGTTCGAGGTGGGAACCGTACGGGGCACATCGTGCCGCGTCGCACTCGGCCTGACGAACAAGGGGAACCATTCCGCCGCGGTGATCGCCGAACGCGCGATCCAGGAGTTCTCGCCGTTGGCCGTGCTGTTCGTCGGGGTCGCCGGCGCCCTGTGGGACGCCACCAGGCTGGGTGACGTGGTGATGGCCTCCCACGTGTACGCCTATCACGGCGGGACCAGCGAGGACGACGGGCTCAAAGCCCGTCCCCGGGTATGGGAAGCGCCGCACGGCATCAGCCAGCTCGCCTCGCACCTGGCCCGTGTGAACGACTGGGCGGACCCCACACCCGGTCACAAGGACGGACCGCAGGTGCGTTTCGGGGCGATCGCCGCCGGCGAGATCGTCCAGAACTCGAGGATCTCGGCTGAGGCGAAGTGGATCCGACAGCACTACAACGACGCGCTCGCCATCGAGATGGAGGCGGCCGGTGTGGCCCAGGCCGGCCATCTCAGCGGAGCGCCGGTGGCCATCGTCCGGGGGATCAGCGACCGGGCGGACGGCACGAAGAACAGTTTGGAGGACCGCAACTGGCAGCCGCGGGCCGCGGCGAACGCGGCGGCGTTCGCCATCCGGTTGGCAGCGGAACTGGTGGGCGAGCAGGACGAGACCCCCGTGCCCCAGGACGACGGTGCCCGTTCGGCCCACCGGTTCGACCTGCCCGTCAGCAACACCGTTCACAACAGCACCGTCGGCATCATGGCGGGCTCCGTCACGGGCAGCAGTGTCCACATGAGCACGGTCCCCAAGGCACCCGGCCCGACGGACCTGATCACGGGACTGAACGGTTTCCGCGATCAGCTGGGGTGGCACCGCGACAAGGGCGCCCTCGACGAGGACAGCTACCGGGAAGCCCTGACCGATCTGGACTCCGCCCTCCGGTCGGCAAGGGAGCGCACCCTTGAATCGTCCAAGCGGACGGTCATGACACTCAAGAGGCTGCGCGGACTGGTCGCGGAGTGCCCCGCGCTGCTGGCCACGTTGGCTCCGCTGGTTGCCGCGGCCGGTGACCTGACATGAACCACGACGACAGTGCCCCGTACAGCTCGGCGGCGTACGGCTCGACCATCGGGATTCAGGCCGAGACCGTACACAACTCCAACGTCTACTTCGTCCACCCGGACGCCTCGCCGCAGGAGAAGTACCGCGTCGGCGTACAGCTCCTGGAAGACGGCGTTCCCAGCCGGGCCCGCGAAATGATCACCGATGCGATCGCCCATGGGTACGACGGTACCGAGGTGCGTTTCCACTGGGTGCTCGCCATGCTCAGCGCACGCACCCACCACGACCTGACTGCCGAAGAGGTCAGGCAGCTGCGTTACGCCTACGGGCTCGTGCGGGACTTCGCCGAGGACCAGTGGAAGGAAGCCCTGCGCGTCACTTTCGACCTGTTGGCGGTACTCAGCAGCGCCGGCAGCGAGACCGGCCCTGTGCTGAAGCAACTGCAGGACCTGCCGCTCCGCCAGCACGACGCGATTCTCCGCCACCTCGACGTGATACTTACCGGAGGGCTGAAGGACGACCTGTGGGCGGAGACCCTCGGGCGGGCCAGGGCGGAACGCTTCGGCAACGGCCGGGCCCAGCGGGTCTGGGCCTACTTCGCACCCGACCCCATCGGGGCGCGGGCCGTTCGGCCCCGCCCGAGCACCGCGGCCGCCGCCAAGGCGGCCCTCCCTGTCCGGGCGGTCCTGTTCGCCATCAGCAGTGCTCTCCTTGGGGCCCTGGCTCTGATCGCGAATCCGGCCCAGGCGATCGTCGAGTTAACGGTGGCACTCGGCGCGGGCCTGACTGCGGCGCGCTTCGGCGTTCGGTGGTGGGGCCAGGAGCCCAGGCCTGCCTTCAGGGCCGAGGTTCACGCCCCGGATCCGCGCGATCCTCCGATCGCCGAGGACCGGTTCACCAAGCGCGTCCGCCATTCATTCGATCACTACTTCAGCATTCGAAGGCCCCACGGTTTCACCGCGGATGCCTGGCTCGGTCACACCGTTCAGATCCGCAGCAGCCTCGCTGCCGAGATCGCGGACCTCTACCGGGAGAGCCGAATCGGTGTGGAGCGAGTCGACTGGCTGATCCGGTACCTCGCCGAGGACGCCCGAGATCGCTACAACAACGGCATCCTGTCCGATCGGTACCGCCAGGACCGGACGTCGGGCAGGACGAAGGCCTTGACCGTGGCGGCCCTCGCCGTTCTCGGTGTCGCGGCTCTGGCCGGGTTCGGCACAGCGGCCATCGGTGCCGCCCAACCGCGGCCTCTGTGGGCGTTTCTGGCCGTGCTCGGTGCGGCTTGGTCCGGGCACGCGAGCGCTTCCCGATGGCTCGAGGTCCGGCGTGAAGAGCACCGGCTGAACCGGGAGACCCAGGAATACAGCGAGCATTTAGCCGAACGGCAGATTGCCTACCACCGCTGGAAGTCGTTCCTGGACGCTACGCGCCCCAGCGAACTGGAGATGGAGACGTGGCTCACCTGCGACAAGACCTTGTTCGTCGATGAGGCACTCCAGTACCACCGGCTCACCTGGCGTGATCTGATCACCCACACCATCCTGATGGCCCCTGGTCCCTCCTACAAACGTGGTCGGGTCCGAGGCGGCCCATGGCGGTACTCGCACTATGTGTTCCGCCTATTCCTGTTCACCCAGGACGGTATCCGCGAGATCAGCTCTGAGTTCGACTTCTTCGACGGAACGCGCAAGAACGAGCAGCGGTGCAACTACCGGTTC
Source organism: Streptomyces sp. NPDC028308 (assembly GCF_055565855.1). Taxonomy (NCBI): domain Bacteria; kingdom Bacillati; phylum Actinomycetota; class Actinomycetes; order Kitasatosporales; family Streptomycetaceae; genus Streptomyces; species Streptomyces sp. NPDC028308. The sequence goes on from NZ_JBVHTO010000013.1 coordinate 345,356, forward strand.
GACGCGCTGACCTCCGTACAGGTGACGGAGAACGCCGACATCGGCTACGACCTGGAGCTCTTCCTCGCCAACGGACCGGCCAGGAAAATTCGCGTCAAGGACGCCGACGCCCATCAACTGGCCCCGACCGAGAATTCCCGGGAAATCTCCGAGATCAACCTCAGCGCGGCCGGCTCCACCCACACCTTCCGCCTTCTGGAGGGGATAGCGGCGGACGGGAAGAGCTGGATCGAACGGCACGGCCCCGACAGCCTGGCTCCCTTCCAGACCGCCGGCTGATCCTGAACGCGAGCATTGGGGTGCCTGTGACCTCCACGGATGACGTCACCGAGAGCAAGGTCCTGCTGGCCGAGTACGACCGACTCAAGGAGGAACAGAAGACCCGCATAGGGTTCCGCGACAATCTGCTCTACTTCACGCTCGCCGCAGCCACTGCAGTCGTGGCGATCACCGCCCAGAGCGGACAGTCCCGACTGTTGCTATCCGTCCCCGCGATCTGTCTGATCCTGGGCTGGACCTACCTGGTCAACGACGAGAAGATCTCGGCGATCGGCTGCTACGTCCGCGACCGGCTGGGGCCGCGCCTCGGGGAACTCATCTCCGCCCACGGCGCAGTGTTCGGCTGGGAGAGCTACCACCGCAACGTCGCGGGCCGCACCGTGCGCAAGCGGCTTCAGACCGCGGTGGACCTGTTCACGTACCTAGTCCTGCCCATGGTCTGCACGACCGCGTTCTGGTGCTCCCCTGCCGTTCAGCCCCTGCTCGTGCTCGCTTCTCTCGGTCAGACGCTCGCCCTAGCCGTACTGGGCTGGCAGTTCCTGCGCCGTACGGAGCGGTAGCACCAGGCCGCCGCCAGGCACGCGTACGACACCTCCCGGCCGCAGCGTGAGGCAAGCGCACACCGCTATCGGACACCCCCGCGTGCAGTGGGCTGACCAGGGCCCTGGTTAAAGGTCTACGTACGGGTCGGGTACCCCTGGAACGAATCGGTCTGTTGATCTCCAAGCCGGGCGGCCGTGCTCAGGCTCCGGGCTAACGCCCTGTGCGAGTCGACTGACACCAGTGGCAGCTGCTGTAGCCCACGCTGAGCAGGACGGGCACATCGCGTCTGCGGGCCTCGTCGAAGGCCTCGGCCGACCAGGGCCACCAGTCGACGGGGTTGTCGGCGTGCTGGAGCAGATACGGGGACGTCTCATGGGCCAGTCGGTTCACCCTTCCACTCTCCCACGGTGTCCCGCGCGAGGAGGAAGCGCCGCTTCGCCCGGCGTGCCCCGCCGGGGGCTCCCCGCCTGGAGGGTCCGCGCCTCCCCGCGTCGCGGCGGCGGGCCGCGCCAATGATCGCGGGCCTCTGTCGCTCGGGCCCCGCACCAAGGACACTCGTAGCCAAGGGAGTTGCACCGGAGGGGGACATGACATGCGGGACAGCCATCGGGCGGAGGCCGAGCGGCTGTTGGCCCGGGCCGTGGAGGAGGAGGTGCGGCGCTCGGGCGGGCGCACCGACGGCGCCGTGCTGCTGTCACGCGCGCGGGGCGGCCTGGACGCCATGGCCCAGGCCGCGGCGGAGGAGTACGAGGCGTACACCCGCGCGCTCGACGAGACGGCGTCGGGCGAGCTGACCTTCGGGCAGCGGTACGCGCGCGAGGGCGCCGGCACCGCCGTGCTGGTGGCGGGCGTCGCCGCGCTCGCGGCCTGCGTCGCCGACCTGGCCCTGGGCACCGGCGCCGGGACGGCCCTGGGCGCCGGTGCGGTGGCCGGCGTGGCCGGGGCGGCGACCACCGTGGCGAAGGTGTCCGCCTCGCACCTGCCCGCCGCGAGCCGCCGCGCGGGCGCCCTGAACCAGCCCGGCGGGCCCGAACAGCTGCGCCTGCAGTGGCTGACGGCCCTGGAGGTACGCGGCATCCGCCCCTTCCTCGACCAGCAGCGGGTGCTCAACGCGTCGGCCGGCGCCAAGAAGGGCGCACCCCAGCTGCGCCGTACCGACAAGAGCGCCGCGGCCCGCCGACGCAACGTCCTGGAACAGTCCTTCGGGCAACTCCCGGAGCTGGACCCGGTGTTCACCGGACGCAGGCCGGAGCTCTCCCGGGTCGCGCAGTGGGTGCACGCGGCCCGCGCGAGCACGGAGACCAAGCCGACGGTGGTCGTGCTGCACGGCGCCCCCGGCTCGGGCCGCAGCACCCTCGCCGTGCGGGCGGCGCACGAGCTCAAGGACCAGTTCCGGGGTGCGTGCGTGGTGGACCTGCGCGGCGACAGCCCGGAGGAGCCGCCGCTGTCCACCCGGGACGCGCTGCTGCACCTGCTGAACCGGCTGGGGGCGCCGCGCGAGCAGCTCCTGTTCCGTGAGCGTTCCTCGCAGGACCAGCAGGTCAGGCGGCTGAGCGAGCTGTACCACCAGCATCTGACCGGGCTGCCGGTCACCATCGTGCTGGACGACGCCTCCGACGCCGAGCAGGTCCGCACCCTGGTCCCCGAGCGGTCCGAGAGCCTGGTGCTGGTCACCGCCCGCACCCCCCTCGAACTCCCCGCGGACCTCGCCGCCTGGGTGCACCACCTCCCGCTGGAGGCCCTGGACGCGGGCGCCGCCGAGGAGCTGCTGAACGCCGCGGCGCAGGACACCTCGGGCCCCTACGACGCCGAATCCTGCGACCGCGTACGGGAGTTGTGCGGCGGCCTGCCGCTGGCCCTGCGCATCGCGGGCTCCTCGCTCGGCCCGCGCACACCCCGTGTCCTCGCCGTCGACCTCGGGGCGTACGGCCCCGTCGAACCGGTCGAGCGGGCCCTGTGGCTGCGCTACACCGACCAGCCGGACACCGCACGGCGCCTGCTGCGGCGGCTGGCGCTGGCCGGGCGCGCCTCGCTGGGCGCGGCAGCGGCGGCCTCGCTGCTGGCGACGGACGAGCAGGAGGCGGCCCGCCAGCTGGCCGCGCTCGCCCGCGCCGGCCTGATCCTGCACGTGCGCGGCAGCCGCTACCGCCTGCACGACGTCGTACGCGGCTTCGCCCAGGCCCGTCTGCTGGACGAGGAGGAGCCGGCCGAGCGGACGGCCGCGCAGGAACGGCTGATCGTGAACTACGGCGAGCTCGCGGACTCGGTGATCCGCCTGGTCGACGGGAAGACGTCGACGCGCGCGGACTCCGCGTTCCAGTCGAGCGCGGTCGGCCCGCACGGTTTCACCTCCCTCGACGCGGCCCTGCGCTGGCTGGACGACGAGTCGAGCTTCATCACGGCGGCGCTGCGCCACGCGGAGGGCGTGAACCAGGCGGCCGTGCTCAACCTGCTGGGCGCCCTGTGCGACTACTGCCTGCTGCGCGGCGACCTGTACCGCCTCGGTGAGATCAGCGAGCTGACCCAGGCCGTCGACCAGGGGCTGCTGGTCCGCTCGGTGCAGTGGCGTACGGGCATCGCGGCCCGCCAGCTCGGCGAGCTGGACAAGGCCCGCACGACGCTCTCCTCGGTGGTCGACCTCTACTTCGAGGCGCACCACGACGCGGGCGCCGCCCGCGCGCTCTGCTCCCTCGGGATCACGCTGCACCACCAGGGCAACCTGGCGGAGGCGGCGGCGCGGCTCCAGGAGGCCATGGACCTGCAGGCCTCGCCCGAGCTGGCCGCCGACCGCGCCTGGACGATGCACGCCCTGGCCGCGGTGGAACGGGACCGCGCCCGGCTGGGCGCGGCTCTCGGCCTGCTCACCGAAGCCCTGGTCCTGCACCGCGAGAGCGAGTCGGTGCACGGCGAGGCGTGGGCGCACTTCCAGCTCGGGCAGGTGGCGCTGCGCATGGGCGACGTGGCGCGGGCGGACCGCGAGCTGCGCGAGGCGCTCGATCTGTACGGGCGTACGCGCGACGGGCGCGGTGAGGCGTGGGCGCTGACCCAGCTGGCCCGGGCGCGGCTCGTCGACGGCGATCCCTCCACGGCGGTGGACGGGCTGCGCCAGGCGGCGTCGCGGCACCGGGACAACGAGGACGCGCGCGGGGAGGCGTGGACGGTGTACTACCTGGGCCAGGCCCTGGAGGAGACCGGCAACCTGGACCACGCGGTGCGCGAGCTGGAGCGGTCCCGCACGATGTTCTCCCGGATGCGGGACGTCTACGGGCTGGCCTGCGCCCGGCACCACTCGGCGCGCGTGACCCGCGACCAGCGGGCCGCCCGGACCGGCTCCCTGCGCAACTCGGGCTTCGCCCGCCAGCTCCTCGTCGACGCCCGCGCGGACTTCCAGCGCATCGGGGTCGCCCACGGCGAGGCGTGGACGTGCCTGGAGCTGGCGGTGGTGGACGCCGGCAACGCGCGCTCGCCGCAGGCGCTGTCCCTGTGCGACGAGGCGATCGGCCTGTTCACGTCCTACGGCGACCGCCGCGGCGAGGACTGGGCGCGCTTCCTGCGCTGCACCCTGCTCCCCTACGCGGCTCCCGGCGGCTCGGAGATCGGCACGGCGGTGGCCCAGGAGGAGCTGGCCCGGCTGTCCCGCTCCCCGCACCCGGCCCGGGACGGCAAGCTGGACGACTACGTCGAGGCGTACCAGCTGCTGCTCGAACGCGGAGTCGACCTGGACGCCGGCTGGCAGGCGTGGCGTCTGGGCATGGTCCCGGACCGCCACGCCCGTGAGGTCATGGGTGTGCCGGTGACGGCCCACAGCTGACCGGGGCCGTCACGCACAGGACTCCGCCCGCCGCGTCCCCTCCCGTACCGGAGGGGCCGGCGGGGACGGGCGGCTCAGCCCTGCTGGGGCTTGGGCGCGGAGGTACCCGAGGTCTCCCGGTCGGCCGGGGCCCCGTCCGTCTCCGGGTCCTCGAAGTCGACCTTCCGCATGTGGCGGTTCATCGACTTCATCAGGCCCCACACGGCCAGGGCCATCACCGCGAACACGATGAAACCGAGGACGCCGGGGGTGACCTTGTTCTCGTCGACCTCCTTGGCGAGGGAGACGAGGTCCGTCATTGCCAGGCTTGCGCTTGCGCTCATGTCAGGCATTGTCGCGGATGCCCGCAAAGAGGTCGTCCTCGGGGAGGGAGGTATCGACGAGGGACTTGGCGAGCTCGTACTCCTCGGTCGGCCAGACCGCCTTCTGGAGCTCCATCGGGACCTTGAACCAGCCGCCGTCGGGGTCGATCTGCGTGGCGTGCGCGATCAGCGCCTTGTCGCGGATCTCGAAGAACTCGGCGCACGGGATGTGCGTGGTCAGCGTGCGCTCGACGCGCTCGAACTCCGACCAGCGCTTCAGCCAGTCCCCGTACGGCGACTCCAGGCCGCTGTCCAGCATCGCCTGGTGCAGCGCCTCGGTGCGCGGGCGGTTGAAGCCCTGGTTGTAGTACAGCTTCTGCGGCTGGAAGGCCGGGCCGAACTCCGACTCCGGGTACTTCTCGGTGTCCGCCGCGCCCTCGAACGCCACCATCGAGATCTTGTGGGTCATGATGTGGTCGGGGTGCGGGTAGCCGCCGTTCTCGTCGTAGGTGGTGATCACCTGGGGACGGAACGAGCGGATCTGCTTCACCAGCTCGCCGGCCGCCTTGTCGACGTCCTCCAGCGCGAAGCAGCCCTCGGGCAGCGGGGGCAGCGGGTCGCCCTCGGGCAGCCCGGAGTCGACGAAGCCGAGCCACTCCTGCTTGATGCCGAGGATCTCGCGCGCCTCGTCCATCTCCTTCTTGCGCACCTCGTGGATGTGCTCCTCGATGTACGTGTCCCCCTGCAGCTTCGGGTTGAGGATGGAGCCGCGCTCCCCGCCCGTGCAGGTCACGACCAGCACGTCCACCCCTTCGGACACGTACTTCGCCATGGTGGCCGCGCCCTTGCTCGACTCGTCGTCGGGGTGGGCGTGCACGGCCATCAGTCGCAGCTGGTCAGTCAAGACTCAATCCTCAGTCAGTCGGCTGTCGCCTCGGTAGGTCGGCGGTCGGCGCCCGGCGTGATTCGGCGTGATGGGCGGCTTCTATAGTGACGGACCGAGGGGGCGAAAAATTCCGCGGCCCGGCCCCGGGAGGTCCCGCCGGGACTTCCGCCCCGGCCCCCTGCGAGAGGACGACCATGAGCACGGCGAGCACGCAGCTGCCCGAGGGCCGGTACGGCCGCTCCGAGGACGAGCGCGCCGACCGCAGGCTCAAGGTCATCGGCACCGTGCTGGGCGCCGCGCTCCTCGCCCTCGTCGGCTACTTCGCCTACTACTACGTGGGCGGAAGCAAGATCAGCGGTGAGGTGATCACCTTCAGCGCCGTCTCGGACAAGGCGGTCGAGGTGCATCTGGAGGTCCGCAAGGACACGGACGCGAGCGGCTACTGCACGCTGCGCTCGCAGAGCTCCGACGGCGCCGAGGTGGGCCGCGCGGACTTCCGCTTCGACCAGCGTTCCTCACGCGTCGACAAGGTCGTCACCCTGCGGACGACGGCGCGCGGCACCACCGCCGAGCTGCTCGGCTGCCACGCCGACTGATCCCGGCGGACACGCTCCGTCACGGGACGGCGCGCGGCGACGAGCGCGCGACACGGCCGCCCCGTATGCGCCGGTTCGTCGCTGACCTGCGTGGACGTAATTCTCATGCCTTATGTCCTCCCCCTTCAGCCACCGAATTGTTAGGCTCGTGGTTTCGCCCACCCGAGAAGGAACATTCTTCTGGGTAGGGCGATGCTTTGTATTCCCAGTACCTACGAGGAGCACCTGTGACCCAGACCAGCGAAAACGTCACCTGGCTTACCCAGGAGGCGTACAACCAGCTCAAGGCCGAGCTGGAGTACCTGTCTGGTCCTGCGCGCACGGAGATCGCCGCCAAGATCGCGGCAGCGCGCGAGGAGGGGGACCTGCGCGAGAACGGCGGGTACCACGCGGCCAAGGAGGAGCAGGGCAAGCAGGAGCTCCGAGTGCGCCAGCTGACCCAGCTCCTGGAGAACGCCAAGGTCGGGGAGGCCCCCGCGGCGGACGGTGCGGTCGCGCCCGGCATGGTCGTGACCATCGCCTTCGACGGTGACGAGGACGACACCCTGACGTTCCTGCTCGCCTCCCGCGAGTACGCGAGCTCCGACATCGAGACGTACTCGCCGCAGTCCCCGCTGGGCTCCGGCGTGAACGGCAAGAAGGTCGGGGACGACGCCCAGTACGAGCTGCCGAACGGCAAGCTCGCCTCGGTGAAGATCCTGAAGGCGCAGCCGTACCAGGGCTGAGCCCCCACGACACGGTCGACGAAGCCCCCGGCGGTCATCCGCCGGGGGCTTCGTCATGCCGGGCTCACGCCGTGGCGGACCGGTACTTGCGGACCGCGAGCGTGCGGAAGATCAGGATGATCAGGACGGAGTAGATCACCGAGGCCCAGACGGAGTGCTGCATCGGCCAGGCGTCGGACTGCGACTGGCCGGGGTTGGCGAACAGCACACGGCAGGCCTGGACGGTGGCGCTGAAGGGGTTCCACTCCGCGATGTGCCGCAGCCAGGGCGTCATGTTCGAGGAGTCCACGAACGCGTTCGAGATGAACGTGACCGGGAAGAGCCAGATCAGGCCGCCGGAGGTGGCCGCCTCGGGCGTCCGCACGGAGAGGCCGATCAGGGCGCCGATCCAGGTGAACGCGTAGCCGGACAGGAGCAGCAGTCCGAAGGCGCCGAGCACCTTGGCGGCGTTGGTGTCGCCGTCCGATCCCACGCGCCAGCCGACCAGCAGGGCGACGACGGCGAGGACCAGCAGGGTCAGGGCGGTCTGGACGAGGTCGGCCAGCGTGCGCCCGGTGAGCACCGCGCCGCGCGCCATCGGCAGGGAGCGGAAGCGGTCGATGAGGCCCTTGTGCATGTCGTCCGCGATGCCCGCTCCGGCGCCCGCGGTGGCGAAGGTGACCGTCTGCGCGAAGATGCCGGCCATCAGGAAGTTCCGGTAGTCGGTGGCGCTGGTGCTGCCGCCGATCTGCATGGAGCCGCCGAACACGTACGAGAACAGCACGACGAACATGACCGGCTGGATGAGCCCGAAGATCACCATCTCCGGGATGCGGGACATCCGGATCAGATTGCGCTTGGCGATGACCAGCGAGTCCCGGACGGACTGGGTCAGGGCGTTGCCCGGGGCCGGGATCTGCACGGCGTCGGTGGCGGCGCTCACTTGGCGGTCTCCTTCGGGTGCTTGCGGCTCTTGGCGTCCGCGGCGGCCGCGCCGTCCTCCTCGCGCTCCTCGGCGAGGTGGCCGGTGAGCGAGATGAACACGTCGTCCAGGGTGGGTCGGCGCAGGCCGATGTCGTCGATCTCGATGCCGCGGGCGTCCAGCTCGCGGATCACCTCGGCGAGGAGCTTGGCGCCGCCGGACACCGGGACGGTGAGCTTGCGGGTGTGCTCCTCGACCTTGGTCTCGCCCTTGCCGAAGCCGAACAGCACCTCGGAGGCGGTGGCGATGTGCTCGCGGTCGTGCACGACGACCTCGACGCGCTCGCCGCCGGTCTGCGCCTTGAGCTGGTCGGAGGTGCCGCGGGCGATGACGCGGCCCTGGTCGACGACGCAGATGTCGTGGGCGAGGTGGTCGGCCTCCTCCAGGTACTGCGTGGTCAGCAGCAGCGTGGTGCCGCCGGAGACGAGCTGCTTGATGACCTCCCACAGCTGCTGGCGGTTGCGGGGGTCGAGGCCGGTGGTCGGCTCGTCCATGAACATCACGGGCGGCGAGACGACCAGCGCGGCGGCGAGGTCGAGCCGGCGGCGCATACCGCCCGAGTACGTCTTCGCGGGGCGGTCGGCGGCGTCCGTGAGGTGGAACTGCTCCAGCAGCTCGGCCGCCCGCTCCTTCGCCGCCTTCGCCCGCATCTGGTAGAGCTGGCCGACCATCTGGAGGTTCTCGCGGCCCGTCAGGTACTCGTCGACCGCGGCGAACTGCCCGGAGAGCCCGACCGAGCGGCGTACCGCGTCGGGGTGCTTGAGCACGTCGATGCCCGCGACGACCGCCCGGCCGCTGTCGGGCCGCAACAAGGTGGTGAGACAGCGGACGGTGGTGGTCTTGCCCGCGCCGTTCGGCCCGAGGAGGCCCAGCACGGTGCCCTCCGGGACATCGAGATCGACGCCGTCCAGAGCCTTTACGTCACCGAAGGTCTTCACCAGGCCTTCGGCATAGATGGCGCCTGGCATGTGAGGTCTCCCAAAAGTTGGAGAATTCCTACGGAAAGATCCTAGGTTTGCAATATGTGCGCCGCGCGACGGACGGGCGTCACCCGGACGGGTGGAACGCCGCCCCTCACGGGCGCGGTTGTGGCGAGGGACACACGGTATCGCGATGTATCGCGTCTCTCAACAGATTTACCCGGCCCTTCACGGCGAACCGCAGGCCTCAGTCGATGACCGTGTAACCCGCCGTACGCAGCGCCCTGTTGACCTCGGCGCAGTGCTCGGGCCCCTTCGTCTCCAGGTGCAGCTCGACCTCCACCTCCGTGAGCCCGAGCCGCGGGTCGGTCCGGACGTGACTCACATCCAGGACGTTAGCGTCGGCCACTGACAACACCCCCAGAAGCGTCGCCAGGGCACCCGGCCGGTCCGTCAGCCGCAGCGTGACGGCGAGGTAGCGGCCCGCCGCGGCCATGCCGTGCCGCAGGATGCGCTGGATCAGCAGCGGGTCCACGTTGCCGCCGGACAGCACCGCCACCACCGGCCCCTCGAAACTGCCCGGCTCGCTCAGCAGCGCCGCGACGGGACTGGCGCCCGCCGGCTCGACGACCAGCTTGGCCCGCTCCAGGCACAGCAGCAGCGCGCTCGACAGATGGTTCTCCGAGACCGTGCGCACGTCGTCCACCAGGTCGTGCACGATCCGGAACGGCACGTCGCCCGGCCGCCCGACCCTGATGCCGTCCGCCATCGTCGCCGGGTTCTCGATCGCCATCGGGCGCCCCGCCGCCAGCGAGGGCGGATACGCCGCCGCGCCTGCCGCCTGCACACCGACCACCCGCACGTCCGGACGCAGCGCCTTCACCGCCGTCGCGATACCCGCGACCAGGCCGCCACCGCCGATCCCGACCACGATCGTGCGGACCTCCGGGCACTGCTCCAGGATCTCCAGGCCGACCGTGCCCTGCCCCGCGATGATGTCGGGGTGGTCGAACGGGTGGATGAACACCGCGCCGGTCTCGGCCGCGTACTCCTGCGCGGCGGCCAGCGTCTCGTCGACCACCTGACCGTGCAGCCTCACCTCCGCGCCGTACTCGCGGGTGGCCGCGACCTTCGGCAGCGGGGCCCCGGACGGCATGAACACCGTCGAGCGCACACCGAGCAGCGAGGAGGCGAGGGCGACACCCTGGGCGTGGTTGCCCGCGCTCGCCGCGACGACCCCGGCGGCCCGCTCCTCGGGCAGCAGACCCGCGATCCGCACGTACGCGCCGCGCAGCTTGAAGGAACCCGTCCGCTGGAGGTTCTCGCACTTGAGGTGCACCGGCGCGCCGACCAGCTGGGACAGGTGCCTGCTGCCCTCCATCGCGGTCATTCGCGACACGCCGGAGAGCATCTTCTGTGCCCCGCGCACGTCGTCCAGGGTCACCGTCCGCAAGGAGTCAGCCGTCCTGTAGCTCATGACCACCAGTCTCGCAGTTCACAGCCCGCCCCTCCTCGTGTGACCACCGGGCGAGACTGGATTGCGCAGCGCCGGTACGGCCCGCCCCCCGGCCGCGTACCCTGTCCCCCAACCCAGGACCCCACGCATGAATTGAGCCCCCGGCCATGCCCACAACACCTGAAATGTCGATGGACATGACGACCGTCGGTGACACCGGTCTTCTCGACACGCTGCAGCACGAGGTCGCGGTGTTCGCGCGCCGCGCGGAACAGACCCGGCTCGGCGGGGTCGGGCAGGTGCGCAACTCCATGGACCGGGCCGCGTACCTGCTGCTCAACCGCCTCGACAAGGAAGGCCCGATGGGCGTCAAGGCCCTCGCCGCGAGCATGGGCATCGACTCCTCGACGGTCACCCGTCAGGTGGCACCGCTAGTCGACACCGGCCTCGTCAAGCGCACCTCGCACCCCGAGGACGGGCGGGCCGTGGTGCTCCAGCTCTCCCCGCGCGGGCAGTCCCGCCTGGAGGAAGTGCGCTCGTCGAGACGTCAGTTGATGGCCGAGCTGACACACGACTGGGCGCCGGAGGAGCGCGACGCGTTCTGCACGCTCCTCACGCGCTTCAACGGCGCGCTCTCGGCCCGCCAGGCCGCACAGGGCGGCCCGGTGACGGAGACCCATTCGGGTTCCTGACCGGCAGCCCGGCCGCCAGGCTCCCCCCGCCGCGCACCGTCCGTTTCCGCACGCCGACCGGCCGCGGACCGTCCGCAGCACCCCGGAGCCCGTCCGGCCACCCCTTCCACACGCACGCGCGCCCGCACCTCCGCACGCGCGTGCGTGTGCGCATGTACGCCTGCCCCTTGACCGGGAGGCCGGGCCTGGCCTCATATGAGAGCGGGCCCCGCCGTACACGGTCTGGCATGCCGTACACGGCCGGGACCACCGTTCCCCTCAGGTCCCACAGACCCCTCCGGGTCACCCTCAGGCGGGAGGCGCGGTGCGAGAACGGCGGGCGTTCCAGAGCGCTCGCCGCGCCCGGGAGTTCGAGGCGTTCGTCGCGGGCGCGGCAGGGCGGCTGCTGCATGCCGCCACGCTGCTCACGGCCGAGACGCCGGACGCCAACCCGCGCGCGCGGCGCCTGCTCACCCAGGCCCTGGCCCACACGTACGCCTGCTGGGACCGGCTGCGCGGCGAGGACCCCTACGACCGCGCGCGCCAGGAGCTGGCCGTCCGCTTCGCGCACGCGGCCTGGCACCAGTACGGCGGCCTCGGCCGGGCCCGGCCCGACCCCGGCAGCGTCCTGGCGCGGCTCACCCCCCAGGAACGGCTGATCCTGGTCCTGCGGCTGTACGAGGGGGTCGCCGAGGAACAGACGGCGGCGCTGCTCGGCCTGCCCCCCGAACGCGTCCGCGCGATCTGCGCCCGCGCGATGACGACCCTGCTGCATCCGCCCCGCGGACCGGCACCGGCCCTGGCGGAGGTGGCGCCGTCGTGAACCAGCCCGAGCGGGAGGCCGCCGTACGGCGGATGCTGGAGCAGAACCCGCCCCAGGTGCCGCCCGACCTGTACCCGGCCGTCGTACGGCGCGGCGCACGGATGCTGCGCCGCCGCACCGCCGCCCGCCGGCTGCTGTGGCTGCTGCTGTTCACGGCGGCCGTCGCCTTCGTCGTCTGGGCGTCGACGGCGCGCCCCTGGGTGGAGCCGCCGTCCGACACGACCCCACCCCTCACCGGCTGGTGAGCGCCGCGGGCACGGCCTAGCCGAGGGCCTGCTGGAGGTCCTGGAGCAGGTCGTCGACGTTCTCGATGCCCACGGACAGGCGCACCAGGTCGCCGGGCACCTCCAGGAGCGAGCCGGCCGTGGAGGCGTGCGTCATGCGTCCCGGGTGCTCGATCAGGGACTCGACGCCGCCCAGGGACTCGCCGAGCGTGAACACCTTGGCGCGGTTGCAGACCTCGACGGCCGCCTCCTCGCCGCCCTCGACGCGGAACGAGATCATGCCGCCGAACGCCCGCATCTGCTTGGCGGCGACCTCGTGACCGGGGTGCTCCGGCAGACCCGGGTACAGCACGCTCGTCACGCGCGCGTGCCGCGTGAGCATCTCGGCGACCTTGCCGGCGTTCTCGCTGTGCCGGTCCATGCGCACGGACAGCGTCTTGGCGCCGCGCAGCACCAGCCAGGAGTCGAAGGGCCCGGCGACCGCGCCCATCGCGTTCTGGTGGTACGCCAGCTCCTCGCCGAGTTCCGCGTCACCGGTGACCAGGGCGCCGCCGACGACGTCCGAGTGGCCGCCCATGTACTTGGTCAGGGAGTGCACGACGACGTCCGCGCCGAGCGCGAGCGGCTGCTGGAGGTAGGGGGTCGCGAAGGTGTTGTCGACGACGAGGCGGGCGCCCGCCTCGCGCGCGACCTGGGCGACCGCCGCGATGTCGGTGATGCCGAGGAGCGGGTTGGAGGGCGTCTCCACCCAGATCGCCTTGGTCTTCGGGGTGAGCGCGGCCCGTACGGCCGCGGGGTCGCTGGTGTCCGCGACCGACCACTCCACGCCCCAGCGGGAGACGACCTTCGCGAAGAGGCGGAACGTGCCGCCGTACGCGTCGTTCGGGATCACCACGTGGTCGCCGGGGCTGAGCAGCGTACGCAACAGGCAGTCCTCGGCAGCCAGTCCGGACGCGAACGCGAGGCCCCGGCGCCCGCCCTCCAGGGCGGCGAGGTTCTCTTCGAGGGCGGTCCTCGTCGGGTTGGCGCTGCGGCTGTACTCGTATCCGCCGCGCAGCCCGCCGACGCCGTCCTGCTTGTAGGTCGAGACCTGGTAGATCGGCGGGACGACCGCGCCGGTGAGGGGATCTGCGGTGTTGCCCGCGTGGATCGCAAGGGTCTCGAAGTGCTGACTGATGTGCCTGTCGCTCATGGGCACCGAGGGTAGTGCTCCCGCGGCACCGATGACGGCACGCGGCCCGCCGGAGCGTGCGGACGGGGGCGGATCCGCGCCGCCGGGAGCGCCCGAAGGGCCCCCGCCGGGGGTTCCGGCCGACCGGGTTCGCCATTTGTCGGACCCGTCTGGTTCGCTTGAGCCATGGAGATTCTCTGGGTCCTGATGGCGGCGCTGATGATGGGGATGGTCCTCGGGCCCCTCTTCATGCGCAGGCGGGCCGGTATTCAGCAGGTCGCCCCGGGTGACCCGGACGCCGCGGACCCGGCGAACTACGGCTTCGTGCGCCAGGAGGAGCTGGACATCCGCATGCCGGGCCCGGACGGCGATCTCGTCGACGTACTGGACCTGGTGCAGCGCACCCAGGACTACCGGGCCGCATCGCAGCTCCTGGCGGGCACGGAGGCGGACGGCGAGCGCCGCTGGCAGCGGGTGCAGGCGTTCGCGGGCGCGGCCTCGCTGGAGCTCCAGCGGCGTCCGGGCGGCGTGAGCGACGTGCCCGGCGGTCAGTGGCTGCGGGTGTGGCGGACCGAAGCGCCGAAGGACGCGGGCGGCGCGGCGGTGCACGCCGAGTTCCTGGTGCAGCAGGCGTGGCGGACGGCGACACCGGGGACGGACGAGTTCCGGATCATCATGGAGGAGGCCCGGGCGGCGTGCGGTGACGCGGCGCTGCTGGCCCCGGGTGACCCGGTCCCGTACATCATCGAGCTCTCCGTGGCCCGCGGACTGGCCTACGACCGGGCCGAGTTCGAGAATCTCTGGCTCAAGATCCTGGACCGGGCGCCGGCCCACATGGGCGCGCATCTGGCGGCCCTGCACTACTGGTGCGAGAAGTGGCACGGCTCGCGCGAGGTGGCGTACTCCTTCGCGGAGGCCGCCGCGACCCGCGCTCCCCGGGGTTCGCTGCTGGCCGCGCTGCCCCTCTTCGCCGTCTTCGAGCACCTGCCCGAGGTGAACCTGGTCAGCAGCTTCTACCAGAGCGAGGTCGTGACCAAGGCGGTGCACGGCGCGCTCTTCGCGGTGCACGCGGCCCGCCCGGACGATCCGATGCTGGCCCACGTCCGCCACCTCCTGGTCTTCTTCCTGGTCCGCGGCGAGCGCTGGTCCGAGGCGATGAACCAGCTGGTCCACATCGACGGACACGTCGGCGCCCTGCCCTGGACCCTGACGTCCGACCCGGCGGCGGACTACGCGGTCTACCGCGCGCTGGCGGTGGCGGGCTACGAGGCGAACGGCGGAAACCCGGCGACGCTGCCGCAGTGACGGAAGGGGCGGTTCCCGGGGGTACGCCGACCCGCCCCAACTCTCCTGGACACGGCGGACGTTGCATTCCAGCCTCTCATCACGCAGTGCCCCCGCCCCGACTCGCCCAGATCACGGAATGCCCCGCACCCCGGCGCGGTTGACGTGCGTGGACCCACCCCTGCGACCCCGTGGAGACCGCGTGTTCCTGTACAGCCGTACGCCCAGGCTGCCGACCCGCGAGCAGGCGCTGACGGGTCGCCCGGAGCCGATGTTCGACCTCCCCGCCCGGCACACCGTGCTCGGGACGCCCCTCGCCGGCCCCTACCCGGAGGGCATGGAGGTCGCCGACTTCGCCCTGGGCTGCTTCTGGGGCGCCGAGCGCGCGTTCTGGAGACTCCCCGGGGTGTACACGACCCTGGTCGGCTACCAGGGCGGCTACACCGAGCACCCCGCGTACGAGGAGGTCTGCTCGGGCCTCACCGGTCACACGGAGGCGGTCCGGGTGGTCCACGACCCCGCGCTGATCACGTACGAGCAGCTCCTGCGGGTCTTCTGGGAGTCGCACGACCCGACCCAGGGCTTCCGCCAGGGCAACGACGTGGGCACCCAGTACCGCTCCGCCCTGCACACCCACACCCCGGCCCAGGCGGCGGCCGCGGCGGCGTCACGCGATGCCTACCAGAGGGTGCTGACCGGGGCGGGCCACGGCACGATCACCACGGAACTCCTCCCGGCGGAGGGACGCCCCTTCTACCCGGCGGAACCGCACCACCAGCAGTACCTGGACAAGAACCCCGCGGGGTACTGCGGGATCGGCGGGACGGGGGTCTCCTGCCCGGTCGGCGTGGCCGGGGCGGGCGGGTGAGCGATCCGTCAGGGTGAACCCCGGCGTTCGGCGATCGTACGCACGGCCCGTGCGCACGCCGCCCACCGCGCCCCGTCCTGGGTGCGTACGACCTTCACGGGCGGCTCCGCGCACGTCGTGCCGTGCCAGGTGCACCGCTCTTCCCGGTAGGACACGCTGTCCGGGTCAAGTCCTTCGGGAAAGTCGGGCCACACGTCCACCGTCGTCATAGACCAACGCTGGTAAGACGACACCGCACAGCGCGGCACCTCGGACGGACCTGGCTGTGCGAGGACGTGCCGTCAAGGGCGCCCGCCGGGCTGGACGGCCACGACGAGGCACCGGAACTCCCCACCGGCTGAGCCCAGTTCGGAGTACGGCTGCCAGCCGAGGGGGTAGGCACCCCGCAGCGTGCACGTGTTCGGCTCGTAGGCACCCTCCGCCCACAAGAGCGTGCCGCCGAGCTCGCGCCCCTGATGGATCCTGAACGCCTGGTCCCTCGTCCGCGCACGGCCGACGCCGGGCTCCGTCCACAGAGCCGGGTGGTTGGTCAGCATGATCGCGAGACCGTTCTGGTCGGAACGGTCACAGAAGCGCTCGAGGCGGGCCATGTCCCGTACGAAGTGCAGGCGGGCCAGGTCGGTGGCGGCGTGCGCCCTCAGCTCGTAGTCCTCCGCCGGAGTGCCCGCCGTGCCCGACCACCTCCGGGTGAAGTACTTGAACTCGATCGCGGTACGGGCCGACGGTCCGATGCACAGGAGATCCAGGTACTCGGTCCGCCCCTCCCCGCGCCGCGGCACCTCCAGCCTGGAGTGCACATCAGGCGACAGCTCCCACAGGACGCGGGCGAAGCTGTGCTGGAGATCGGCCTCGGAGTGGAAGACCGGCCGCCGCTCACTCAGTCGCGTGAGGACGTCCCCGAGCGGGACCTGTCCGGCGATCATCCCGTCGCTGTCCCTGGCTGTCGTGGTCACCGAGCCATTGAAGGGGCCCCTCGGCTGCTTCCACAAGGCTCGGAGCCACCGCACTGTCGCTCGAACGGCCGGACGTGTCCTCCCGTCCCTTCGGGGGTGCACTGAGCTCCGCGACCCGGGGTTCGGACGTACTCCTCGGCACCGGGAAACGCCGGAAGGCGAGGCGCCCCCCGGACGCGTGGTCCAGGGGGCGCCCTTGGGGTGGGGGCACCCTTGGGGGGATCAGATGGTCGCCGTGTCGATCACGAAGCGGTAGCGGACGTCGCTGGCGAGGACACGCTCGTAGGCCTCGTTGATCTCGGACGCGCTGATCAGCTCGATCTCGGCGCCGAAGCCGTGCTCCGCGCAGAAGTCGAGCATCTCCTGGGTCTCCTGGATGCCGCCGATGCCCGACCCGGCGAGGGTCTTGCGGCCGCCGATCACGGAGAACAGGTTGAGCGCGACGGGCTCCTCGGGCGCGCCCACGTTCACGAAGGCGCCGTCCGTCTTGAGCAGGGACAGGTAGGCGTCCAGGTCGAGCGGGGCCGAGACGGTGGAGAGGATCAGGTCGAACGTGCCGCGCAGCTCCTCGAAGGTCTTCGGGTCGCTGGTGGCGTAGTAGTGCGAGGCGCCCAGCTTCAGCCCGTCGTCCTTCTTGCGGAGCGACTGGGACAGGACCGTCACCTCGGCGCCGAGCGCGTGCGCGATCTTGACGCCCATGTGGCCGAGGCCGCCCATGCCGAGGACGGCGACCTTCTTGCCGGGGCCGGCGTTCCAGTGCTTCAGCGGGGAGTACGTGGTGATGCCGGCGCAGAGAAGGGGCGCCGCCTCGTCCAGGGCCAGGCCCTCGGGGATGCGGACGGTGTAGTTCTCGTCGACGACGATGTGGGTGGAGTAGCCGCCGTAGGTGGGCTCGCCGTTCTTGTCGACGGCGTTGTACGTGCCGGTCATGCCCTTCGAGCAGTACTGCTCCAGACCGGCCTTGCAGTTGTCGCACTCGCGGCAGGAGTCGACCATGCAGCCGACCCCCACGCGGTCACCGACGGCGAACTTGGCGACACCGGAGCCGACCTCGGTGACGATGCCCGCGATCTCGTGACCCGGCACCATCGGGAAGATGGCCTCACCCCAGCCCTCACGGGCCTGGTGGATGTCCGAGTGGCAGATGCCCGCGAACTTGATCTCGATCAGGATGTCGAACTCGCCGACCTCACGTCGCTCGATGGTCGTGCGCTCCAGCGGAGCCTTGGCGGCGGGGGCGGCGTACGCAGCAACAGTGGTCATGCCGTGGGTTCTCCTCAGGAGGTCTGTCGCACCCGGCCGCCTGCTGACCGGGCACGTCGACCAGACTGCCCCGTCGCGCCATATTCACCCAGGTCACGGCTCTGCCTACGTCCAGCGGTCCTACTACTGACGGGGTCAGGTTCATGGGCGTAGGACCGTGAATACTGGACGCATGGACCAACAGCCCTCCCATGAGCCCGCCGGGGACGCGGGGCAGTCGCTGGACCGGCGTGCCGAGCTCAGCGAGTTCCTGCGCACCCGTCGCGCCCGGCTCAAGCCGGAGGACGTGGGGCTGCCGGACTTCGGCCGGCACCGCAGGGTGCCCGGACTGCGCCGCGAGGAGCTGGCCCAGCTCGCCGGGGTCTCCGTGGCGTACTACACGCGCCTGGAGCAGGGGAACGGGCGCAACGTCTCCGCGGAGGTCCTGGACGCCATCGCCCGCGCCCTGCGCCTGTCCGACGCCGAGCACGCCCATTTGACGCACCTCGCCAAGCCCAAGCAGCACAAGAAGAAGCAGCCGGCCCGGCCGCAGCAGGTGCGCGGGGCGCTGCGCCAGCTCCTGGACACGCTGGACGGCACGCCCGCGTACATCACCGGCCGGCGCGCCGACGTACTCGTCTGGAACCGGATGGCCGCGGCCGTCTTCGGCGACTGGGCGGAGCTGCCGCCGCAGGAGCGGAACTGGGCGCGGCTGGTGTTCCTGAGGCCGGAGTACCGCGAGCTTTTCGTGGACTGGGAGCAGAAGGCGAGCGACATCGTCAGTTTCCTGCGCATGGACGCGGGCTGCCATCCCGACGATCCCCGGCTGTCCGCCCTGGTGGGCGAACTGTCCGTGAAGAGCGAGGAGTTCAGGCGGCTCTGGGCCACGCACGACGTCAAGGAGAAGAGTCACGGGGTGAAGCGGCTGCACCATCCGCTGGTGGGCCCGCTGACCCTGTCCTTCGAGACGTTCCGGCTTCCGGACGACGGCGAGCAGGCGATGGTCACGTACCACGCCGAGCCGGGGTCCGCCTCGGCGGAGGCGCTGCGGCTGCTGGCGTCGTGGGGAACGGACGCGACGCGAGCCGGGGCGGCGACCCCGCAGTAGGGCGCCCGGCAGACCATCCGGTCCGGGTTCCGGCCGGGTCCTGGTCCGGCACGGTCGCCCGGTGCGGGTTGCCCCCCGGGCCGCCCGCCCGGCGCGGGTCCGGCCCCGGACAGCCCGCCCCCGGACGGACGTCGACCCGACGGCAGGGCTCGCGGCACGACAAGTGGGCGGCGGCCCCTCCCCCGGCGGGCCCCGGACATCCGCCCCGGCACCACGCCCTCCATCCTCCAAGGGTCGCCCCCATCCCCCGTCCTACCCCCGATACGGCGGTGCGGCCCCCCACGTCCACTTGGGGACCGGCTGTTCCGCCGGTGGGGCCGCGTCCGGGGCGGAGAAGTGGACGGCGAGGCGGGTGCCCCACTCGGCGTAGGCGACGAAGGCGGAGCGGAACTCGGGGTC
The DNA here is from genome assembly GCF_055565855.1 of Streptomyces sp. NPDC028308. Lineage (NCBI taxonomy): Bacteria > Bacillati > Actinomycetota > Actinomycetes > Kitasatosporales > Streptomycetaceae > Streptomyces > Streptomyces sp. NPDC028308. The sequence goes on from NZ_JBVHTO010000013.1 coordinate 364,578, forward strand.
CGTGGGGAGGCCGGCGTCGTCGGCCGCGTCCTGGAGGAGGTTCACCCAGCGTCGGCGCTGGGGCTCGGTGATCCCCTTGCCGAGGTGCTTGGCGACCATGTGGCCGTGTCCGCCCTGCGTCTCGGAGTACGCCGTGGGCCCGCCGAAGACCTCGCCGAGCCAGAGCGCGACGTGGGCGGCGTGCTCGGGCGCGAGGCCCGCGAAGACGGGGGCGAGGACGTCGTCCTTGAGCACCTTCTCGTAGAAGGTCTCGGTGAGCCTGGCGAAGGCCTCGGCGCCGCCCGCCCAGGAGTAGAGGGTCGGCACGGCCGCGCCGGTGCCGCGTACGGTCGTCGGCTTGTAGTGGCGCATCTCCTCGATGTCACCGACGTAGGGGCGGATCTCGGCGAGGAAGTCCGTGAACAGCTCCGACTCCCGGAAACCCTCCAGGTGGTCCTCGGTCGAGGTCCAGGTGATCCGCAGCACGAAGTGCTCGAAGTCCTCCTCGCAGCGCGCCAGTTCGTAGTCGATGCACTGCGGGGCCGCCGCGAGCTGGGCGGCGGCCCGGGTGTAGGCGGCCATGAACTCGGCCGACTGGTGCTCGGGGATCCGGTACCGGATGTACTCCACGGTCGATACGGTCATGCCCCCACACAAACACGGACGGCCCGCGGAAGCTCGGCTTCCTGCGGGCCGTCGCGCGTATCAGCGCTGGGCGAAAAACGTCCGGCACTCGGTCCGGCACTCAGCGGACCCCGGGGACCGGGCCCGTTCGGCGGGTCAGCGGGACCTCGCCGGACGGCTCCGGGTCACTTCCCGTAGTACGCGTTGTAGATCGAGATCGTCGACTTGTTGCCCTTCTTGTCGGTGATCTTGGCGTGGAAGGAGATGCCCTTGCCCTTCGCCGGGTTGGTCACCTCGACCTTGCCGTTCTTCACCGTCAGCTGGGTCCACGTCTGGCCGTAGTCGTACGAGGCGTACACGTACAGCGACCTGAGGTTGCCGCCCGCGGCCGCGCCCTGCACGGTGACCGGCACCGAGACCTTCTTGTCGGCCTCGACGCGGCTGTCCAGGCCGGTGGCGGCGTTGAAGCGGACCGTGGAGGCGGGCAGCTTCGCGCTGTCGACCTTCTTGGACCGGAACGTCCAGCTGGCGTCGATCCGGGTGGAGGCCGCGGCGACCTTCACACTGCGCTTGACCGACGTGGTCAGCTTGTACTCGGCCTCGCCCGCCGGGACCTTGAACTGCCCGTCACCGAAGAGCGCGTCCTCGTTCGAACCCACCTTGGTGCCGTTGCGGTACAGCGTCGTGGCGACCGAGGTGAACGCGGACGAGCCGGCGTGGGTCTTGCCGTCGGCGAACAGCGGCAGGTAGCCGTAGATCTTGTCGTCCTCGCGGAACAGGCCGTAGGACCCGCCGATACGCGGACCGAAGACGGCCGTGTTGAAGGTCTTCTCGTAGCTCTTGCCGCCGGTGAAGCTCTGCGCGTTGCCGAGCGTGTAGAACGCGTCGCTGATCGGCCAGCCGTCCTCGTCGACCCCGGCGATCTGCTCGAAGTCGATGCTCCACTTCACCCCGCCGGTGGTGGACAGGTGCAGCGTCCGGGTGCCGGGCAGGGTCTGCTGGATGCCGATGGCGGAGCCGCTGGAGCTGCCGGGCAGCCAGCCGAACGCCGTGACGGCGCCCTTCTTGCCGCTGGAGGACGCGCCGAGACCGAACTTCACCGAGGCCAGTTCGCTCGCCTTGTAGTGCCTGGTGTAACCGGTGGCCACCTGCTTGACCTTGGCGGCCGTGGTGGTGTCGTACTCCTCGTCGTCACCCTTGGTCCAGTGCGCGTCCCACTGCTGCGTCAGCGAACCGTCGGTGATCTGCGGACCCAGGTGCGCGGTACGGAAGTTCGCGTACGAGTCCAGCCACCAGCCGTAGGAGTAGCTGGTGTCGGCCGTCTCCAGCGTGAAGTCCGGTGACGCGAACTGCGACTTCGCCGCCGCGTCCGGCACCGTGATGTCCACCGGCTCGGTGGTCCGCGCGTCCAGCGTGATCGCCGTGTCCTTGGCGATGTTCAGCTTGGGCTGGGCGATCCAGTCGGCGCCCTTGGTGAAGTCCTCCGGGTCCACGTACACACCGGAGTTGAGGATGTAGCCGCCCTTGGGGACGCGCACCTTGACCGTGCCCGAGGCGTCGTAGGGAGAGAACCACTTCTCCTTGCCGAGGCCCGAGACGCCGGTCAGGTCCGTGCCGTAGTTCACGGCCGGCTTGCCGTCGCGGTCGATGTGCTTGAGCGTGACCGTGTACGACTCCACCTCGCGCTGCACCGCGGCCGCCGTGCGGACGCTCTGCCCGCCGCCGCTCGCCGTGACGTACGCGGAGTAGGCGCCGTCCGCGGTGCCGCCCAGCTTGGTGTTGGCGGTGAGTCCGACGGACGCCTTGCCGCCGGCCGGGACGGTGACCGTCTTCGCGCCGAGGGTGAAGAAGCCCGCGGGAGCCGCCTGGCCCTTGGGGTTGGTGCCGGCCACCGTGAGGTTCAGCGTGACGGCGGCCGTACCGAGGTTGCGGTAGGTGATCTCCTTGGTGACCGGGGTGTCGTCGGTGTGCGGCCACTGCTGCACGCCGAAGGTCGCCGACACCGGGTCCGCGATCACGGACTGCTTGATGGCCTTGTCGACCTGGATGCGGCCCGAACCCTGCTGGAACGGCGTGTACTTGCCGCCCTTGGTGGAGCCGGTCAGCGCGCCCTTGAGCTCGGTGTACGTCCAGCCGGGGTGCTGCTGCTTCAGGATGGCGGCGGCGCCCGCGACGTGCGGGGTCGCCATCGACGTACCGGAGATGGTCAGGTAGCCGGCCGGGTTCTGGCCGACCTCCTTGTCGATGACGCTGCCGGGGGCCGCGGCGGCCGTGATGTTCACGCCGGGCGCGGTCACGTCGGGCTTGATGGCGCCGTCGAGGCCGGGGCCGCGGCTGGAGAAGGAGGCCAGCTTGTCGCTGTCGTCGACGGCGCCGACGGTGAGCGCGGCGGCCGCGCTGCCCGGGGAGCCGACGGTCTGCTCGCCGAAGTCGCCGTCGTTGCCGGCGGCGATGGCGAACAGGATGCCCTTCTCGGCGGAGAGCTTGTTGACCTCGGCTTCGAGCGGGTCGATCTCGGGGGTGTCACCGCCGCCGAGGCTGAGGTTGACGACGTCGGCGCCCTGCGCGGCCGCCCACTCCATGCCGGCGAGGATCTCGGAGTCCTCGCCGTAGCCGGTGTCGTTGAGCACCTTGCCGTTGAGGATCTTCGCGCCGGGCGCGACACCCTTGAACTTGCCGTTCGACTTCGCGCCCGTGCCCGCGGCGATGGACGCGACGTGCGTGCCGTGGCCGTAGTGGTCGGTGGCGTCGGCCGCGGTGGAGAAGTTCTTCGACTCCAGCACCTGGTCCTTGAGGTCCGGGTGGGTCGCGTCGACACCGGTGTCCAGGACGGCGATCTTGACGCCCTTGCCGTCGTAGCCCGCCGCCCACGCCTTGGGGGCGCCGATCTGCGGCACGGACTTGTCGAGGCTGGCCTTGCGGACGCCGTCCAGCCAGACGTGGGCGATGCCGGAGGCGGCGGTGCCCTCGTCGGTGACCGCGGTCCACAGCCGGTCCGCGTCCTGCTTCGGCGTCAGCACCGCGTCCGCGTTCAGGGACTTCAGGGTCCGGCGGACCTTGGTGGCACCGGCGTCCCGGACGTCCGCCTTCGCCGCGGTGGCGGCGCCCCGGTAGCCGACGATCAGCTTCAGGCCCTGCTTCTGGGCCTTGCGGCTCGCGGACTTGTTCAGCTCGGTGACGTCGAAGAGCCGCTGGTCCAGCTTGCCGGTGGCTATCAGGCGCTGCGCGTCGGCCGGAACGACGAGCGTGTGCCCGTCGGTCTTCCGCACCTGCACGGGTATGTGCTCGCGGCCCTTGGCGGGCTCGAACCCGACGACGCGGCCCTTGGCGCCGACGACGACGCGGTCGCCGGTGACGAGCGTGATGCGGTGCTTGGCCGTGAGGGCGGTCCCCGTCGCGCTGTTCGTCGCCTCGGCCCTGGCCGCCGACGCCGGGCTGGTCATTCCCGCCGCCAGTGCCACCGCGGCCGCCGTGGCGATCGTGGCCGCGCATGCTCTCTTCACTTGTTGACGCAAGTCTCCCCCTGGAGTGAGTTCCGGATGAATTTCCCCATTCACCCGGCCGGGGGTAGTCCCGTACGTGTGCACGAACACCCCCCGGTAACGGCAGTATGCCCGGGGGGTGATCAGCCGCTCAATAGCGTGACGAGGGTGAAGGGTTGACACCTAACTTCCGTTTACCACCCAAATGGGGCAGGAACGTGCCGTCTTCGTCGCCGGAGGTGCGCTCAGCCCCCCGCGTTCTCCTTGACGCTGATCCTGCCCTTGCGGATCGTCGCGACCCTCGGGGCCTTCCGCGCGATCGCGGAGTCGTGCGTGACCATGATGAAAGTCAGCCCGTGCTCCTTCCACATGGTCTCCAGTACGTCCATGATCTCGTCGCGCATGGACTCGTCGAGGTTGCCGGTGGGCTCGTCGGCGAGCAGCACCTTCGGCCGCTTCACCAGCGCGCGGGCGATGGCGACGCGCTGCTGCTGGCCGCCGGACAGCTCGGCGGGCAGATGCCCGAGCCGCTCGGCCAGCCCCACCGACTCCAGTGCCTCCGCGGCCCGTTGCCGCCGCTGACTCGCCTTGAGCCTCATCGGCACGAGGGCGGTCTCGACGTTCTCCTGGGCGGTGAGCGTCGGGATGAGGTTGAAACTCTGGAAGACGAAGCCGATGTTCTCGCTGCGCACCTTGGTCAGCCTGGCCTCGGACAGCTTCGCGAGGTCCGTGCCGTCGAGGTCGACGCTGCCCGCGGTCGGCCGGTCGAGTCCGCCGAGCATCTGCAGCAGGGTGGACTTGCCGCCACCGGTGGGGCCCTGGATGACGAGGCGGTCGCCGTCCGCGATGGTGAGGTCGACACCGGCGAGCGCGTCCACACTCTCCTTGCCCCGCTGATAGCGCTTGGTGACGCCGCTGAGTTCGTACATGGTCCAACTCCTGTGATGGGTACGGCTGGTGGTCGGCGGACGCGGCGGGGCTACTCGACCCGGCGCAGGGCGTCGGCGGGGCGCAGCCGGGAGGCCCGCCAGCCGCCGAAGGCGCCCGCGACGAGGCCGCCGGTGACGGCGAGCGCGACGGCCAGCGCGATGGTGCCGACGCTGACCGGTGCGGTGAGCGCGACGTCGAGGGCCTTGGACGCGGACTGCCGGGCCGGGCCCACCATGCCGCCGGGGCCGCCCGGACCGCCGGCGCCGCCGCCCGAACCGCCCAGCTGGGCCTGGAGCGTCGGACTGACGGCGGTGACGGCGTAGGCACCCGCGAGCCCGAGGGCGATACCGAGCACGCCGCCGACCAGGCCGTTCACGACCGCCTCGCCGACGACCTGGCGGGTCACCCGGCCGGACTTCCAGCCGAGCGCCTTGAGGGTGCCGAACTCCCGGACGCGACGGGACACGGCCGAGGAGGTGAGCAGGCCGGCCACCAGGAAGGCCGCCACGAGCACCACGACGGACAGCCACTTGCCGACGCTGGACGCGAGGTCGGACGCGGTCGACAGGGAGCCGGAGACGGTGTCGGCGAGGTCGGCGGAGGTGGTGACGGTGGTACCGGAGATGTTCTTCTGGATGGTGCTCTTGACGGCGTCGATGCGCTGCGAGTCGGACGCCTTGACGTAGATCGTGGTGACCTTGCCCGCGGAGTCGCTCAGCTTCTGCGCCTGCCGGAGCGGGAGGTAGAGGTTCGCCGCCGCGTCCCCGCTGTCCGGCGTCGCTATGCCGATGAGCTCGTACTTCACGCCCTTGACGGTGACCGTGTCGCCGAGCGCGAGCTTCTTCTCCTTGGCGTACGAGGCGTCGGCGACGACGACCTTCGCGTCGGTCTCCGAGGTCCTGAAGGTGCGTCCGCTGGTGATCTTCGACGAGGTCAGCGGGCCGAGGGCGGGCTCGGTGACGTCGGTGCCGTAGACGGAGTAGCTGTTGACGTCGAACTCGGCGCCGCCGCCCTCCACCCGGCCCTGCGGAGCGGGCTCGGCCCCCCGCGCGACGTCGCCGTTCTGGTCCTGCTTGAACTCACCGCGCTTGAACTGGCCGCTGACCTTGACCACTTGGAGGCTCAGGCCGCCGACGGCGTCCTCGACGCCGTCCTGCGCGGCGACCCTGCCGACGGTCTTCGCGGACAGCGTCTGGAAGCCCTGCACCATGACGCGGTCGCTGCTCTGCTTCTCGTCGGAGTCGTCGGAGCGGGCGTCGAACTTGAAGCGCGGGCGGCCGCTGTCGCCCTGGGCCGCCGCGGCCTTGGTGACCGTCATGTCGGTGCCCAGTCCGTAGAGCGACTGGAGGACCTTGCCCTGCGCCTTCTCCATCCCCGAGGAGACCGAGCTGACCACGATGACGAGGGCGATGCCGAGGGCGAGTCCGGAGGCGACGACGAGGGCCGCTTTTCTGCGGCGGCGCAGTTCGCGCCTCAGGTAGGTGAAGAACATGGCCGCAAGCTAGGTACGGCGCGTGATGAGGGGATAAGGCCGCCATAAGAGAACGATGAGAAGGCCGTGCGGCACGCTGACGGCGCCCTGCGCGCAGCCTCGGAACCCCGTGACCGCCGCGTGGCCGGGAACGCGAGAGCGGCGGCTCCCTGTCCGGGAGACCGCCGCTCGGGACCGCTGAGGGGGCGTCAGGCCGCCGCGCCCGCCTTCCAGGTGGCCCAGTCCATGTTCCAGTCGCTCAGACCGTTGTCCGGGGAGATCGTCTTGTCGCCGGTGTTCTTGACCACGACGACGTCACCGATCAGCGAGTTGTCGTAGAACCAGGCCGCGGGCGTGTTCGGGTCGTTGGCGCCCTTGGTGTCCGACAGGCCCACACAGCCGTGACTGGTGTTCACCGAGCCGAAGATGGACTTGGCTCCCCAGTAGTTGCCGTGGATGAAGGTGCCGGAGGCGGACAGGCGCATGGCGTGCGGCACGTCCTTGATGTCGTACTCGCCCTTGCCGTCCTCCTTGGTGAAGCCGACGGTCGAGCCGTCCATCCGGGTCTCCTTGAACTTCTCGGAGATCACCATCTGGCCTTCGTACGTCTTGTTCTCCGGAGCGCCCGCGGAGATCGGGATGGTCTTGACGGTCTTGCCGTCCCGCGTGATCTTCATCGTCTTGGTCTGGGCGTCGACGACGGAGACCTGGTTGCGGCCGATCTTGAAGGTGACCGTCTTCTGCTGCACGCCGTACACGCCGTTCGCGCCCTCGACACCGTCGAGGTTCAGCTTCAGGGTGACGGTCGAGCCGCTCTGCCAGTACTCCTCCGGGCGGAAGTCCAGGCGGTTCGGGCTGAACCAGTGCCCGACGACCTCCTGGCCGCTGCTGGAGGAGACGGTGATCCCCTTCTGCACGGCGGACTTGTTCGTGATCGCCTTGTCGAAGTTGATCGAGACCGGCATGCCGACGCCGACGGTGGCGCCGTCCTCGGGCGTGAAGTTGCCGATGAAGCTGTTCGCCGGGGAGACCGTGGTGAACGAGGCGTTCTCGTGGGCGGCGCGGCCGGCGGAGTCCTTCGCCTCGGCGGTGAGCTTGTAGGTCGTGGCGCGCTCGAGCTGGCCGGTGGGGGCCCAGCTCTTCTTGTCAGCCGATATCTGGCCGGCCACGGCGGTGCCCGCGGCGGTCTTCAGCGTGACCTCCGTGAGCTTGCCCTTGCTCACGGTGACCTTGGTGCCGGTGTTGATGGAGGCGTTGTCGGAGCCGTCCTTGGGCGTGATCTTGATCTGGGCCTCGGACGTCTTCTTGGCGGCTGCCTCGTCGACCTTGGCCTGCGAGGTGCTGTCACCGCCGCCCGACGCGCCGGCCGAATCGTCGCCTCCGCTGCACGCAGAGAGCACCAGCACCCCGCCGAGCAGTGCGGACGCGGCCATCAGACCCTTGCGCCGCTTACTGTCCGTCATCACACGCTTCTCCATCGTTGCCGAAAACCCGAAAACCCCGAGAGTCCCGTTAAGAACCTTCAACGCTACGACCGGTACGTCCCGTTCCACATCCCTCGGATGTGTGGGCCACACCACGCCTGATCGACCGGCCCGACGGGCGGACCGGGACCGACCGTGGTGCTCAGGTGGTCAGTGCGCCTGGTGAGACGAAGAAACCCCGGACGGCGGTTGCCCCCCGGGGTCACCTTTTCCCCAAGTCGCGTCAGCCGAGTCCGTTCTCCTCGTCGTCCTCGGCAGCATCATCCTCGTCCAGGTCCCAATCCGGCGAATCGGGGTCGTAGTCGATCTGCTCGCTGCTCCACGACGCCTGGGCCAGCTCGATCCCGGGCACCTCGCTGACCAGGTCGAACGGGTCGACGAGATACGCGAGGGCCTCGGCAGTGTCTTCCGTCACCGCGCCCTCGGCGTGCGTCCGCTCGTCGGCCGGCATGTCGGTGTCCCCGGCGATCCGCTGCAGGGCGGCCTTGGTGACGGCGTCGGCGTCGCCGACCTCCAGCACCAGTTCGACCCGAAGCCGTACAAACCGTGATGTCTCAGGAGTACTCATGGGAGGGAGCGTACGACCCACACGATGCGCGACTTTCCCACGACCCGCGCCTTTCATTAGCATCGCCCCACACGGCCAATTCGCCAGCGCCACAAGGGGATCGATATTCCGTGTCCGCCGCACGTCGATCGTTGCTGACCGCCACCGCCGCCGGGACCCTGCTGGGGGCCCTGTGGTTCGTTCCGTCCGCCAACGCCACACAGGACGACCCAGCACAGCACTCGGCGTCCATGACCCGCACCTCGGCCGGTTCGGCGAACTCGTCGGCCTGGTCGGACTCCTCGGGCCCCTCCCTCACCTCGACGTCCACGGACGTCACACGGACCTCCGCCGAGACGACGGGCGACGGTGACGGGACCCGGCTCGCCGACACCGGCGGCGTCGACACCACGCCCTACGTCGTCGGGGGCACGCTCTTCCTCGGCCTCGGGGCCGGGTTCGTGGCGTACTCGGTGCGACGGGAGCGCGCGACCGCCTTCTGAGCAACGTACGACGGCCCGTTGAGCACGGCGGCCGCGGCCCGCGAGACCCCCGGGTGGACCCATGCGAGACCTGATCGAGCTGACCGACGTCGAGGCGCCCGCGTGGCCCCTCCTCTCCGCGGACCTGGCCGCGAGCGAGGTGCACGTCGACGTGCTCCCCGTGGACCCGGAGCGGGCGCGCGCGTCCCTCCTCCAGATGCAGATCACCGCGCGCTCCCGGCTGGGGGCGCTCGTCCTCAACTGCGGTGGCCTGGTGCTGGACAGCGGCTGGCTGCGCGTCTACGGCAGTCCCGGCCCCGGAGCGCCGTCGGGGCCGCCCGGACTGCGCGGGGTGCCCTCACTGGCCGCCGTCAACGGCTTCCCCGAGCGCTTCGACCCCGGGTGGCGGCCGCGTGGCGCGCTCGTCGTCGGCCACGACGTCCTGGGCGGCGTCTTCGCCCTCAACGGGGCGGACCCGCAGGTCTCGGGCCGGCCGGGCGAGCCCGGCGAGATGGTGTACTTCGCGCCGGACTCGCTGCGCTGGGAGGCGCTCGGCGCCGGCTACGGCCCGTGGCTCGCCTGGCTGCTGACCGGCGGCATGGAGCAGTTCTACGAGACGCTGCGCTGGCCCGGCTGGCGGGCCGAGTCGGGCGCGCTGACCGGGTCGCAGGGGATCTCGGTCGCGCCGTTCCTGTGGTCGGCCGAGGCCAAGCGGGATCTGGCGGCGACCAGCCGCCGCGCGGTCCCGCTCGCCGAACTCCTCGGCGTCAACAGGCACTTCTGCCAGGAACTCGACTCCGTGGACCCGGGGTTCCTGGGCGACGTGTGACCGGCGCCCGCCGGGAGGCCATCACCGGTAGGTCCGCGCGGACGCGAAAAAGCACGAGGTCCCGGCGCGGGTGCGCCGGGACCTCGTGACTGAAGTGCAGGGCCTCTCGGCCGGACAACACCGACCGTGACCGGCGGTCGCCCGCCGATCCGGACGACAGACCTAGGCGGCGCTGCGTCCGCCGCCGCCCTGGCCGCCGCGCTGCGGGGCGCGGCCCCGGCCGCGCCCGCCGCCCGAACCCGAGCGCGTACCGCCCGTGCCCGCTCCGGAACCGGCGGCGCCACGGCCCCCGGTACCCGAACCGGTACGGCTTCCGGTGCCCGCGCCGGTACGGCCGCCGGCGGAGGTTCCCGTACGGCCTCCGGTGCCGCCGGCCGTGCGGCCCCCGGCGCCGGTGCCGTTCGTACGGCCGCCCGTGCCGGTGCCGCCGGTGCGGCCCGCGGAGCCGGTGCGCCGGCCCGTGCCGGTCCCGGCGGCGGCCCTCGGCCTCGACGCCCTGCCGGGCCGCTGCTTCGGCTGCTCGACGGGCTGGGGGACCTCGATGACGACCGGGACGCCGGAGGGCTCGCGCGCCCCGGTGAGCCGGGCGAGCTCCTCGTCGCCGGAGGTGACGCGGGCCGTGCGCGGGCTGATGCCGGCGTCGGCCATCAGCCGGGTCATCTCCCGCTTCTGCTCGGGCAGTACGAGCGTCACGACGCTGCCGGACTCGCCGGCCCGGGCGGTACGGCCGCCGCGGTGCAGGTAGTCCTTGTGGTCGGTCGGCGGGTCGACGTTGACCACGAGGTCGAGGTCGTCGACGTGGATGCCGCGGGCCGCGACGTTGGTCGCGACGAGCGCGGTGACGTCGCCGTTCTTGAACTGGTCGAGGGTGCGGTTGCGCTGCGGCTGGCTGCGTCCGCCGTGCAGGGCGGAGGCGCGCACGCCGTTGGCCAGCAGGCGCTTGGTGAACCGGTCGGCGCCGCGCTTGGTGTCCACGAACAGGATCACCCGGCCCTCGCGGGCCGCGATCCGCATCGCGACGGCCTTCTTGTCGGTCTCGTCGGCGACGTGCAGCACGTGGTGCTCCATCGTCGTCACCGCGCCGGCCGACGGGTCCACGGAGTGCACCACCGGGTCGGTGAGGAACATCCGGACGAGCCGGTCGATGTTCTTGTCCAGCGTCGCCGAGAACAGCATTCGCTGCCCGTCCGGCTCGACCTGCTTGAGCAGCGCCGTGACCTGCGGCATGAAGCCCATGTCGGCCATCTGGTCGGCCTCGTCGAGGACGGTGATCGCGACGCGCTCCAGCGTGCAGTCCCCGCGCTCGATCAGGTCCTTCAGGCGGCCGGGGGTGGCGACCAGCACCTCGGCGCCCCGGCGCAGCGCACCGGCCTGGCGCCCGATCGACATGCCGCCCACGGCGACGGTCATCCGCAGGTTGACGGCGGTCGCGTACGGGGTGAGGGCGTCGGAGACCTGCTGGGCCAGCTCACGGGTGGGCACCAGGACCAGCGCGAGCGGCGACCTCGGCTCGGACCGGCGGCCGGCGGTGCGGGCGAGCAGGGCGAGTCCGAACGCGAGCGTCTTGCCCGAGCCCGTGCGTCCGCGGCCGAGCACATCGCGTCCCGCCAGGGTGTTCGGCAGGGTGGCGGCCTGGATCGGGAACGGCTCGGTCACACCCTGGGCCGCGAGGGTCTTCGTCAGCGCGGCGGGCATGTCCAGCGCGTCGAAGGACTCGACGGCGGGCAGTGCGGGCGTGACGGTCTCGGGCAGCGAGAATTCCTGCGGCGCCACGGCCTTGCGGACCGGGCCGCCCTTGCCGGCGCCCCTGGTGCCGTTCTTCTGGGGACGCCGGGCGGCGGCGCCGGTGGGCCGTCCCGAAGTGGTGCGGGCGGCGCGTTCGGATCGAGTCATGCTGGCTCTGGATTTCCTTCCTGGGCCCCATAAAGAGCAGGAGTCGGGGCCCGCACCCGAGAGGTGCGGGCCCCGGCTCAAAAGAAGAGCGTCCCCGATTCAGACGGGGGCGTCGTTCTGCAAAACAAAACGCGCCTGCGGAAGATTCCGATCAGGCGCAGAAAGTAAGGGGATAACTGAATAGCGTATCAACGAGACCTTAGCACAGGTGGGACCGCCGCCCGATCGGCAGCGGCCCCACCCGCACCTCCTGCACCGGCCCGCGCGGACGCGCCCGGCCGGTGCAGGAGGGGGCTCAGGCCAGGGGGCCCGTCACCGGCTCCACGGCGGCGACGACCCGGCCGGCCCGGACGAAGGCGTCCGCCGCGGCCAGGTCGGGCGCGAGGAAGCGGTCGGGGCCGGGGCCCTCGACACCGGCCGCGCGCACGGCCTCGATGACCGCCTGCGACGCCGGGGCCGGGGTCAGCCCCTCGCGCAGCTCGATCGCGCGGGTGGCGGCGTACAGCTCGATGGCGATGATCCGGGTGAGGTTGTCCACGGCCGTCCGCAGCTTGCGCGCCGCCGACCAGCCCATCGAGACGTGGTCCTCCTGCATCGCGGAGGACGGGATGGAGTCCGCGGAGGCCGGTACGGCGAGCCGCTTCATCTCGCTGACCAGGGCGGCCTGCGTGTACTGGGCGATCATCAGGCCCGAGTCGACGCCGGCGTCGTCCGCGAGGAACGGCGGCAGCCCGTGCGAGCGGTTCTTGTCGAGCAGGCGGTCGGTGCGGCGCTCGGCGATCGAGCCGAGGTCGGCCGCGGCGATGGCGAGGAAGTCGAGGACGTAGGCGACCGGGGCGCCGTGGAAGTTGCCGTTGGACTCGACGCGTCCGTCGGGCAGCACGACCGGGTTGTCGACGGCGGAGGCCAGCTCGCGCTCGGCGACCGTGCGGGCGTGGGCGAGGGTGTCGCGTCCGGCGCCCGCGACCTGCGGGGCGCAGCGCACGGAGTACGCGTCCTGTACGCGCGGCGCGTCGTCCTGGTGGTGGCCGGTGAGCTGCGAACCCTTCAGCACGGCCAGCATGTTGGCGGCGGAGGCGCCCTGTCCGGGGTGCGGGCGGATGGCGTGCAGCTCGGGCGCGAGGACCTTGTCCGTGCCGAGCAGGGCCTCCAGGGAGAGGGCCGCGGTGACGTCGGCGGACTTGTAGAGCGTGTCCAGGTCGGCGAGGGCCATGACGAGCATGCCGAGCATGCCGTCGGTGCCGTTGAGGAGGGCGAGGCCCTCCTTCTCGCGCAGCTCGACGGGGGCGATGCCGTGCTCGGCGAGCAGTTCGCCGGCGGGCCGGACGACGCCGTCGGGGCCCTCGGCGTCCCCCTCGCCCATCAGGGTCAGCGCGCAGTGCGAGAGCGGGGCGAGGTCGCCGGAGCAGCCGAGCGAGCCGTACTCGTGGACGACGGGGGTGATGCCCGCGTTCAGGATGTCGGCCATGGTCTGCGCGACCTCGGGCCGCACGCCCGTGCGTCCCGAGCAGACGGTCTTCAGCCGCAGGAACATCAGCGCGCGGACCACCTCGCGCTCCACGCGGGGGCCCATCCCGGCCGCGTGCGAGCGGACGATGTTGCGCTGGAGCTGGGCGCGGAGTTCCGGGCTGATGTGCCGGGTCGCGAGGGCGCCGAAGCCCGTCGAGACGCCGTACACGGGGTCCGGTTTGGCGGCCAGCGCCTCCACGATCCCGCGGGCCGCGGCGAGGGCCGCCACCGCCTCGCCGGAGAGCTCGATCCGGGCGCCGCCGCGCGCCACGGCGAGTACGTCGGACGCGGTCACGCCCGACGTCCCCACCACCACAGTGTGCATATCCATATTCAGGAGCGTACGCAGTGAATTCCTCGATGTCACTAGTGGGTGGCCGGTTGACCCCTTACTCCGGGCTACGTCACAGAGGCGCTCCCGGACCCGGGGCAGACCCCGCCCGGATCACGGCGGGGGTTCGTGCCGGCCCCGGAAGCGGCGGCGCTCCGCGGCGGCCGGCGGCGGGGTGTCCGCGAGGCGCACGACAGGGTCGTCGGGGCCCTCGCGCCCGGCGACGACCGGCCTCGTGGCCCGCACGGCCTTCGCGCGGTACTGGGCGGCGTCGGCCAGCCGGAAGAGCCGGCGCGCGGACCGTACGGGCCCGATCGGGTCCTCGGTCGAGGCGACCCCGCAGGCCACGCCGTCGCCGAGTTCCAGCTCGGCCGCCCGCCGGCACAGCTCGTCGGCGATGCGGACGACCTCGTCGGCGGCCGGGCCGACCGCGAGCAGACAGAACTCGTCGCCGCCGAGACGGGCGGCCAGGGCGCCGGGGAGCATCGCCCCGCACAGCGACAGCACGGACCCGAAACGTTCCAGCAGGCGGTCGCCCACGGCGTGCCCCCGGGTGTCGTTGACCCGCTTGAGCCCGTTCAGGTCACAGACGACGAGGCTGACGACGGCGCCGTCACGCCGGTGCAGCTCGACGGCCTCGTCGAGGCGTACGTCGACGGCGCGGCGGTTGGCCAGGCCGGTCAGCGCGTCGGTGAACGCGAGCCGGCGGGCCTCCTCCAGACGCTCGGTCTGGGCGATGCCGGCGGCCACGACGGAGGCCAGGACGGTGGCGAAGTCGGCGTCGCCGCCGTCGAAGACGGGCTCGCCGGTGCGGCGGGCCACGTACAGCTCGCCCCAGGCTCGGCCGTGCAGGACGATCGGCGCGACGACGCAGCAGCCGCGGCCGCGCCGGCGCAGGGCGGCGACCCGCTGGTGGCAGTACTCGGCGCGGCCCTCGGCGGGGCCCTCCGCCGTCTCCACCCAGGCGTTGGGCTCGCCGCCGCACGCCCAGCGCTCGTGCAGGAACTCGGTGATCTCCGGGAACTGGTGCACGGGGTAGGACTCCCCGTCGGGGAACTCCTCCTCGTCGTCCGCCCGCTCGCCCACGTTGACCAGGACGCGCAGCCTGCCGAGTTCGCGCTCCCACACGGAGAGCGCGGCGAAGCTGCCGGACAGCGCGCGGCACGCGCCGAGCGCTGCGGCCCGCCAGGACTCGCGCGGGCTGTGCGCCGCCGCCATCCCCTGCGCCAGCGCCACCACGGCCCTCAGCCGAATGTCCTCACCCATCACCACAGGCTAGGTAAATTTCCGACAATTAGGGCGATCAGTGCGCCGAACAGACGCCCGACTGGCCGTACCGCCCACGCCCGGCAAACGCCCCCGCCACGACGGCGACCACGAAGACACCGGGAGACCGCCGGGGCCCACGGCACACTCAGACCCACCCCAGCACCCACCCGACCGGGCCCGTCACCCCGCCGGGCACGGCGCCGGGAAGCCCCAGGTTCGACGGGCGCCGGGGGCACGCGCCCGGAAGCCCGGACCGTCGGGCGCGACGTCCCGCGTATCACCGAGGCCGCGGCCCGGCACCGACGAAGGCGCCCGGCCAACGACGCCCCCGATACGGGGCCCGGCACCCGGAAGTCCCGGCCTTGACGGGCACTCCGCTCCCCGCGCCACCGAAGGCCGCCCGCACCAGCGGGGGCACTCGGCCGACGGGACCCCTGCCATGGGCCCGGCGCCCGGAAGCCGCGACCCTCGCCTCCCCCAGAGGCTCCCCCCGACCGGGCAGGGACGCCCGGGCGACGGCAACGCCGGAACGGTTGCACGGCGCCCGGAAGCCTCGGCGCGCGCCTCGCCCCGGGGCGGCGAGGGGCACCCTACCCACGGCACCCCTAATACGGGGGCACGACGCCCGGAAGCCCAGGCCCGACGTCCCCGCCACGCGGGCATGGCACCCACACGCCCCGGCGCCCGGCGATCACGTCGTCGTGGGGGTCACTCGCCCGGCCATTGCGGGGCTCGCTTCTCGTTGAAGGCCGCGACTCCCTCCGCGCGGTCGCCCGAGAAGGCGACCGAGCGCCAGGCGGCGTCCTCGACCTCGAGGCCCGCCCGCAGGTCGAGGCCGTGGCCCAGCCGCAGCGCGCGCTTGGCGGCCCGCAGGCCGACCGGCGAGTTCGCGGCGATCCGGGCGGCGAGCGCGAGCGCCTCCGCGCCGTCCTGCCCCTCGTCCACCAGCTCGTCGACCAGGCCCAGCTCCCGCGCCTCCTCGGCCCGCAGCTTCCGCGCGGTGAAGACCAGCTCCGCCGCGCGGGCCGCGCCCACCCGGCGGGGCAGCAGCTGCGTACCGCCGCCACCGGGGATCACCCCGACGGACACCTCGGGCAGCCCGAGGACGGCGGTGCGGTCGGCCACGATCAGGTCGCAGGACAGCGCGAGCTCGAAACCGCCGCCCAGCGCGAACCCGTGCACCGCGGCGACCGTGGGCATCGGCAGCTCCAGCACACCGGTGTACGCGGCCCGCGTCACCGGGCGCTGGCGCAGCAGATCGGCATCGCTGAAGGAGTTGCGCTCCTTGAGGTCGGCGCCGACGCAGAAGGCCCGCTCGTGCGTGGAGGTCAGCACGACCACCCGTACGTCACGGTCGGCGGCGAGGGCGTCGCAGGCACCGGCGACGGAGCGGGCCATGTCCGTGGACACCGCGTTCATCGCCTTGGGCCGGTCGAGCGCGAGCTCCGCGACATGCCCGTGCCGCCGTACGGCGACGAACTCCCCGAACCGCCGCTCGTCCCCTTGCTCCGCCATGACACCCTCCTGGTTAACGCGGGTTAACACCGACGTCCCGATCATCGCAGCCGGGGCCGCCGAGGAAAAGGCGTCCCGCCCCGCCCGGCTCCTCGTTCGGGTGACACCGGCCCCAACTCCCCCCGTAGGCACGCAAGCCGCGCATAACCTGCGCACCGCTACAGCGCACCCGGGGGCGCCGACGCATCTGGGAGGACCGGCATGACGGACACAGCGCAAGCGACAGCATCGCCGGACACGGCGCGGACGGCACCGCCGCCGGGCGCGAAGGAGGCCCAGGACCGCCTCGTGTCGTGGACGCGCCCCGTGCGGGGGCGGCACCGCAGGCCACGGCCGCGCCGCACGCTCGTCGCGGTCGGCGGGCTCGCCCTGGCCGCCGGGGCGCTGAGCCTCGTACGGCTCACGCCCGATCCGCTCGGCGGGGGCGGCGAACGCACCGAGGCGGGGCCCCACGGGTCCGGCGCGGCCAGTGGCCCGGCGGACAACGCCGCCGCCACCGTCGAGCCGGTGCCCACGGCCGGCTCCGCGACGCCTTCGGCGACGGGCGTGATGGGCGGGGCGGGCGCCACCCCGACCTCGGGTGCGACGGTCATCCCGACCTCCCCGACCTCCCCGACCGGCACGCCCATGCAGTCCCGGCCCGCGGACCCGGCGGCCGGCCGGACCGGCATCCCCGAGGCTCCCGCGGACCCGGTGACCTCCGCGCCGCCGGCCCCGTCCAGGCCGCCCACGACGTCCGCCGCGCCGCGGCCCGCCCCGAGTCACAGCACGCGCGCGCCGGACCCGGGCCCGGACGACCCGGGCCTGTGCGTTCCGGTGATCGGGCTGTGCGTCGACCCGCTGGCTAGGGTGCCGCGTCCCGGCGGGTGAGCAGCCAGGGCTCCACGACGCCGAGGCCGCGCACGGGCCGCTGCCACATCGGCTGGAGCGCGAAGCGGTAGGTGGGCGGCTCCTCGCCCTCCTTCTCCGCGGCGGCCGCGGCCTCGGCGGCCTCCGCCTCGGAGGCGGGTGCCTCGCTCGTGCGGACCAGTTCCTCCGCGAAGGCCCCGTCCACCAGGACGGCGTCCCGCGGCGCTATCGAGGTGAGCCGGCTGGCCAGGTTCACCGTCGTACCGAACACGTCGCCCATCCGGGTGGTCACGGTGCCGAAGGCGATGCCGACGCGCAGCTCCGGCATCGTCTCGTCGTTCGCCATCGTCTCGATGAGGCGCAGGGCGATCTCGGCGGCCACTCCGGCGTCGTCCGCCGCGTAGAGCACCTCGTCGCCCAGGGTCTTGATCAGCCGGCCGCCGTGCGCGGCCACCAGGTCGGCCGCGGTGGTCTCGAAGGCCTCGACGAGTTCGCCGAGTTCCTCCTCCTCCATACGGCGGGTCAGCCGCGTGAACCCGACCAGGTCCGCGAAACCGACGGCCAGCCGCCGGTCGACCATCTCCTCGTCGTCCGCGGCCTGGACGACCCGGCCGGTCGCGGCGGCGAGCTGGCGCCGCCAGACGTAGACGATGAACTCCTCCAGCTCGGGCAGGAGCAGCTCGACCAGGGGGTACGTCACCTCGGTGCGGGTCATGCCCGGCTCGGGCGGCTCGGTCAGGCCCTCCAGGAAGGAGTCGATCTGCCACTCGGCGAGCCGCGCCGTCGTCTGCCCGGTCGAGCGGGCCACCTGCACGGCCATCGCCTCGCTGAGCAGTCCGGCCTCGACGAGACCGGCGAGGCGGCGCAGGGCGAGGACGTCCGCCTCGGTGAGTGCCTTGGCCTGGCCGATGTCGGCGAAACCCATGGCCCGCCAGAAACGGGACGCCAGCTCCATGGAGACGCCCGCGCTGCGGGCCGCCTGGAAGGGGGTGTAGCGGCGCTCGGCGCCGAGGATGAGCTGTTCGAGCCGCAGGGCGAGCGGGTCGCCCTCACCCTGGTCGTCCTCGGAGTCCACCCGGTCGTGCGCCTCGGTGCGGCCGGCCGGTGCGTCCGTACGCCCGTGCGCGTCGGTGCGGCCTCGCGGCGCGTCGGCGGCCCGCTCGGCGGTGCGCGCCGGCTCGGCGTCGGGATCGGGGTGTGCACCCGTGCCGGAGCCCGTGTCGTCGACGGTCACGCCTGCTGCCCTTCCGATCTGCCGCGGTCAGGTATCGACCGCGCTCAACTCTACGGCAGGTGTGCGCTGGCTCACTCCTGACTCGTACGGTCGTGGGGCCGGCCTCGAAACCTTTCGCTCCGGCCGCCGCTTCCCGCGCCGACCTGGGACTCCTGCCCCGGGCTCCGCTTCTCGAACGCCCCCGGGCCCGGCGATCGGCGGCCCCGGATCAGGCGGGCCGCAGGTGCACGATGTCCCCCGCGCCCACCGGCTGCTGCACGCCTTCCTCGGTGGCCAGCACCAGGCGCCCGTCACCGTCGACGGCCACCGCCTCACCGGTGATCGACGTGTCCCCGGGGAGTTCGGCCCGGACCACTCGACCCAGCGTCGCGCACCCGGCGGCGTACGTCTCCTGCAGACCCGAGGCCGCGGGGTCGCCGCCGGCCGCCCGCCACCTGCCGTACCACTCCTCCAGCGAGCGCAGCAGGGCCCGCAGGACCGTGTCGCGGTCCGTCGAGACGGCGCCGGCGAGGGCGAGCGACCCGGCGCCCGGCACCGGCAGTTCGTCCTTGCGCAGGGTGACGTTGAGGCCGATGCCGATGACGACACCGTCGGTGCCGGCCCGCTCGGCGAGGATGCCGCCGGCCTTGCGCTCCTCGCCGTCGACGGTGACCAGCAGGTCGTTGGGCCACTTGAGTGCCGTGTCCACGCCCGCGGCGCGCGGCAGCGCCGTCGCCACGGCGACCCCGGCGAGCAGCGGCAGCCAGCCCCAGCGCTCGACGGGCACCTCGGCGGGCTTCAGCAGCACGGAGAAGAAGAGGCCGGAGCGGGCCGGAGCGGTCCACCGGCGGTCCAGCCGGCCGCGTCCGGCGTGCTGCTCCTCGGCGACGAGGACGGCGCCCTCGGCCAGCGTCCCGGCCCGTCCGGCCAGGTCGGTGTTGGTGGAGCCGGTCGCGGGTACCACGTCGAGCGAGGACCACAGGCCGCCCTCCCGGACCAGTGCCCGGCGCAGGGCGGCGACGTTCAGGGGCGGACGGTCCAGGTCCGACCAGCGGCTCGCGCGCGGGCCGTCACCGGGCTCGTCGTGCGCGTCTGAGGAATCTCGCGGCGTCATGCAACCCACCCTAGGTGTGGTAAACGCCGCACTGCCGAACGGTATCCGCGCCACTACCCTACGAGTCAGTAGCAAACCCCTGAGCACGTCACCCTCACGTCCCCACTGAGCAGGCAGGGAGCCGCATCCCGATGTCCGAGCCGGAAGAGCTGCACCACCCCGACATCCACACCACCGCGGGCAAGCTCGCGGATCTGCAGCGGCGCATCCAAGAGGCGACGCACGCCGGCTCGGAGCGCGCCGTCGAGAAGCAGCACGCCAAGGGCAAGCTGACGGCGCGTGAGCGCATCGAACTCCTCCTCGACGAGGGCTCCTTCGTCGAGCTGGACGAGTTCGCGCGACACCGCTCGACCGACTTCGGCATGGAGCAGAACCGCCCGTACGGAGACGGTGTCGTCACCGGGTACGGCACGGTCGACGGCCGCCCCGTCGCCGTGTTCTCACAGGACTTCACCGTCTTCGGCGGCGCCCTGGGCGAGGTCTTCGGGCAGAAGATCATGAAGGTGATGGACTTCGCGCTGAAGACGGGCTGCCCGGTCATCGGCATCAACGACTCCGGCGGCGCCCGCATCCAGGAGGGCGTCAGCGCGCTCGGCATGTACGGCGAGATCTTCCGCCGCAACACCCACGCCTCGGGCGTCATCCCGCAGATCAGCCTGGTCGTCGGCCCCTGTGCGGGCGGCGCGGTCTACTCGCCCGCGATCACCGACTTCACGATCATGGTCGACCAGACCTCGCACATGTTCATCACGGGCCCGGACGTCATCAAGACGGTGACCGGTGAGGACGTCGGCTTCGAGGAGCTGGGCGGCGCCCGCACGCACAACTCCGCGTCCGGCGTGGCCCACCACATGGCGGGCGACGAGAAGGACGCCATCGAGTACGTCAAGCAGCTGCTGTCGTACCTGCCGTCCAACAACCTCAGCGAGCCGCCGGTCTTCCCCGAGGAGGCGGACCTCACGCCGACGGACGAGGACCGCGAGCTGGACACGATCGTGCCGGACAGTGCGAACCAGCCGTACGACATGCACACCGTGATCGAACACGTCCTGGACGACGCGGAGTTCTTCGAGACGCAGGCGCTCTTCGCACCGAACATCCTCACCGGCTTCGGCCGGGTCGAGGGGCAGCCGGTGGGCATCGTCGCCAACCAGCCGATGCAGTTCGCGGGCTGCCTGGACATCGACGCGAGCGAGAAGGCCGCGCGGTTCGTGCGCACCTGCGACGCCTTCAACGTCCCGGTGCTCACCTTCGTGGACGTGCCGGGCTTCCTGCCGGGCGTCGACCAGGAGCACACCGGCATCATCCGCCGCGGCGCCAAGCTCATCTACGCGTACGCCGAGGCGACCGTCCCGCTGATCACGGTCATCACCCGCAAGGCCTTCGGCGGCGCCTACGACGTCATGGGCTCCAAGCACCTGGGCGCCGACCTCAACCTGGCGTGGCCGACCGCGCAGATCGCGGTGATGGGCGCGCAGGGCGCGGTGAACATCCTGCACCGCCGCACCATCGCGGCCGCGGAGGCCGCCGGGGAGGGCGAGGCGACCCGGGCGCGGCTCATCCAGGAGTACGAGGACGCCCTCCTGAACCCGTACACGGCCGCCGAGCGCGGCTACATCGACGGCGTGATCATGCCGTCCGACACCCGCGCCCACGTCGTGCGGGGGCTGCGCCAGCTGCGGACCAAGCGCGCGTCCCTGCCGCCGAAGAAGCACGGCAACATCCCCCTCTAGTCCCCAGGGAGCGGTCATGACGATCAAGGTCGTACGGGGCAATCCGACCCCGGAGGAGCTGGCCGCCGCACTCGCGGTGGTGCGGGCGCGCGCCGTGGCGGCGGAGACGCCGTCCGGCGCGCCCCGCGAGCGGGAGGCCTGGGCGGACCCGGCGCGGCTGGCGCTGCGCCGGATGCCCGCGCCGAGCCCGCGGGCGTGGGGCCGCACGTACTGGCCCGGATAGGTTCCGGCTCAGAGCAGTTCCGCGACGGCTTCGGCCATCACCGCGTATCCGGCGTCGTTCGGGTGCAGGTGGTCGCCGAAGTCGTACGCGGGGTGCAGCCGGTCCGGGTCCGCCGGGTCGGCCAGCGCCACCGTGAGGTCCACCACCGCGTCCCACTCCCCCGAGGCGCGGATCCACTCGTTCATCTCGTGGCTCACCTTCGCCGCGTGCTCGCCCCAGTGGTCGGAGCCGCCGAACGGCAGCAGGGTCGAGCCGATCACCCGCAGGCCGCCCGCGCGGGCCTGCCGTATCAACGCCCGGTGGCCGTCGATCAGTTCGTCCGCCTCGACGACCGGCGCCGGGTGGTACGTGGGCTGCTCGCGGGTCTCGCTGAAGCCGATGTCGTTGAGGCCCAGGAGCACGACGAGGGTGTCGACGCCCGGGTGGCGCAGGACGTCCCGGGCCAGCCGGTGGACGCCCCTCTCGCCGTACCAGGCGGAGTCGTTGAGCAGCAGGTTCCCGCCGATGCCCGCGTTGAGCACGGGCCGGCCGGTGAGCTCCGCGAGCGCGTCGGACCAGCGGCGGTCGGCGCCCGGGGTCGAGCCGAAGCCGTCCGTGACGGAGTCCCCGAAGAGCGCGACGGCGTCACCGCGGCCCGCGTCGGTCTCGACGGCCGACAGGAAGTACCAGGACTCGTCGGACTCCTCGAAGCCGTCGCCCGTGACGTCGTCCAGCAGGTCGCCCGGACCCCGATAGGCGGTCGTGAACGCCTGCGCGTGGAAGGTCGCGGGGCCGGTGACGGCGTCGAGATGCAGGGTGACCGTCAGTGACTCCCCCGCCGCCAGGGTGAGGCCCGCCGGATCGCTCAGCACACTGCCGCGCGCCGGGACCGCGACGGCGTACGCCCCCTCGAATTCCAGCCGCCTGAATGAGCCGGGCTCGACGGCGGCTCCGGCGGCCGCACGGGCGACCGTGGCACCCGCGATCCGCAAGGGCGAGAACCCGTAGTCGTTGGAGAGGCGGACGCGGAGGCGGTCGCCGCCCGCGCTGACACGGACGGTCTGGCGCAGCGACTGACGCCAGAAGCCCTCGCGCGAGCGGTTGGGCGTGAAGCCCTCGGCGGGGAGCTGGGGGGCTGCCGTCCAGGCGGTGGTGAACACAGGCGTTCCTCTCTAAAAGGGACCGTGGTTCCTTTAGTGGCACTCATGACGGTAGCAGGCAGTGACGCCTAATGGAACGGTGGAACCGTTTAGAGAAGTTGAGTACGCGTACTCAGGCGCCCGGGACCGCGCCGACGCACGATCGGAGACATGCTGTGGTCCGACCCCGAGAACGAGCCGCCCGAGGAACTGCGCGACATGCAGAACATGCTGCGCCGCCTCGGTGTCCTCATGGCGCTCGCCATCATGCTCGCGATGATCGTCCTCGGCGTCAGATGACCGCGCCCGGCACGGCCCGGGACGCCCTGGCCGCGCCGATACCCTGACGGCATGACCGATCAGCCGCGCCGCCGTCTCGTGCTCGCCTCCCAGTCCCCCGCCCGGCTCGGCCTGCTGCGGCAGGCCGGACTCGCTCCCGAGGTGATCGTGAGCGGCTTCGACGAGGACACCGTCACCGCCCCGACGCCCGCCGAGCTCGCCCTCGCGCTCGCGGAGGCGAAGGCATCCGTCGTCGCGGCACGGCCCGAGGTCCAGGGCGCGCTCGTGATCGGCTGCGACTCGGTCCTGGACCTGGACGGAGAGGCGCTCGGCAAGCCCGCCGACGCCGAGGAGGCCACCGCCCGCTGGAAGGCGATGCGCGGCCGGGCCGGCACCCTTCAGACCGGGCACTGCATCTACGACACCACGGCCAAGCGCTACGTGTCGGCGACCGCGTCCACCGTGGTGCGCTTCGGCGAGCCCACCGACGCCGAGATCGCCGCGTACGTCGCCTCGGGCGAACCCCTCCACGTGGCCGGGGCGTTCACCCTCGACGGCCGCTCGGCCCCGTTCGTCGAGGGCATCGACGGCGACCACGGCAACGTCATCGGCATCTCCCTGCCCACGGTGCGCCGACTGCTGGCGCAACTGGGCGTGGGCATCACGGAGTTGTGGACGCCGCGCGAGGGGTGATCAGCCCGCCGTGGGGGCCGGGGGCGCCGTGACCGGCGCTCCCCCGCCGTCGCCGCCGTCCTTCTCCGGCGCCGCGGCCGCCGGGCCCGTCCGGCGGTCGTACGCCACGAGGACGAGCACGATCAGCCCGAGCACCACCATCATGAAGACGAACGCGCCCCAGCCGACCAGGCCCACGGCGAAGGCGCCGAGCAGCGCGTGCACCACGGCGGCGCTGATCAGCAGGATGCGGCCGATGCCGGCCGGGGGCCGGTCGCGCAGCGCCACCAGCAGCGCGGCCAGGCCGCACAGCGCGAAGTACAGGCCGAAGACCAGCCCCCCGGCCTTCGAGGAGACGGACATCTTGTGCGGGTCGAGCCCGGCCAGGGACATGTCCTGCCGGTCGACGACCATGCCGAGGTACCAGTTCAGCAGCGCAATGCCGACCGCCTCCACGAAGAGCACGATCGCCGCCACCCACGCCGCCGGTCTGCGCACCACCGGTCCCCACCCACTTCCGCGTGCTGTTACCCCAAGTACGTTCGAGACAAGCGAACGCTACTAACGGGTAAACCGTGGGACAAGGGCTCGGCGCAGGGCAAAGAATCATTGGGCCATTCGTAGGGACTCCACAAAGAAACCCTGTGGGGCGCAGCACGCTCTCACAGAGACCTTGACCACACCGGAGGGCTAGGGTTCAGGGGAGGATTCCTGCGTACCGCGGTGCGACAAGGGATTTCGCGGGCCGAGCGAGCCTCGGATCACGCTCCGTGTGGGCAAGCTCACCATTGGGGACGGGTCGAAAGGTCGTGTCGGCTGTCCCTAAACTCGGCTTGTTTCAAGGAGGGAGCCATCGTGCGCAAGGTGCTCATCGCCAACCGTGGCGAAATCGCTGTCCGCGTGGCCCGGGCGTGCCGGGATGCCGGGATCGCGAGTGTTGCCGTCTACGCC